>JBFGNS010000066.1:0-22726 GCA_041574955.1 Thermoanaerobaculia bacterium | reverse complement strand
GGCGGCGAGTATCACGCCCTGCTGCTGTGGTGCGCCGCCGGGCTGCTGCTGATGGTGCGGGCGCGCGAGCTGCTCACCCTGTTCCTGGCCCTCGAGCTGCTGTCGATCTGCCTCTACAGCCTGGCCGGCTACCACCGGCGCGTGGCTATCGCCACCGAGGCGGCGCTCAAGTACTTCCTGATGGGCGCTTTCGTCAGCGCGTTCGTGCTGTACGGCATCGCGCTGATCTACGGCGAGACCGGTGCCACCGGCTTCGACCGCATCGCGGCGGCGCTCGCCGGCGGCACCGTCGGGCACCCCTGGCTGGTCACCCTCGGCATGCTGCTGCTGGTGGCCGGCTTCGCCTTCAAGATGAGCCTGGCACCGTTTCATTCCTGGGCGCCGGACGCCTACCAGGGCGCGCCGTCGCCGTTCGTCGCCTTCCTGTCGGTGGCGCCGAAGGCCGCCAGTGCGGTGGTTCTGGTGCGGCTGCTGACGGTGGCCGCGGCGGGCGTAGAAGCCGAGCGCTGGGCCGACCTGGTGGCCGGCCTGGCGGTGCTGTCGATGGTCGCCGGCAACCTGATGGCGCTGGTGCAGACCGATATCAAGCGCATGCTCGCCTACTCGGGCGTCGCCCACATGGGCTACCTGCTGATCCCGCTGGCTTCGCTCGACGGCAGCTCGTGGGAGCCGGTGCTGACCTACCTGCTGGCCTACGCGCTGATGAACGCCGGTGCCTTCGCGGTGGTCGGCATGCTCTACCCCGCGCCGGGAGAGCAGCACCTGATCGCCGACCTCGGTGGCTGGGGCTACCGCCGCCCGCTGCTCGGCGCCTGCCTGGCGACCTGCATGCTGTCGCTCGGCGGCATCCCGCCGACCCTCGGCTTCGTCGGCAAGTACCTGGTGTTCTCCCACGCCATCCGCGCCGGCCAGCTGTGGCTGGCGGTGGTCGGCATCCTGGCCAGCCTGGTCGGTGTCTACTACTACCTGCGCGTGATCTACAGCCTCTACATGCAGCCCGAGGTCCGGCAGCCCACCGCCCGCCTGGCTGACGGCTGGGGCGGGCTGGCGGCGGTGCTGGCCGCCGCCGGCAGCCTGCTGCTGGGTCTCGTGCCCGGGCGGCTGCTCGACTGGATCGCCCAGGCCTCGCGCTCGCTGCCGTCCTGAGCACGCCCGGGAGGCGCCCACCGACCGACGCGAGCAACCGCCGATGCCCGATTCCGCCGCTGTCCCTCCGGCGACCCTCAACCGGCTGTCGATCTACCTGCGCTGTCTGCGCCGGCTCGAGCAGAGCGGGGTCCAGCGCGTGTCGTCGAAGCAGCTGGCGAAGCAGTTCAGGCTGTCGGCGACCCAGATCCGCAAGGACCTGACCCAGTTCGGCGAGTTCGGCATCCGCGGCGTCGGGTACGACGTCTCGCAGCTCAGCGCGCGGCTCGCCAGGCTGCTGAGCCTCGACCGGCCGCACCGCATCGTGGTGGTCGGCATGGGCAACCTGGGCAGCGCCCTGGCCTGCCACATCGGGTTCAACGACGGCGGCTACACGGTGGTTGCGGGCTTCGACAACGACCACCAGAAGATCGGCTCGACCGTCGGCCACCTGCAGGTGCACGACATCGCCGAGCTGGCCGCGGTGGTCGCCGACACCGGCTCGGAGATCGGCGTGCTGACGGTGCCGGCCGAAGCGGCCCAGCGCAACTACACGGCGCTAGCCGACGCCGGCGTACGGGCGGTGCTCAACTTCGCCCCGGTGCGGCTCAAGCTCGACCCCCGCGTGCAGACCAAGAACGTCGATCTGCGGCTCAACCTCGAGGAGCTGGGCTTCTTTCTCGGACCGCGGGGCGTGGCCTAGCCTGCCCTTAGCCGCTCCCCTGGCTGGGGCTCTGCGCCGCCACCCGCGAGCGCTCGCGCTCAAGCAGCCGCTCGAGCGACCGGTCGATCTGGACCGGGTAGGCGCGCGGCGGCGGCGCCAGGGTGGCCAGCTCCTCCGGCAGCCGTGTCAGCTCGCGCCGGCAGTGCCGCCGCGCCTCGCTCAGCCCGCGAGCCGCCACCGGCTCGCCGTCACGCATCACCTGCTCGAGCAGCGGCTCGCCGTCGCCGCCGGCGGCACCGTGCGCCAGCACCCGGTCGGCGGTCATCCGACCGCCGCTCAGCCGCCGCTCGACCTGCTTCTTGCCGGGGTAGGTCGTCTTGCCCGGGCTGTCCTTGAAGCGCGGTACGGCGCGGCCGTTCTCCTCCACCTCGACCAGCTTGTAGATACCGCCGACATACGGCGTGTCGGACGAGGTTGCCAGCCGCGTGCCGACGCCGAAGGCGTCGATCGGCGCGCCCGCCGCTCGCAGCTCGGTGATGCGGTTCTCGTCCAGATCGCCAGAGGCGAACACGCGCGTCTCGGTCAGGCCGGCGGCATCCAGCAGGCGCCGTGCCTCGAAGGCCAGCGCTGCCAGGTCACCGCTGTCGAGCCGCACGCCTTTCAGCCGCGGCCCGAGCTCGATCGCCTTGCGCACGCCGTCGAGGCTGTCGTAGGTGTCGACCAGCAGGATCGAGTGCTCGGGAAACCGCTCGGCGAAGCGGGCGAACGCCTCCCGCTCGCCGCCGTACGACATGACGAAGCTGTGCGCCATCGTGCCCACCACCGGCACACCCAGCCGCTGTCCGGCCAGCACGTTGGAGGTCGAGTCGAAGCCCGCCAGCCAGGCGGCACGGGCGACCCAGGTGGCGGCCTGCGGCCCGTGCGCCCGACGGCCCCCGAACTCGGCCAGCTGCGCATCGCCGGCCGCCAGCCGGATGCGCGCCGCCTTGCTGGCGATGGCGGTCTGGAAGTTGACGATCGACAGCAGCACGGTCTCCACCAGCTGCGCCTCGAGAAGGCTGCCGGTGACCCGCAGCACCGGCTCGCCGGGGAAGAACACGCTGCCCTCGCGCATCGCCCAGACCTCGCCCCGGAAGCGGAAGCCGGCGAGCTCGTCGAAGAACGACGGCTCGACGCCGCCGAACTGCGGCAGCCGCCGCAGGTAGTCGAGCTGCTCGCCGCTGAAGCGCAGCGCCCTCAGGCTGGCCAGCGCCTGCTCGAGGCCGGCGAAGACCAGGAAGTTGCGCCGCGCGGGCAGCCGCCGGACGAACAGCTCGAAAGTGGCGCCTGCCGGCGGGCGGCGGCCATGGTACACCGCGGCCATGGTGAGCTGGTACAGGTCGGTGGCGAGCGACAGGTCGCCCTCCCCGAGGCACAGCGCCTGCGGCCGGTAGTCGGCGCTCAAGCCTCGACCTCCGCCACCTCGGCCGGGCGCCGGCCGGCGCGCCGGCGGCAGAGGGCGCTGTCGCCGTAGCGCCGCGTCTCGAGCTCGACCAGGCCGGCGGGCGGCGGCGGCGGCGGCTCGCGCCACCCGTGCTCGAGCACCAGCTCGGCACCCGGAGCCAGCAGCGGTACCACCGCCGACTGCAGCTCGCCCCAGCCGGCGTAGCCGTAGGGCGGGTCGGCGAACACCAGGTCGAACGGCTCGCCGCCGCCCAGCCGCTCGAGCGCCTCGGGTAGCCGGCCGCGCACCGCCTGCAGCCGGCCGGGCAGCCGCCGGCCGGCCGCCACCCTGCCCAGGTTGCGCTCGAGCGCCGCGAAGACCGGCCCCGCCGCCTCGACCAGCACAACGAACGCGGCGCCACGACTGGCGGCCTCGATGCCCACCGCGCCCGAGCCGGCGAACAGGTCCAGGACGCGCGCGCCGCTCACCCTCCCGCCCCACAGATCGAACAGCGTGGCGCGCAGGCGGCCGCTGGTCGGTCGCATGCCGGGCGGCACCTCGAGGCGCAGGCCGCGTGCCTCGCCGCCGGCGACCGTCAGGCTCCGGCGGCTCAAGGCCGGCGCTCCAGCAGCTGCTCGAACTCGTCCGTCAACGCCTCGCGCGGCAGGTAGATCACCAGCGGCACGTCGAGTCCCAGCAGCTCGACCCCCCTGCCGTCGCTGGTGAAGGCGACCACCTCGAAACGGTTGCCGTCGACGCGCAGCAGGCGGTCGCCGGGGCGCGGCTCGTAGTCCAGTGGCAGCCGCGAGCGCGGTGCCCGCCGGTCCACCTCGAGAAGCAGGTCGTCGACCACCGTCAGCAGCCGCGCCAGCGGCAGCGGCAGGGTGTCGAGCCGGCCGAAGCGCAGCAGCTCGGGCTGCCGGTCGGGCAGTTCCAGCCACAGGCTGCACCGCTCCACCCAGTCGCCGCTCATCTCGGCACCCCGCGCCCGCACCTCGGACAGGTCCTCGGCGGCCAGCCGGTTGCGGTAGGCGGCGAGCTCGGCCGGCCCCAGCTCGGCCAGCCGCATCCTGCGCTCCTCCCCCTCGGTCTGCGTCTCGCGCAGCCTCAACGTGCCGTTGGCGAAGAGGGTGAGCTGGTGGCCGCCGACGTCGCTCTCGCACTGGTAACGCAGCAGCTCGTGGCTGCGCGGGTCGGCCGAAGCTCCGCCGGCCGCATCCGCCGCCACGCCGGCGCACAGACAGAAGACGAGCGTAGCGCTGCGCAGCATCATGGCGGAGGATCCCCCTGCCGGTCGCCGGCCCGCTCGGCGGCGATCTGCAAGGCGAATCCTAACTCGCCGTCCGGGCCGATCTCGCCGTCGAGCCGCGCGGCGCGGGTCGCCGCCAGGGCGTGGCCGATCCACGGCCCGGCGGGCACGCCGCGCTCGATCAGCGCCGCGCCGCCGATCGACAGCCGGAGACGGCGGAACTCCGTCAGGTCGCGGCGCACCCAGACGCGCACCGCGTCGTCGCCCAGCGCCATCAGCAGCAGGATCTCCTCGCCGCCCAGCGGCGCGAGGGCGGCGGCGGCGGCGTGCGCCACCAGGCCGGGCGCCGCCAGCGCGGCGAGCGCGCCGGTGACGCGCTCGCGGCAGCCGGTCAGGAACGTCCGGTCGTCGCCACCGAACGCCAGCCGCTCCACCAGCTGCCGGGTGGCCGCTGGCGGCAGCTCCCAGGCGAGCGCCGCCAGCAGCAGGCGCCAGACCACGACCGGCGGCTCGTCGAGCCCCTCGAACCGGTACCAGTCGACCGCCGCGGCGGCCTCGGCCAGCCGCTCGCGCACCGCAGCGGTGTAGGCGAGCCGCGACTGCAGCACCGGCAGCAGGCGCAGCTCTGCGAGCCGCTCGACCCCGCGCACCGCGGTGGCCGGCTCTTCCAGCAACCGCACCAGCTCGTGGCGCAGGCGGGCACCGGAGAGCTGGGCGAAGACGCCCTCGTCAACCGCCAGCTCGGCCAGCCGCGCGGTCTCGCTCGACAGTGTGAAGCCGAGCCGGCCCTCCAGGCGGACCGCCCGCAGCAGCCGGGTCGGGTCGTCGATGAACGACAGGCTGTGAAGCACCCGCAGCGCCTCTCGCTCGAGGTCCTGGCGGCCGCCGAAGTAGTCGATCAGCTCCGGCGACTCGTCGGGGCCCAACCGGATGGCCAGGGTGTTGATTGTGAAGTCGCGCCGGTAGAGGTCCTGCCGGATCGGGCTCAGGCGCACCTCGGGCAGCGCCGCCGGCGCGCGGTAGAACTCGCTGCGGGCGGTGGCGACGTCGATGTGGAATTCCTCCGGATCCACCAGCACCGCGGTCATGAACGGCCGGTGCTCGCGCACCCGGCCGCCCAGCCGCTGACGCAGCAGGCGGGCGAACTGGATGCCGTCGCCCTCGACCACCAGGTCGAGATCCCGGTTGTCGCGGCCCAGCAGCAGATCGCGCACCAGCCCTCCCACCAGGTAGACGCGGATGCCGTGGCGGCGAGCGACCTCGGCCGCCGCCAGCACCCGCTCGGCCACCGGCGGCGCCAGCCTCTCGGCGAGCAGCCGGCCGACCTCCTCGCGGCGCGCCCGGCGCTCACGCGCCCGGCGCCCGAGCGGATCGGCGGTCTCCTCCAGCCGCCCGTACAGGTGCCGCAGCACACGCATCCGGGTGGCGATGCCCAGCGGCCTGCCAGCCTGCGGATCGCCCACCAGCACCAGCCGCGGGTGGCGTCCCATCATGCGGCGCGCGATGTCGTCCGCCGGTGCCTCCGGCGGTACCCACTGCAGGTCGCGCTCCATGACCTGCTCGATCGGCCGGTCGTCCAGCCCGTGCTGCAGCGCCGAGTCGATCTGCTGCCGGGTGATCACCCCCACCACTCGCTCGCCGTCGCCGTCGGTCACCGGCGCGGCGTTGAGGCGCAGGCGGTTGAGCTGACGCTTGGCCTCGGCCACCGTCTCGCGCGCCGGCACCACTGCGTAGTTCTCGAGCATCAGGTCGGCGGCGCGCACCAGCGGCGGCAGCTCCTCCTCGAGTCGCGCCAGCAGCCGCTCGCGCACCTCCAGCACCGTCTTTCCCTTGACGCTGGCCGAGGCGGCGGTCTCGTGGCCGCCGCCGCCGGCGTGCTCGCTCAGCAGGCCGCCGAGGTTGAGACCCTCCACCTCGCCGCGCGCGATGATCGTCACCCGCTCGCCTTCGCCAAAGATGCCGAACAGCAGCGGCAGCTCGAACAGCTCCAGGCAGCGGCCGACCAGCGGAGCCAGCTCGTCAATGTAGTCACCCAGCTCGAGCGCCACCACGCCCACGCGGTGGCCACGCAGGCGGTAGATCCTGAGCTCGTCGGTCATCCGGTGGAGCACGTCGAGCCGCCTCGGGTCCAGCTTGCGCAGCGCGAAGCGGCGCACCGGACCGATCTCGCCGCCGCGCTCGAGCAGCCAGGCCGCCGCCGCGAGATCACGCGGACCGGTGGTGGCGTAGCTGAGCGAGCCGGTGTCTTCGTAAATGCCCATCAGCAGCAGGGTCGCCTCGCGCGCGGTCGGCTCCAGGCCGCGCCGCCGCAGCTCCTCGGTCATCAGGGTCGAGGTCGAGCCCGCTTCGGGGTCTACGATGCCGCCGCCGGCGACGTCGTCGTCGCCGGGCGGGTGGTGGTCGTAGATGGTGACCTCGATCGACGGGTGCCGCTCCAGCCAGCCGGCGACCACCCCCAGCCGCTCACGCTGCCGGCAGTCGCACAGCACCAGCCGGCGGATCCGGGCCGGGTCGATCTGGCGCTGCTTGAGCTCCTCGAACTCGACGTAGCCGCTCTCCAGCATGCGCCGCACCGACTCCTCGCGCGACCCGGGGAAGAACAGCTCGGCGCCGGGGTGCAGCTTGCGCGCGATCAGGCTCGCCGCCAGGGCGTCGAAATCGGCACCGATGTGGGTGGTGATGAGCTCCACGGCGCGCTCCCTGCCGCCCGCCGCCCGCGCGGCTCAGGCGTTCACGCTGCCGGCGACCGCTCGCGGGGATGCACCCGGCCGGGACCCAACACACCCTCGATGGCGGCGGTCAGGCTGTCGTCGTAGCGTACCCGGAAGCGGTCGGGCGGCGCGATGCGCACCGCGCAGCCCTCGATGTCGAACTGCAGCCGCACCCGGGTCTCTCCCGGATTCTCGGTCAGCACGTCGCGCAGGCGCAACAGGTCGGCCGTCGACACAGCCGCCGGCAGCTCGAGCGCCACCTCGTCGACGGTGCGGCGGGTGACCTCCTCGAGCGGTACGACCTCCTCGACGCCGAGCTCGACCTGTGACCCGCGCTCCCGCACCGAGGCGCGGATCAGCACGATCGACTCCTCCTCCAGCAGGTGGCCGCAGCGCTCGAACATGTCGGCGAACACCGCCACCGGCACCGAGCCCTCGAGGTCCTCGAGCAGGAACCGCCCCATCAGCCGGCCGGCGTTCGGCCCGCTCTTGATCTTGGCGCGCCGCAGACGGGTCACCACGCCGCCGATCGCCACGCTGCCCTCGGTGACCGACTCCAGCTGGCCGGTGGTGTGGCTCGCCATCCGCTCGAGCCGCTCGCGGTACTCCGCCAGCGGGTGGCCGGTGATGTAGAACCCCAGCGACTCCTTCTCGAACCGCAGCCGGCGGCGGTCGCTCCACGGCTGCCGGTCGCCGTCCGGCTCCGGCTCGGGCACAGCCTCGGCGCCGAACAGCGTGCCCTGGCCCTCCGCCACCTCGCGCTGCCGGTTGTGGGCGTAGGCCAGGATCCGGTCGAGCGCCTCGAACAAGGCCGAGCGCGAGTGGCCGAAGCTGTCGAACGATCCGGACTTGATCAGGCTCTCGAACACCTTGTGGTTGAGCGCCTTGAGGTCGACCTCGGTGGCGAAATGGGCGAGGCTGCGGAACCGCCCGACCCGCCGGCGCGCCTCGAGGATCGACTCCACCGCCGCCTCCCCCACTCCCTTGACCGCGCCCAGCCCGAAGCGGATCGAATCGCCGCCGACGGTGAACGTCCAGCTGCTCTCGGTGACGTCTGGCGGGAGCACCGAGATACCCATCGCCCGGCACTCTTGGATGTACTTGGCGACGTTGTCCTTCGAGCCCATCTCGGAGGTCAGCATGGCGGCCATGAACGCCACCGGATAGTGCGCCTTGAGGAAGGCCGTCTTGTAGGCCAGCATGGCGTAGGCCACGCTGTGGCTCTTGTTGAAGCCGTAGCCGGCGAACGGCTCGATGTACTCCCACAGCTGGCGCGCCTTGGCCGCCGCCACGCCGCGCTGCTCCGCGCCGCGCAGGAACTTCTCCTTCTGCTCCGCCATCACCTTGGGCTGCTTCTTGCCCATCGCCTTGCGCAGGATGTCGGCCTCGCCCATGCTGAAGCCCGCCACCTCGACGGCGATCTGCATCACCTGCTCCTGGTAGACGATGACGCCGAGGGTCTCCTCGAGGATCGGCCGCACCTGCGGCAGGATGTAGCTCACCTTGCGCTTGCCGAGCTTGCGCTGGATGTAGTCCTCGACCATGCCGACCGACAGGGCGCCGGGTCGGTAGAGGGCGTTGAACGCCGCCAGGTCCTCGAAACGCGACGGGCGGGCCCGCCGCAGCAGGTCCTTCATGCCGCTCGACTCGAACTGGAAGATGCCGTCGGTGCGGCCTTCGCTGAACAGCCGGAAGGTCTCGCCGTCGTCGAGCGGCACGCGGTCGAGGTCGAGCTGGACGCCCTGGAGCTCGAGGATGCGCAGCGTGTCGTCGATGACGGTCAGCGTACGCAGGCCGAGAAAGTCCATCTTGAGCAGGCCGAGGTCCTCGATGACGTCCTTGTCCCACTGGGTGACGACCTCGTCCTTGCTGGTCTTGTACAGCGGTACCAGCTCCTCGATCGGGCGCGGCGCGATCAGCACTCCGGCGGCGTGCAGCGAGGCGTGCCGGGTCAGCCCCTCGAGCCGGCAGCCGACCTCCACCATCTCCTGCACCTGGGGATCGGAGGCGATCTCGGCCTGCAGCGCGCCCACCGACTCCGCGGCGTCCTTCAGCGAGCGCGTCATGTCGGGCAGCAGCTTGGCGATGCGGTCGACCTTGGCGTAGGGGATGCCCAGCACCCGGCCGACGTCGCGGATCACCGCCTTGGCGGCCAGCGTGCCGAAGGTGATGATCTGGGCCACCCGGTCGCGGCCGTACTTGTCGCCGACGTACTGGATGATCTCGCCCCGCCGCCGCATGCAGAAGTCGATGTCGATGTCCGGCAGGCTGACCCGCTCGGGGTTGAGAAAGCGCTCGAACAGCAGCCCGTACTGCAGCGGGTCGATGTCCGTGATGCGCAGGGCGTAGGCCACCAGCGAGCCGGCGGCAGAGCCGCGGCCAGGACCCACCGGCACGCCGTCCTCGCGCGCCTTGTGGATGAAGTCCCAGACGATCAGAAAGTAGCCCGCGAACCCCATCCGCTTGATGATCCCGATCTCGCTGCGCAGCCGCTCGCGGTACAGCTCGGGCGAGAACTTCTCCAGCACCTCGGCGTTGAACCGGCGCAGCTCGGCCAGCCGCTCGTCGAGCCCCTGCCAGACCACCTGCTCGAAGTAGTCGTCCGCGCTCTGTCCGTCGGGCACCGGGAAGTCGGGCAGGTGGAAGCTGCTCGACTCGATGTCGAGCTGGCAGCGCTCGGCGATCGCCAGGCTGTTCTCGATCGCCTGCGGATGGTCGGGAAACAGCGCCGCCATCTCGTCGCCGGTCTTGAGATAGAACTGGTCGCTGGCGTAGCGCAGACGGTCGGGGTCGCGCAGGGTCTTCTGGGTGCCGATGCACAGCAGCACGTCGTGAGCGGTGGCGTCGTCCCGCCGCAGGTAGTGGCAGTCGTTGGTGGCGACCAGCGGGATGCCGGTGCGCCGCGCCAGCCGCACCAGCACCTCGTTGGCCTGCCGCTGCTCCTCGATCGAGTGGTCCTGCAGCTCGAGGTAGAAGTTGCCCTCGCCCAGGATCTCCTGGAACTCCCGCGCCGTCCGCTCGGCGACGTCCTCGCGGCCGGCCAGGATCTGCTCGTTGATCTCGCCCTTGAGGCAGGCCGACAGCCCGATGAGGCCGTCACCGAACTCGCGCAGAAGCTCCTTGTCGATGCGCGGCCGGTAGTAGAACCCCTCGAGGTAGGAGCGCGAGGTGAGCTTGATCAGGTTCCGAAAGCCGGTCGCGTTGCGCGCCAGCAGCACCAGGTGGTTGTTGCCGCTGCCGCGCGGGCCGCGCTCCTCCCGGCGGCCATGCGCCACGTAGGCCTCGATCCCGAGGATCGGCTTGACCCCGACCCGCCGCGCCTTCTTGTAGAAGGCGATGGCGCCGAACATGTTGCCGTGGTCGGTGAGCGCGACCGCCGGCATGCCGGCCCCCTTCGCCGCCTCCAGCACGTCGCCGATCCGGTTGGCGCCGTCCAGCAGGCTGTACTGGCTGTGCAGGTGCAGGTGGACGAAATCGGTCATCGTGCGGTTGACCTGACGCGACCGGGCCGGTGGCGGGGCTCCCCACCCATCGACCCCACGGTGCGCCGCTCGCCCAATCTACCTCGCCCGCGAGCGGCTGCGCGAGACCTGGTAGCCCTCGAACACGTAGATGGCTCCCGACACCACGGTCATCACCACCATCAGCCCGCGGATCCACCCCAGCAGCGGCTCGGGCAGGGCCAGCAGGAAGGCCAGGATCAGCACCGCCTGCAGGGTGTCCGCCGCCTTGCCCCAGAAATTGGGCAAGACGGTGGTGATCGACATGAACATCCGGCGCAGGATCCAGCCGCCGATCAGCAGCAGGTCGCGCGCCACCACCACGCCGGTGATCCACCACGGAAAGTCGTGGGTCAGCGACAGCGTGATGTAGGTGAAGCCGATGTAGAGCTTGTCGGCCAGCGGATCGAACAGCCGCCCGAGCGGGTTGCGGTCGTCGCTCTGCTGGCGGGCCAGCCGCGCGAAGAAGCCGTCGGCGATGTCCGATAGCTGGAGCACCACCACCATCGCCACGGCGGCGAGCCGGTAGCGCGGCTCGTCGGCGGCCCGTGCCACCAGGTAGACCAGCACCGGGATGGCGGCGATGCGCCCCAGGGTCAGGCCGTTGGCCACGCGGTAGAGGGTGACGGCCCTCACCGGCCGGCTCCCGGCTCGATCCTGGACGGCGGCAGAGAGGCTCTCATCCCGTTCCCAGCAGCCCTTGGGCGAGACGGCAGATCTCGAGCGCTTCACGGCCGGCGACACCGGCGCTCGGCAGGCAGTCGGACTCGCTGTCGAGCAGGCCGCAGGCCGCCGCCGCGCCGCATACCATCGGCCACGACACTCGCGCGCTGCGGCCGACGCCGCCCAGGCAACCGAGCTCCGGCCGGTCGCCCGCCACCAACCGCAGCAAGGCGGCCATCGCCTCCACCCTCGTCACCGGCCGCTCGGGAACAAACTGATGGAGCTGTACGTCGACGTCCATCAGTCCGAGGTTGATGACCCGCACGATCTCTTCACGGAACCGGTGGTCGAAGACATCGTTGGCGATACGTGCCCGTTGCGGCCGCGCGTAGCGTACCTTCGGAAACAGCCAGTAGAGCAACGACGCCAGCTCGCCGCGCGTCAGCTCCGGCGCGGTGAGCAGCTCGCGCACCTCACCGGGCAGCAGCACCAGACGCCACTGGAAGCGGGCGCGCGCCAGCCGTCTGGCAACCGACGGATCGTCCGGCCGCTCGCTCTGCATCTGCTGCAGGATGCCAATCGCCTCGCCCGGGTCGCCGGCCTCGATCTCCAACTCGACGTGCCGATCGCGCAGCTCGGGGTCGGCGGGCTGCCGGGAGCGCAGCGCCCGCACCGCCGCCAGCTCGGCCCGGCCGTCGCCGCGTGCCGCCGCCACGCTCTGCTCCGCCACCAGGGTGACGGTCTCGTCCGGCGCCCAGGCGCGCAGCGCCGCGAGCTGGGCGTCGGCTTCTTCGAGCTGACCGCGGGTGAGCGCGTCGGACAGGCGGTTGCCGGTGATCTCGAGCGCCCGCGGGCGCAGCAGCTCGGCGCGCTCGGCGGCGAGGGCCGACAGCGGCGCCGCGCCGCGGTAGGCACCGTAGGCCCGCGGCACCTGCCCCAGGCCCTCGGCGGCGTGGCCCAGCGCCACCGCCGCCGCGACGTACTGCGGCGCGCCGTCGACCAGCGGGGAGAGCCGGGCGGCGGCCGACTCCAGCTCGCCCGCCACCAGCTCCAGCTGGGCCAGCACCACCGCCGCCGGCGCCAGCTCGGGTCTGCGCTCGGCCAGCTCGACGGCCTCGCGGCGCACCAGGGCGCGGTCTTCGCCGGCCAGCAGACGGCGGTGGAGCTCTTCGACGAAGGCGGTCACCGCCGGCTCGGCGGATCCCTCCCAGCCCTCCAACGGCGGCCTCAGGAACGGCCGCTCGGACTGCGGTACCGAAGGCGCCGCCGGACGGGTGGCCGCCGGGGCGCAGCCGGCCGCGACCGCCGCCAACAGCGCCACACCGGCCAGCGCCGTGCGGCTGCCGACACGGCCCTCAGTCAGTCGGACGCTGGACCTCGAGGGTCGCCACCGCATGCTTGTAGACCAGTGTCTCCCGGCCTTCGCGCTCGAGGATCAGGGCGAACCGGTCGAACCGCTTGAGCACGCCCTCGAGCCGCTTGCCGTTGATCAGCTCCACCGCCAGCGCCGACCCGGCCTTGAGAGTCTGGAAGAGATAGCCATCCTGGATGTTAATCGTCGGCTTGGACATTTCCACCTCTCGCTCTCGCGCTCCGGTACACGAGGAGATCGACGACAGGCTGCAGGGTCTGGTCGAGGTCGGCGGGGTCGAACCAGCGAACGCCCTTCTCCCGGCGGAACCAGGTCTGCTGGCGTTTCGCGAAACGGCGGGTGGCCCGCTGTGTGCTTTCGATCGCCTCCGCCAGTGTCGACTCGCCGGCCAGATAACTCGCCAGCTGGCGATACCCAATGGCTTGAAATGCAGGATCCGACAGCTTCGAACCGCGTGCCAGCAGGCCGCTGACCTCCTCCACCCACCCGTCGCGAACCATCTGCTCGATCCGGGCCGAAATGCGATCGTATAGGAGCGCTCGGGGAAGCGTCAATCCGACCCGCACGGCTGCCAGAGGCACCTCGCCGAACGGCTTCTCGGCCAGCCAGAGCGACAGCGGCTTGCCGGTGGAGACCGCCACTTCGAGCGCTCGCAGCAGGCGCTGGGAGTCGCCGACCGCCAGCCGCTCGGCGGTTTCCGGGTCGACGCGGCGGAGCTCGGCGCGCAGCCCGTCGGGGCCCTCGCCGGCCAGGCGGCGCCGCAGAGCGCGCCGCACCGCCGGGTCGATCGGCGGTATCTCCCGGATGCCCTCGAACAGCGCCCGCAGGTACAGCCCGCTGCCGCCCACCACCACCGGCTGGCGGCCGCGCTCCAGGATGTCGGCCACCGCCCGGCGGGCCAGCCGCACGAACTCGCCGGCCGAGAACCGCTGCTGCGGCTCGAGGATGTCCAGCAGATGGTGCCGCACCCGCCGCCGATCGGCGGGGCTCGGCTTGGCGGTGCCGATGTCGAAGCCACGGTAGACCTGAAGCGCGTCGGCGTTGACGAGCTCGCCGTCCAGGCGCTCCGCCAGCCGCAGCGCCAGCGCGCTCTTGCCGGTGGCGGTGGCGCCGACGATGGCCAGAACCGGACCCACGCCACCATGCTAGCCAGCGCTGGCCGCCACGTCATCTGCTACCGCGGCCGCGGCGCCGGCAGGCGTGCCAGCCGCACCCCGAGGCGGGGGTCGAAGCGCAGGGTGACGGCGCCGCTCAGGTCGGTGCGAAGCAGCCGGGCGCGCGCCGCAGCCACCCGCGCCAGCACCGCCGGCGCGGGATGCCCGTACAGGTTGTCGACGCCGCACGAGACGATCGCCAGACGAGGGCGGACCGCCGCCAGCAGCGCCCTGGTGGTCGAGCTGTTGCTGCCATGGTGAGCCAGCTTGAGGACCTCGGCGCGTAGCGCCGACGCCGGCCACCGCGCCACCAGCCGCCGCTCGCCGGCCGCTTCGAGGTCGCCGGTCAGCAGGACCCGGCCGCCCGGCGCGCGCGCCGCCAGCACCAGCGACCGGTCGTTGGCGCCGCGCCTGTCCCCCGGCGCCGGGTGCAGCGCGGTCAGGCGCCAGCGGCCCACCCGGGCGCCCTCGCCGGCCCACAGCACCCGCAACCGCCGGCCGGGGCGGGTCAGCAGGCGGCGCGCACAGCGGTTGCGCCAGCCCGGCGCCGTCCATACCTCCGCCACCGGCAGATAGCTCAGCAGGTCCACCAGGCCGTGGCAGTGGTCGAGGTCGGGATGGGTCAGCACCACAGCGCGCAGCCGCCTCACGCCGGCGGACGCCAGGACGGGCACCAGCACCCGGCCGCCGAGATCGCCGTAGCGCCAGCCGCCGCCGTCCACCAGCACCGCCGCCGGGCCGTCACGCAGCAGCACCGCCTCGCCCTGCCCGACGTCGATCAGCGTCAGCTCGGGCTGCTCGGCCGGTGCGCCGCTCCCGCAGCGCAGCAGCGCCGCCGCCACCAGCAGCAGCGGCCAGCGGCGGGCCGGACGCGTCAGCACGCCGACGATCGCCGCCGACACCACCGCCGCCGCCGGCGCCGGCACGACTGCCGGCAACGGCCGGGTCAGCGTCGGCGGCAGTCCGCCGGCGACGGCGAACGGCCAGGTCAGCGGCTCGAGAGCCGCCGTCCCGGCCGCCGCTCCTCGCGGCCAGATCACCGCCGCCAGGCACCACGCCAGGCAGACCGCCAGCGCCACCGCCGTCCAGGGCACCGCCAGCAGGTTGGACAACGGCGCCGCCGGCACCAGCAGCGCGAACGCCGGCAGGCTCCAGCAAAGGCTGGCGAGCTGGGCGCCGAGGCTGACCGACAGCCCGCGCGCCAGCCACCCCGGCAACCGGCGGAACGCCGCCGTCAGCGGCGGCGCCAGCAGCAGGATGCCGGCGGTGGCCGAGCAGCTCAGCAGAAAGCCCAGGTCGTCCAGCAGCCGCGGCCGCGCCAGCGCCAGCAGCGCCGCCACCACCGCCAGCTGGGCCACCGCCACCGGCCGGCGCCCGAGGCAGAGCGCCACCGCCAGCGCTGCGCCCATCGCCGCAGCCCGCAGCAGAGCGGGGCGGGCACCGGCCACCGCCACGAAGCCGGCCACCGCCACCGCCGCCAGCGAAATCCGCACCGCCGCCGGCAGCGGCGCGCCGGCGGCGAGGCACAGCGCCGCCAGCAGACCGACGTGAAGGCCCGACAGCGCGGTCAGGTGGGCCAGGCCGAGCGCCCGCAGGCCCCGCCGCCAGGCGGCGGGCAGCTGGCCCGGGTCGCCCAGCACCAGGGCGCGGGCCAGGCGGGCCGCCGGCGGCGCCCCGGCTTCCGCCATCGCCTCCTCGACTCGCCGGCGCGCCCAGCGCGCCGGGCCGGGGCCGGCGCCCCTCGAACCGGCGGCGTCGTCCAGGAAGCGGCGCGACTTGAGGACCAGCCGCCACGGCCCGGGCGGCCGCGGCGGCCGGTTGGCGAAGCCGGGGCTGCGCCGCAGCAGGCCGCGCAGACGCACCCGCCGGCCGACGCTCGGCGGCTCGCGGCCGGGCACCGTCACCTCCACCGGCTGGCGCCAGACGACCACCCGGCCGCCCTGCCGGTAGCGGGTGCTCTCCACCCTTGCCCGCCAGCCTCCTACCACCGGCCGCCAGTGTCCGGTAATCGTGGCGCGCAGCTCGACCACCCGTGCCGTGTCCGGCGGCGGGGCGCGCGGCGCGCCCCAGCCGGCCAGCAGACCCACCGCCAGGGCGCCGACCGGCACCGCCGCCGGCCGCCGCCAGGCCAGAGCGGCCGCCAGCAGAAGCAGCGCGGTCAGCGGCGCAGGACGCGGCGCGGACCCGGCAACCGCCAGCCCGCCGAGGGCCGCGGCCGCCGCCCACGGTGCGGAGTCCCACTCGAGGCGCACGCCCTCTCAGACGGATTGCGGCGGTCGCCATCTTGTCGTCGCCGGCCGCCTGGCCCGCGCGCCGGGAGGAAGGTGTCCGACCGGTGCGGCCGCCAGCGAGCCGGCTCGCACCGCCGCGGGTCGCCGCGGAGCGCCGACCGGTGCCCGCTCGCGGCTTCCGGTGCCGCGAGCTCCCGGCGGTCAGCCGTCGGCTGGGCCGCCGACCGCCTCGGGTGAGAACAGCGAGAGCAGCGGCAGGCCGCGCTGGCGGCGCAGGACCTGGCGGCGCAGCCGGCCGCGCGCCTCGTCGAGCTCGGTCTCGTCCAGCCGGCCGGCCAGCGGCGCCAGCGTCCGCTCGAGCTCCTGCTCGAGCCGGCGTCGCTGCCCGGGCTCGAGCCGGCTCTCCACCGTCTCGATGAGTGCGGCGTCGAGCGCGGCCAGCGCCGCCTCGACGCGGTCGCTGTCCCCCTCCAGGCGCTCGATCGCCGCCGCCAGCTCCTCCCGATCGGGCAGATCGTCGGGCAGCGAGCGCGCCAGGGCGCCCAGACGGGCCACCACGTCGAGCGCCTCGGCGTGCAGCCGGCGGCCCGGAGCGGTCAAGGTCTCGACCTCCTCCCAGGCCGCCTCGACCGCCGAGGCGCAGTAGCGCAGCGAGTGGATCCGGCCGGCGGCACCACGCTCCGCGCGGCGCTCGAACACCGTCTCCAGGGTTCGCACCACAAGCTCCAGGGGGACGCCGCGCTGGAACCACTCCTCGGCCTGGCGCCAGTCGGCAGGCGACAGCAGCAACGGCGAGCCCCGCAGGCGGATGAACGTCTCCTCGATGGCGCGGAAGTAGCGCTTCTGATCGCCCACGCCGCTCACCGCGCCGCCCCGGCCGGCTCACCCTCGACCAGCTCACCGGCCGCCACCAGCCGCAGGCCGCCGGCGGTGGCCAGCCGCAGCCGCCCGTCGTCATCGAAGCCGTCGAAGCTGCCGGCGATCCACCGCTCGCCGTCGTGCCAGCGCAGCGAGTCGCCGCGCCGGTGGGCGCTCAGCCGGCGGTAGCGCTCGACCAGCTGAGCGGGGTCGAGCGGCCGGTCGACGGCGTCCAGAACGGCCACCGCCAGGTGGAAGGCGAGCCGCTCGGGCACGGGCGGTTCGGCGCCCAGCTCGGCCAGCGCCACCGCTGGGTCGGCGAGCGGCTGGCCGCCGGGCAGAGCGCAGTTGACACCGAAGCCGACGACCGCGCCCCCACCGCCTCCGACCGTTTCGATCAGCACGCCACCGAGCTTGCGACCGTCGACCACCAGGTCGTTCGGCCACTTGATCCGGCAGCGCCCGCCGGTCGGCTCGGACAGCGCCTCGCACAGCGCCACCGGCACCGCCAGCGGGAGCCGGGCCAGCCATGCCGGCCCGGCGGCGGCGACCAGCAGGCTGACGTAGACGCCGCCCGGCGGACTCTGCCACCGGCGCCCGCGCCGGCCTCTCCCGGCGGTCTGCCGGCGGGCCGCGACGACCAGCCGCGGCAGCTGCCGGCCGGCGGAACGGCTTGCCTCGGCCACCCGGCGGCACAGCGCGTTCGTCGAGTCGACCGTTTGCAGGATCGCCACCGCCGCGCGGTCGGCGCCGGGCAGCCGGTCCGGGAAGTCGTCGAGAGCCACGGCCGGTGGCGCGGTGCCGCGGGCTAGCCGCCGGCGCCGCTCTCCAGGTCGGCGCGGCGGCTCTCCAGCTCCGCCAGCCGCTCGCGGTTGCGCGCCACCACCTCCGGCGGCGCCTTGCCGACGAACTGCGGGTTGGCGAGCAGCTGCTCGAGCCGGCCGATCTGCTGGCGCACGCCGGCCAGCTCGCTCGCCAGCCTCTCCCGCTCGGCCGCGGTGAGCTCGCGCTCGGCGACCTCGAGCCCCAGCCGCACGCCGCCGGCTGCGTCCCGGCTGGCACCCTCGGGCGCCGGCTCCGCCACCACTTCGGACAGCCGGCCGAGAAAGGCGAGCAGCGCGCGGTGCTCGAGCAGCCAGTCGAGCAGCGCCGGATCGTCGGAGTCGAGATACAACCGGGGGCGCTCGCGCGGCGGCAGGCCGAGGTCGGCGCGCAGCGCCCGCACTCTGGTGACCACCTCGGTCAGCGCCTGCATCCGCCGCTCGACGCCGTCGTCGAGCCAGCCGTCCACCGGCTCGGGATAGGGTGCCAGGGCGATCGACAGCGGATGGACTCTCTGCCGGCCCGGCAGCCGCTGCCACAACTCCTCGGTGAGGAACGGCATCACCGGATGCAGCAGCCGAAGGCTGGCCTCCAGCACGGTCAGCAGCACCTCCGCCACCCGCGGGCGGTCGGCATCGCCCAGCAGCACCGGCTTCGACAGCTCGATGTACCAGTCGCACAGATCGCCCCAGAAGAAGTGGTACAGCCGCTCGCACGCCTGGTCGAACCGGTACTCGCCCAGGCGCCGGTCGACGTCGGCGGCGGCGCGGGCGAAGCGCGACAGGATCCAGCGCTCGGGATCGGCCAGACCGGCGGGGTCGAGCTCCGGTGTCACCTCGGCGCCGGCGGTACGCGACAGCGCGAACCGGGTGGCGTTCCAGATCTTGTTGCCGAACGCCCGGTAGCCGGCCATGCGCTCGGGATCGAGCGGGATGTCGCGCCCCGGGGTGTCGAGCGCCGCCAGGGTGAAGCGCAGCGCGTCGGCGCCGTACTCGTCGACCAGCTCGAGCGGGTCCACCGTGTTGCCGCGCGTCTTGGACATCTTCTGACCCTGGGCGTCGCGCACCAGACCGGTGAGGTGAACGGTGTGGAACGGCGGCCGGTCTGTGAAGTGGAGGCCCATCATCACCATCCGCGCCACCCAGAAGAACAGGATGTCGAACGCCGTGACCAGCACGTCGGTGGGATAGAAGGTGGCGAGGTCGGCGGTCTCGTCGGGCCAGCCGAGGGTGGAGAACGGCCACAGCCCGGACGAGAACCAGGTGTCCAGCACGTCGGCATCCTGGGTCAGCTCGCGGGTGCCGGCCGCCGCCACCGCCTGGTCGAAGCTCTCGGCCACGAAGCAGTCGCCGTCGGCGGTATACCAGGCGGGGATCCGGTGCCCCCACCACAGCTGGCGCGAGATGCACCACGGTCGGATGTTGGCCAGCCAGTGCTCCCAGGTCTTGCCCCAGCTCTCCGGCACCAGCCGGAGCTCGCCCTCGGCCACCGCCATGCGGGCGCGCTCGGCCATCCCCGAGACGTCGCAGAACCACTGCGTCGACAGCAGCGGCTCGATCGGCACGCCGCTGCGCTGGCAGTGGCCGACGTTGTGCACGTACTCCTCCACCGCCACCAGCGCGCCCTGCCGCTCGAGCTCCTCGACCACCCTGGCCCGCGCCTGCTCGCGGTCGAGCCCGGCGAACGGCTCGCCGGCCTCCCCGGTCATCCGGCCGCGGCGGTCGATCACCTGCACGCTGGGCAGATCGTGACGCCGGCCGATCTCGAAATCGGTCGGGTCGTGCGCCGGGGTCACCTTCACCAGGCCGGTGCCGAACTCCGGGTCGACCGCCTCGTCGGCGACGAACGGCAGCCGCCGGCCGATCAGCGGCAGCACGGCGCTGCACCCGGCCAGCCGCCGGTAGCGCTCGTCGTCGGGGTGGTAGGCGACCGCGGTGTCGCCGAGCATCGTCTCGGGCCGCGTGGTGGCGACCTCGATCCGCTCGTCGCTGTCGGCCACCGGGTAGGCGATGCGGTACAGCTTGCCCCGCACCTCCTTCATCTCGACCTCGAGATCGGACAGCGCGGTGTCGAGGCCGGGCGACCAGTTCACCATGTACTCGCCGCGGTAGATCAGGCCGTCGCGGTAGAGGCGCACGAACGCACAGGTGACCGCGCGCGACAACTCTTCGTCGAGGGTGAAACGCTCGCGACTCCAGTCGCAGCTCGCCCCCAGCTTGTCGAGCTGCTGGCGGATGTTTCCGTGATGCCGGTGGGTCCACTCCCACACCCGCTCGAGGAACGCCTCTCGCCCCATTGCGCGCCGGTCTCCGCCCTCCTCGGCGACCTGCCGCTCGACCATCAGCTGAGTGGCGATGCCGGCGTGGTCGGTGCCCGGCAGCCACAGCGCGTTGCGTCCATGCATCCGCTGCCAGCGGGTCAGCAGGTCCTGGATCGTGGACTGCAGCGCGTGGCCGATGTGGAGCACGCCGGTGACGTTGGGAGGCGGGATCATGATGCAGTAGGCCTCGTCGCGCGGCCCGTTGCGCGCCACGAAGATCTCCTGCTCCGCCCACCAGCGCTGCCACTTCTCCTCGAAGCTGGCGGGATCGAACGCCTTGTCCATGGGTTCACTCATGTCGTCTCACACGCCGTCCGCCCCGCCGGCGGCGCCGGCGCGGCGGCCGCGAGCTGCGCGCTGGCGGCTCAGTCGACCTGCTCTTCGAGCTCGCGCAGCCGCTCCTTGACCACCACCTCGGCCAGGTCGGGCACCACCTCCCACGCCACCTCGCGCACCACCTGATCGCCCAGCAGCTCGACCACGCGCCGGGCGATGGCGTCGAGCGAGGCCTGCGACAGCTCGGTGGTGCCGCCCGCGTCGCCGGCTGCAGCCGGCGGGGTGGCGGCTTCGGCGGCCGCGGCCGGCGCCTCGGATGCAGCCTCGCTCGCGGCCGCCTCGGTGTCCCCGGCGTCGGCCTCGGCCCCGCCCGCCTCGCCCATCAGCTCCTGCACCGTCTCGAGCAGCGTCTGCGAGTCGAACGGTTTGCGCAGGTGGGCGTCGGCAGCGGCCGCGCGCTCGGCGTCGAACGGCTCGAAGGTGCCCGCCAGCAGCAGCACCGGCACCCCCGGGTGCATCTCGCGCACTCGCTCGCAGACGTCGTAGCCGGTCGGCCCGGGCGGCATGTGGACGTCGGCGATCACCAGGTCGGGCTTCGCCTGCTCGAGCCAGGCCAGCGCTTCGTCGCCGTTGCGCACTGCCTCCACGGCGTAGTCCTCGTCCAGGAAGGTCAGCTCCACCACCTTGTGGATGGTGACGCTGTCGTCGGCGAGCAGAATGGTCTTACTCATGGGGCTCCCGCTGGTTGTCGGTGGAGTCGGGCGTCGCGCGCGGCCGCAGGCTTCGGTGCTCGGAGCGCGCAGCTCGGGCGGTCAGCCGCCCGCCGGCGCGAAGGTCTGGCGAAGGTAGTCGACGATGTCCCGGGTGGAGGCGCCGGGCAGGAAGATCTCGGCGACGCCGGCCTGCTTGAGGCCGGCGATGTCCTTGTCGGGAATGATGCCGCCGGCGAACACCAGCACGTCGTCCGCCCCCTGCTCCCGCAGCTGCCGGGCGACCTCGGGCAGCAGCACGTTGTGGGCGCCGGACAGGATCGACAGTCCCACGGCGTCGACGTCCTCCTGCACCGCCGCCGCCACGATCTGCTCGGGAGTCTGCCGCAGGCCCGTGTAGATCACCTCGTAGCCCGCGTCGCGCAGCGCCCGCGCCACCACCTTGGCGCCGCGGTCGTGCCCGTCGAGACCCGGTTTGGCGATCAGGATGCGCCGCTTGCGCTCGCTCATCGGGCGCGATTCTAGCAGGTCGCCCGGGGTCCCCGGCCCGCCGCCCGGCGCGCCCGGGCGCCGGCGCGCGGACTAGAAGACCGCCGGCTCCTCGTAGCTGCCGAACACCTCGCGCAGCGCGTCGCTGATCTCCCCCACCGAGCAGTAGGCCTTCACGCAGTCGAGGATCAGCGGCATGGTGTTGACGTCGCCGGCGGCGCCCTGCTTGAGGCGGTCGAGGGTCGCCGCCACCGCCCCGGCATCGCGCCGCGAGCGCACCCGCTCGAGCTCCGCGGCCTGCACCTCGGCCAGCTCGTCGGGGATCGCCAGCACCTCGAGCGGCTCCTCCTCGTCGAGCCGGAACCGGTTGACGCCGACGATCACCTTCTCGCCGCTCTCCACCGACTTCTGGTAGGCGTAGGCCGCCTCCATGATCTCGCGCTGCGGATAGCCGGCCTCGATCGCCTCGACCATGCCGCCGTAGCCGTCGATGTGGCGGAAGTAGTCGAAGGTGCCGTCCACCATCTGCTGGGTGAGCTGCTCGACCAACCAGCTGCCGCCGAGCGGATCGACCGAGTTGGCGACTCCCGACTCGTGGGCCAGGATCTGCTGGGTCCTGAGCGCGATGCGCGCGCTCTCCTCGGTCGGCAGCGCCAGCGTCTCGTCGAGCGCGTTGGTGTGCAGCGACTGGGTGCCCCCCAGCACCGCCGCCAACGCCTGCACCGTGGTGCGCACGACGTTGTTCACCGGCTGCTGCGCGGTCAGCGAGCAACCGGCGGTCTGGGTGTGGAAGCGCAGCATCAGCGAGCGCTCGTCGGTGGCGCCGAACCGCTCGCGCATCACCGTCGCCCAGATCCGGCGCGCCGCGCGGTACTTGGCGACCTCCTCGAAGAAGTCGTTGTGCGAGTTGAAGAAGAAGGACAACCGCGGTGCGAAGCTGTCCACCTCGAGGCCGGCACGCAGGCCGTACTCGACATACTCGATGCCGTCACGCAGCGTAAAGGCCAGCTCCTGCAGGGCGGTCGAGCCGGCTTCCCGGATGTGGTAGCCGGAGATCGAGATGGGGTTGTATTTGGGCGCGTGCTCGCTGGCCCAGGCGAACATGTCGCCAATCAGGCGAAGCGCGGGCTCCGGCGGATACACCCAGGCGTGCTGGGCC
>JBFGNS010000065.1:0-22828 GCA_041574955.1 Thermoanaerobaculia bacterium | reverse complement strand
GGGTCGGTGGTGCTGCACCTGGCCCTGCTCAGCCTGGCGCTGCCGCGGGCGCCGCTGCCGCTGCCCGAGCCGCCCGCCGAGCCGCGCATCTTCCGTCTGCCCGACTTCCGCCCCAAGCCGCCGCAGCCGGCACCGCCTCCGACCCCCGCCGCGCCGCGGGCCGCGGCCCGCACGGTGCCAGTGCCGACGGCGCTGGTGGATCCGCCGGCGCCGGTGGCGCCGCCGAGAGTAGAGCTGCCGTCCGAGCTGCCGCTCGATCTACCGGTCTGGGCGCCGCCGCCGCCACCACCGTTACCCGCCGCACCGGTCCGGTTCGGCCACGGCATGACGCGTCCGGTGCGTATCGCCGGGCCCGATCCGGCGTACACCGAGCCGGCGAGGCGCGCCCGGGTCACCGGTGTCGTCATCCTCGAGGCGGTGCTCGACCGCGATGGACGGGTGACGGAGATCGAGGTCCTGAAGTCGCTGCCGCTCGGTCTCACCCGCTCGGCAGTCGACGCGGTCTCGCGCTGGCGCTTCGAGCCGGCGACGCTCGACGGCCAGCCGGTGGCGGTGATCTACACCCTGACGGTGCGGTTCGAGCTCGACTGAGCGGCGGTCCGCCGACCCGTCTCCGGCGCCGGGCTAGCCAGGCCCGAGCAGCGCCGGCACGCCCAGGTAGAGCACCGCGATGGCCAGCATGTGGGTCAGGACGGCCGCCTCCAGGCCGCGCCACCAGTAGAGCCAGCCCAGAGCCAGACCGGCCACGCCGTTGATCGTCACGGCGCGCGCCACCGGATGGGCGACGTCGGGGAGGTTGCCGACGTGGGCGAGCCCGAACAGCCAGGCCGCCACCGCGATACCGATCCACTGGGCCGCCGGGCGCGCCGGCGGCCGCTGGCGGCCGAGCAGCCGGTGAGCCGCCCAGGCGACCAGAGTGGAGATGCCCAGCCGGTAGACCAGCTCCTCGCCGACGCCGGAGTAGACCACCACCAGCACGATCCAACCGGCCGGCCGGGAGCCCAGCTCACGCACCCGCTCCAGGCTGGCGCCGGCGAACAGCAGTCCGTCGAGGCCGAGCATGAGGACGGGCAGCAGCACCCCCGCCGCCAGGACCAGACCGGCGGAGCGGCGCAGGAGCGGCCGCGTTTCCGGCGAGGCGAGCGCCAGGTTGAGCGGCGTGCCCAGGCCGAGCGGGGCGGGCGGCCAGCGCAGCCTCACGGCCGCGCTCCGCCGGGCGCCGCGGCCGCGAGCCCGCCGGCCGCGAGCCACCGCTCGAGCCGCTCGAAGAACTCCTCCCGCACCGCCCGCTCGAGCCACGGGTAGTGGCCGCACGCCGGCCACTCGCGGTAGGTGAGCTGCGGCAGCCAGGGCGCGAGGCTGTCGCGGATCATCGCTCCCGGGTGGGGGTCCTCGGCGCCGTGCAGCATCAGCACCGGCGCCCGGACGGCGGCGAAGGCGGCGGGGTAGACGCCCTCGGCCTGCAGCCGCACCATGTCCCCCCAGCTCTCGCGGTGACCGCGGTCGTCGCAGCGCTCGAGCGGCAGATGGTGGTCTGCCAGCTGGTGCGAGTAGACCGGCAGGATCAGCCGGCCGGTCTCCCGTAGCCGCTCGTCGGGGTCGGGGTAGTCGCGGCGCAACCGGGCGAGCCGCCGCCGCAGCGGCGGGTCGAGGCGCGCCTGGTAGCGTTCCTCGAGCCGCCTGCGCGAGCGGCGGTCCCAGGTGCCGCAGGCGACCAGCGCCAGCGAGCCGACCGTTGCCGGATGCGCCGCGGCGTAGGCGAGGGCGAGCATCGCGCCCCACGAGTGCCCGACGAGGTGAGGCGGCGACGGTGAGTCGAGCTCGTCGAGCACCGCCCGCAGATCGGCGACGTGGGTGGCGACGGTGAGCGGCGCGCCGCCGCTCGTGCGCTGCAACGGCTCGAGCACCTGGAACGAGCCCGCCAGGCGGCGGGCCACCGGAGCCAGGTAGCCGGGCGTGCCCGGGCCGCCGTGGAGCAGCACCACGACCGGCGATTCCGGGCTGCCGTAGGCTCGTACCCGGATCCGCTCGGTCATCGCGCTCGACGTCGAGCCATCAGGGGGAGTCGACGCCTCCGAGCGGCCGGAGCGGGACGAGGATCCGGCCCGCGAGCGCGGCGAGCGGCGCCCGGCTCACGGGAGGTCCACCACCGCCACGACGGGCTCGCTCAGGCTTCCCAGGTAGAGACGGCCGTCGTGCTCGCGCGCGCCGGTGACGACGGCGACCCGGCCGCTCGGATCCTGCAGGTTGTGAACAACCCGGCCGTCGGCGTCGAAGCCGAGAACGAAGCCGTGGCGCTTGGGCTTGGGCTGGAAGGCGTCCGGCAGGCGGGCGACGACGTGGCGCAGCCGGGGCCGGGGCATGAGGGCGTCGAGCATCGGGTCGCGGGTGCTCGGCAGCGCCAGCCAGAAGACGCCGTCGCCGGTCGACAGGTTGTCGGGGAAGCCGGGCAGGTTGTCGACGAAGGTCTCGTTCCGGCCGGCGCGCGGACCGGCGATCCACAGCCGGTGGATGGCATAGGCGCCGGTCTCGGCCACCAGCACGAAGCTGTCGTCGGGTGCCAGCGCCACGCCGTTGGCAAACTGCAGGCCGTCGAGCAGGAGCTCGAGCGCTCCGCCCGGGCGGAGGGCGAACAGCCGTCCGGTGCCCGAGTGCTCGAGCAGGTCGAGCTTGTACTCGCGGATGCCCCAACGCCGGCTGGTGTCGGTGAAGTAGACCGTGCCGTCCGCCGCCACCGCGGCGTTGTTGGCGAAGCCGAACCGTTTGCCGTTCCAGCCGGTGGCGAGGCGCTCGAGGTCGCCTTCCGGGGTCAGCCTGAGCAGCCCCTCGCGGGCGTCGCACACGATCAGGCCGCCGCCCGGCGCCAGCTCGAGCCCGAGCGGCCGTCCGCCGGTCGCGGCCACCGTTTCGGGCTCGCCTCCGCCGGCCGGGAAGCGCACCAGCCGACCGTCCTCGAGCCCCGCCCAGACCCGCCCTTCGGCGTCGACCACCACGTCCTCGGGTCCGGCGCCGCCGGCGGGCCACAGCTCGGCGCCGGCCAGCCGGCTGTTGCGGGCGTAGTCGCCGCGCAGCCCGGGGCCGGCCGGCGGCCGCCACGCTACCGGCCGGAAGTCCATCGCTTGCGGCAGCGGCGGCGCTCCGATCGGTCGGCGAGCGGCACCCTACGGCTCCGCGCCGGGTGACAGCTCGAGGCTGGTGAACGAGGCGGCGCCGGCGGCCGGCACCACCAGGCCGACCGCCAGGCGCTGGGGGCCCTCGCGCAGCAGCAGCTCGAAGCGGCTCGACTGGCCGCCGCCGGCGCTGCCGGCGGTGAGCTCGACCTCGAGGCCCTGCACCGGCCCGGTGCGGCCCTCACCGTCGCGTGCCGCGACCAGCAGGTGGGCCGGCACCGGGCTGCCGGCCGGCACCACGCCGTCGAGGAAGCCGGTTGGGATCGAGACGGTGACCGGCACTCGCCACTGGCCGGCCGCCGGCCCGGGCCGCGCCGCGCCCGCCGCCATGCCGAGCCCCAGCGGGTTGTCGTCGAGCCCGAGCAGCAGCGATGCGGTGGCGCGGTCGGCGAGCTTGGCGGCCAGCGGCTTGTCGATGTAGCCGGTGCGGTAGCGCAGCTTGACGCCGCGCCCTCGCACCTTGACCTCGAGGGTGTGGAAGGCGCCGTCGGGCGGCCGGTCGGGCTCGAAGCCCAGGAAGTAGTAGCTCGAGCGGTCTGCCTCGGCCTGCGCCAGCAGACCGGCGATGTCGACGCCCTCGGCCGCCAGACCGCCGGTCTGCTCGGCCAGGGCGCGCAGGCTGTCGGTCAGGTTGGTGCGGCGCAGCGCCTGGAAGCGGGGCGTCCACAGCGCGCGCAGGTCGCCCGGCAGCTCGGCCGGCACGCCGCCGGTGTCGGCGCCGGTCGCCAGGGTGTAGAAGCTGACCCGGCCGGCGTTGGCCAGCGCTGCCAGCTCGCCGACGCCGCTGGTCGGCAGCTTGCCGTAGTCGCGGCGCGGCCGGCTGCCCGGGTCGAGCGAGTCGAGCGTCGCCGAGCGCATGTCGATCGACGCGGCGCCGGCGCCGCCGCCCGGCTGGTAGCGGGCGAAGGTCTCGTCGAGCGCCGCGTACAGCTCGGCGCCGGGCTGCATCGGCAGCCCCTCGCCGAGGTAGACCAGGCTCTTGCGGCCCGGCACCGCCGCCAGGGCGTTGACCAGGTGGCTCATCGCGAAGACCTGGGTCCGGACCAGCTGGCGCTGGCGCTCGGCCTCGCTGTCGACCTGCCGCGTCAAGGTGCTGAACAGCCGCGCCGCCTGCTCCTCGCGCGCCTGGTCGCGCATCAGCCGCTCGACGTCGCGCAGCGTCTCGAGCCCCTGGCGCAGGACCGCGTCGCGCTCGGCGTGCCGCACCAGCCCGAGGCTGGTCGGCTGCGCGACCCGCTCGAGCGCCGCCAGCAGGGCGTCGGTGTCCGAGGTGAACGGCTGCACCAGGTCGACGTAGCCGTCGTAGGTGGCGAGCGCGTAGCGCGCGCCCTCCGGCAGTCCGCCGGCGAACAGCTCGCCCAGCGCCTCGCCCACCAGCTTGCGGCCGAGCCGGTCGACCGCGAAGTTGTCGAGCAGCACCAGCACCGCGCCGCCGGCGTCACCGGCCGGCGGCGGGGAGTCGGGCGCGGTCGCGCCACCGACGTGCGAGAAGTGGGTGAGCGCGACCTTGCGGCCGTCCTCCCGGACGGTGAAGTCGCGGGCAGTGAGTCCGGCGACCGGCCGACCTGCCCGGTCTACGGCGTGGACCTCGATGTTGACCACCCGCACGTCGAGCGACTCGAGGAAGGTCGGCGGCGCCTGGGCGGCGGCTGCCAGCGCGCCGGCGGCGAGCAGGACGGTTACGGACGAGCGGGCTGGCGACGGCGAACGCATCGCGGGGCGAGAGCGCCGGGGAGCGCCCCGGCCGGCGGAGCCACCAGAGTATCGCGTTGCGCCGTGCCGGGCGGATGCGGCATGCCCCCCTACCCGTTGGGGCGGGCTCGGCCCCACCTTCTGGTATAGTAGCCGTTCACGCGCGCCGCGGCCTTTCCCCGGGGGTACCAGCAGCCATGCGACTCTTTCGAGTTCTCGCCTTAGTAGTCCTGTGCGCCAGCTCGCCAGCGGTGGCGCAGATCGTCGACTTCGAGATCAGCGGCAGCACCGCCTCGGCGCAAATCGAGCTACCCGGCGGTATCGGCGCCGACGTCAGCATCGTCTTCGAGCAGGTGGTGGGCTTGACCACCGCCAGCCTCGGGCTGTCGGCGACCCTGGTCGACCCGGCGGACCCGGCGCTGCTGTCCCGCCTGCCGGATCTCAGCCTGGTCAGCGTGCCGGCGGCCTTCCCGGTGGTGGTGGGGATCGACCCGCCGGCGACCGGTCCGCTGTCGTTCACCGGCGTGGCGCAGATCGAGCTCCACACCCACAACCTCAACTACACCGAGAACTCGCCGCTGCGGCTGTTCGCTGCGCCCGCCGGCGGCGCCTTCGAGGACATCACCCGCTGGGCCGGCCAGGGCACCTACCGCGTGGGGGGCTCGAAGGGCGGCTTCTCGGAGTTCATGATCGTCGCCGATCTGCGACTGCTCGACGACGTCGTGATCGACAAGTACCAGCGGATCCAGGCGGTGCTCGACGCCAACGACGAAGTGATCCCGGAGGCGCTGCTCGACGATCTGCAGTCGCACCTCGACAGCTCGTGGTACTGGTACCGCGACGGCCGGGAGCGCGAGGCGGTGGACGAGCTGGAGGCTTTCGACGATCTGGTCAAGGCCTACAGCGGCACCGACATCCCCAACGTGTGGCGCTCCAGCCGGGACCTGGACAACGTGGCCGGCAAGCTGCGCGCCGGCGCCTCGACGCTGATCTACAGCCTGCGTCTGCTGTCCAGCGTCGGCAGCTAGGCGCATCGGCCGCGGATGCCCGCCCGCCTGACGGTCCATTTCCCACAGCGGCCGGCGCGGGCTTTCGTAGCACAGGAAGGTGGCACCTACCTGATCGGCCGTGACGCCGCGGCCGACCTGAAGCTCGACGACGACCGCATCTCACGACGCCACGCCAGCCTCGAGTCGACCGACGGGGGCTGGCGGATCGTCGACCTGGAGAGCAAGAACGGCACCGCGGTGGACGGTCGCCGCACCGCCGCGGCCGAGCTCGAGAACGGCTGCTGGCTGAGCCTCGGCGGCCTGCTGGCCCGCTTCGAGCTGCTCAGCGAGAGCGAGCTGGCCCGCTCCGAGAACCGGCGCGCGGCGCGGCTCGAGACCTCGCTGCGGCTGCAGCGCAGGCTGGCCGACGCCGGCAGCGTCGAGCAGCTGCTGGAGCGCGTGCTCCGCTCGGCGGTCGAGCTGGCGGGCGCCGAGCGGGGCTTCGTCATGCTGAGCCAGCCGGACGGCGACCTCGAGATCGGCGCCCGCTTCGGCATCACCCCGCCCGAGCTCGACGCCGACGAGTTCTCGGGCAGTGTCGGGGCGATCCAGCAGTCGCTCGACACCGGCACCACGGTGGCCAGCTCGGACATCAGCGACCACACCGAGCTGGCCGCGCGGCCGAGCATCATCGCCGGCGGCATCCAGGCGCTGGTGTGCGTGCCGTTGACGGCGCTCGAGCGGCTGATCGGCGTGATCTACTTGGACAGCCGGCGGCCGGGCGTGGCTTTCGGCGACCTGGAGGTGGAGATTCTCGACGCGCTGGCCTCGCATGCCGCCCTGGCTCTCGCCGTGGCCGGCCTCGACCGCGAGCTCAAGGGGCTGCTCGCCGAGCTGCCGGCCGGTGAGCTGTCGAGCGCCCTCGAGACGGTGTGGGACCGCTCGCTGCCGGCCTACCGCTCGGGCGCTGCCGGTGTCGCCGCCGCCGGCCCGCCGCGCGGCCGCTGGACGGAGCTGGTGGCGCGCCACGGCCGGCGCCAGGAAGCCCGGCCGTGAGCCGGCAGCCGCCAGGCCGCTCCGCCGGTGAGGAGGCGGAGAGCCCGCCGCCGCCGGTGCCGACCCGCACCAGCCTGGACCCTCTCCAGCAGCTCGACCCCGACTCGCTGCTCGCCGGGCGCTACCGCGTTCGGCGGCTGCTGGGCGTGGGCGGCATGGGGGTCGTCTATCTGGCGCACGACACCGAGCTCGACCTCGAGGTGGCGCTCAAGCTGCTGCGGCCCGATTTCGCAGCCCAGACCGACCTGATCGACCGCTTCCGCCGCGAGCTGGTTCTGGCCCGCCAGGTCAGCCACCGCAACGTGGTTCGGATCCACGACATCGGCCAGCATGGCGACCTCTACTTCCTCACCATGGACTTCATCGCCGGCCGGTCGCTGCGTGACCTGCTCGAGGAGGAAGGCGCGCTGGACGTCGAGCGCGCGCTCGAGATCGCCCGCCAGCTGGCCGAGGCGCTGGCGGTGGCGCACGAGGAGGAGGTGGTCCATCGCGACTTGAAGCCGTCCAACGTCCTGATCGACGACGGCGGCCGCGCCTACATCACCGACTTCGGGGTCGCTCGCTCGCTATCCGCGGTGGGGCTCACCCAGACCGGGACGGTGGTCGGCACCCCCGACTACCTGTCGCCCGAGCAGGCGCGGGGCGAGACCGTCGACGGCCGCAGCGACATCTACTCGCTCGGCCTGATGCTGTTCGAGATGATCACCGGCGAGCTGCCGTTCCGCTCGGGCTCGATGGCGGAGGTGGTGGCGCAGCGTATCTCGGGCCGGCTGCAGCTCGACCGTCTGGGTGGCGAGGTGCCGGCCGGGGTGCGGCGGGTGATCCGCCGCTGTCTCGAGAGCGAGCCTCGCCGGCGCTACCCGAGCGCCGCCGCTCTCGCCACCGACCTGGCCGACCCCGAGCGCGCCGGCCGCGGTCCTTCGGGCCGCTGGCTGCGCGCCGCGCTGGTGGCGCTGGCGGTGGTGGCGGCTGCTGCCGGGGGCGCCTGGTGGTGGGCCCGCACGCCGGCGCCGGGCGAGCAGCCGGCCGCACCGGCGGCGGAGGAGGGGCGGCTGGCGGTGGCGGTGCTGCCGCTGATCGACGAAACCGGCACGCCGCGCGAGGCGTGGCTGGCCAGCGGTCTCGCCGAGCTGCTGGCCGAGCTGCTGGCCGAGAGCCCGACCCTCACCGTGGTCGATCCACAGCGGGTCTTCCAGACGCTGGCCGACCTCAAGCTGCCGCAGGGCGAATGGACCGACTCGTCGCTGCGCCAGGTGGCCGAGCTGTTCGACGCCGAGCGGCTGGTCCACGGCAAGCTGCGAGCGGTGGGCGAAGGGCTGCGGGTGGACGCCCGCATGGTCGCGCGCGACCCGTCCGGCGAGCTCGACGCCCAGCCCGTGAGCGCCGAGGTGGAGTCGCGTGGCAACGCTCTCGGCCTGGTCGGGCAGCTCGGCCGCGAGGTGCGCGACCGGCTGGAGCTGGCGCCGCCTGACACCGACATCCGGCTGTCGAGCGACGCGGCGGCGGTCCAGGCCTACGGCGAGGGGTCGGCGCTGCTCGACCGCGGCGAGACGGTGGCGGCGGTGCCGGCGCTGGAGCGTGCGGTCGAGGCCGACTCCGGGTTCGGCGCAGCCTGGCACCGACTGGCGCAGGCCTACCAGGCGCTGGGGCGCCCCGACGACGCCCTGGCGGCAGTCGAGCGGGCGGTCGCCTCGCTCGCCGACGCCCCGGGCCGTCTGACGCTCCAGGTGCGCGCCGAGCAGGCCCTGCTGCTGGGCGAGCCCGGGCGGGCGGTGGAGATTCTGGGCGAGCTGCGCCGCCGCTACCCCCACGACCTCGAGGCGGCGGTGGCGCTGGCCGACGCTCACGGCCTCGAGGGCAGCCTGGGGCAGGCCATCCAGGTGCTGGAGCAGGTGGTGGCCGAGGCGCCCAACCACCCGCGCGCCTGGTATCTGCTGGCCAAGTTCTCGATCCTGGCCGGCAACAGCCGCCAGGCGATCGACGAGTACCTGGTGCGCGCCATGGTGATCCAGAACCGGCTGCGCAACCCGCAGGGCCGGGCCGACGTGCTCAACGCCTTCGGCGTCGCCTACCGTGAGCTCGGCGAGCTCGACCGCGCCGAGGAGAACTACCGCCAGGCCGGCGAGCTGCGGCGCGAGATCGGCGACCGCCGCGGCTACGCCACCTGCCTGCGCAACCTGGCCCAGGTCGAGGCGTTCCGCGGCGAGTACCAAGCCGCCAGCGACAACCTCGACCAGGCGCTGGCGATCCTCGAGGATCTGGGCGACGAAGCCGGCCTGGCCGACCTGCACAACGACCTCGGCCAGCTGGAGGAGGCGCGGGGGCGGTTCGCCCCGGTGCTCGAGCACTACCGGCGCGCGCTCAGCCTGCGCCGCCGGCTGGGCGACCGGCGCGCCGAGGCGGAGAGCTTGAACAACGTCGGCTACGCCTACTACCTGCTGGGCGACTACGACAACGCCTCGGTCTACTGGCACCAGGCGCTCGATCTCTACCGCGAGACGGGCAACGCCGAGGGCGAGGTGCTGGCGACCCAGAGTCTCGGCCAGCTGCAGCTGGCCCAGGGAGACTGGGAGGAGGCTACGCGCTCCTACCTGTCGGCGCTGGAGGCCAGCCGCCAGGTGGAGTTCACGCCCGCCACCGCCCTTTCGCTCGGCCAGCTCGGCAAGCTGGCAGAGTTGCGGGGTCGCTTCGCCGCCGCCCTGGCCTCCTACGACGAGGCGCTGGCGCTGTTCGGAGAGCTGAAGGACGCGCGCGGCCTGGCCGAGTTCGGCCTCGGTCGAGCCGCCACCTTGCTCGAGCTGGGGCTGTGGCCGGCGGCGCGCGGCCAGCTCGAGAAGGTAGCGGCCTGGCTCGAGGGCACCGCCAACCACGAGCAGCTCACCGAGCTGTCGCTGCTGCGCGAGCGGCTGGCGCTGGCCGAGAGCGACGCGGAGGCGGCCGCCGAGCAGCTGGCGCGGGCGCGCCAGGAGGCCGAGGCCAGCGGCTCGCCGCAGGCGGTGCTCCACGTCCGGCTGGCCGCCGGTCGCCGGCAGCTGGCGGCCGGCCAGGCCGACGCGGCCCGCAGGGAGCTGGCGGCGGTTCTGGCCGACGCCGAAGAGCTCGGTCACGCTGCGCTGCGGCTGGCGGCCGGTGAGGCGCTGGCGAGCGCCGAGCTGGCGGCCGGCCGGGCTCAACCCGCGGCCCGCACGGCACAGTCGGCGCTGCGGCTGGTACGGTCGGTCGGAGAGTGGGCCGGCGCCTACCGGCTGCACCGGCTGCTGGCCGCGGCCAGCGAGCGCAGCGGGCGACCGCAGGAGGCGGCGGCCAGCCGTGAGCAGGCGGCGCGCGAGCTGGACCGCATGCGCCGCGGCCTCGAGCCGGCCCAGCTCGAGGCGTTTTCCCGTCTGGTGGAGGAGACAGGCAGTGAGCAAGCGAACGGTTGAAGACGGTGTCGACATGCCGCCGCCGACGCCGGTCCCGGCGGGCGTGGAGCGCGCCCAGGGTGCCGGTGACGTGGCGCGCCGGGTGCGCGAGATCACCCGCGCCAACCAGCGGCTGTTCGGCGAGTTGCTGGCCGGCGAGCGCCGGTTCCGGCGGCTGGCGCGCGCGGTCTGGAAGGTCCAGGAGGACGAGCGCCGCCGGCTGGCGCGCGAGCTCCACGACGGCATCGGCCAGACCCTGACGGCGCTCAAGAACCAGCTCGAGATGGCGCAGCGTCAGCAGCCCGAGCGGCAGGCCGAGGGCCTGGCGGAAGCGTTCGAGCTGGCTTCGCAGGCGCTCGACGACACGCGCGAGCTGTCGCGACTGCTGCGCCCGCCGGTGCTCGACGATCTCGGGCTGGTGCCGGCGCTGCGCTGGCTGGCGCGCACGCTGCGCCAGCGCAGCGGGCTGGCGATCGAGCTGCGGAACGCGGGGGCGCCCGAGCGGCTGGACCCCGAGCTCGAGACGCTCATCTTCCGTGTCGTGCAGGAGGCGCTGACCAACGCCATCAAACACTCGGGCGCCGAGCGCGCCGAGGTCGAGCTGCGCGTCGAAGCCGGCCGGCTGCTGCTGCGGGTCGCCGATTCTGGAGACGGCTTCGACACCGCCAGTGCGCTGGGCCCGGCGGACGACGGCACCGGTGTCGGCCTGCGCGGCATGGAAGACCGGGTCGAGCTGTTCGGCGGCCGGCTGCGGATCGACAGCCGGCCGGGCGAAGGCACGGTGATCGAAGCGCAGCTGCCGCTGTCCGGCGACGGGGAGGAACAGCCGTGAGCCGCATCCGGGTGCTGGTGGCCGACGACCACACGCTGGTGCGCACCGGCCTGATCAAGATCCTCGCCGACAGCGGCGACTGCGAGGTGGTGGCCGAGGCCGCCGACGGCGTCGAAGCGGTCGACAAGGCCCTCGCCACGCGGCCGCACGTGGCGGTGGTGGACGTCTCGATGCCGCGGCTGAGCGGCATCGAGGCGGTGCGCCGGATCGCCGATCAGCTGCCCGACACGCGGGTTCTGGCGCTCACCGTCCACGACGAGGAGGAGTACGTCTTGTACATGGTCAAGGCCGGAGCCTCGGGCTACCTGGTCAAGGACAGCGCCGCCTCCGAGCTGCTGGACGCGGTGCGGACGCTGCACCAGGGGCAGGGCTACTTCGGGCCGCAGGCGGCGCGGGTGCTGGCCGAGCACTACCGGCATCCGGACCGCGACACCGAGGACCCCTACGGCACCCTGACGCCGCGCGAGCGCGAGGTGTTCCACCTGGTGGTCGAGGGCAAGACCACCAAGGAGGTGGCCAAGTCACTCGGCATCAGCGCCAAGACCGCCGACAACCACCGCACCCGGGTGATGGACAAGCTGGGCGTGCACAACGCCGCCGAGCTGGTGCGTTACGCCGCCAAGAAGGGCCTGATCTCCTGACCGCCAGCCGAAGGTCGGGCTAGGCCGCCGGCCTGCGGGCGACGGCGACGATCAGGTAGCCGTGTCGTCGCAGCCGCGGGAAGCGCCGCTCGAGCCAGACGAACGGCCGCAGCATGAGGCCGCTCAGCCTGCTCAGCGGGCGAGCTCGCACCCACAGCAGCAGGTCGAGCAGGCGCAGTTTGCCGGGCAGGAACAGCATGCCGTCCTCGGCGACCAGCTCGAAGCCGGCCCGGCGGCACAGGGCGGCCAGCGCCGGCCTGCTGTAGGACCTCTCGACCGGGTAGCCGTACAGCCCGAGCCGCGACAGCAGCGCCACCAGCAGCGGGCGGAGAAACGGGTCCCAGCGGTTGGGCACGCCGAGGACCGCCAGCCCACCGGGCCGCAGGACGCGGCGGAGCTCGCCGGCCGCCGCCTCGGGGTCGGCAAGATGCTCGACCGTGCCCAGCGCCCACACCGCGTCGAAGCTGGCGTCGGCCCAGGGCAGGTGGCGCAGGTCGGCGACCGCGGCCAGCAGCCGGCGATGGCGGCGGCCGAAGCCGCAGGCGGCCTGCCGGGCGATCGCCGGCGAGCCGTCGACGCCGGCGATGATCGCGCCGCGGCCGGCGGCCCAGCGCAGGATGCGGCTGCCCCTGGCCTCGTTCCACAGCCCGGTCGCCAGGACCCGGCGGCCGGCGAGAGGCGACAGGTGGCGGCGCAGCAGGCGCTCTTCGCCGGCGCGCCGGACGGTGGTGGACGGGGCGCCGCCGAGGTCCGGCAGCTCGAGCCGGTCGCCGCCGGCGGTGGCGGCGGCGGCGGGGCCGGCGGGTGACCGGAGCTCGCTCTGCCCTGCCGATCGCATCCCCTGGGTTCCGTCGCGCGGCCGGTGGACCGCGAGGCGCGCCGCCGCGTGGCGCCATGATACCGCCGGGCGTGGGGGGTTTTACCCCGCCGTGCTGGGGTCTTGACCCCCTTGCGGCAGCCGCCGGTGTGCCCCAGAGTTCTTCCTGCCGAGGGGCCCGCATCCCGCGGGCTCTTCCGGCCGCGAGCCTCAGCCGCCCGGACGGCGGTCCGGGCGGCCCTTTTTCGCTCCGCCGCCGCGGCCGCCGGGCGTGGGCGTCCGGCGGGCGACTAGAATGCCGCCTCGGGGGAGCTCCGATGCCGTCGTTCGACTCCGAAGCGCTGATCGACATCGCGTTCAAGATGGTGATCGCCTTCGTGCTGGCGATGCCCAGCGGCTGGGACCGCGAGATGGCGACCCGCCGCCTCGGGCTGAGGACCTTTCCGATGGTGGCGCTGGCGAGCTGCGGCTACGTGCTGCTGGGGATGACCGTGCTGGGTGTCGAAGGCGGTGCCCAGGCGCGCATCCTCCAGGGACTGATGACCGGCATGGGTTTCATCGGCGGCGGTGCCATCTTGAAGCACCGCGGCAGCGTGCGCGGCACCGCTACCGCTGCCAGCCTGTGGGCGACCGGCGCGGTCGGCGCGGCGGTGGGCTACGGCCAGTACCTGATCGCGGCCATCGTCAGCCTGGCGAGCTTCCTGACCCTGCGGCTGCTGACCCCGGTCAAGGAAGAGATGAGCGCGAACGGCGACTGACCGCTCGCCCGCGCCACGACTCCCTCCGCTTGCCGGAAGGTAGACTCCCGGCGAGGCACCGCGGTGCGAACCTCGACCCCGACGAACCCTCCTGGTCCGGTCCTGCTGCTTGGCAGCCTCGCCGCGATCGCCGGGGCAGCCGCCGTCGCAACGCCGTGGACGCCGCTCGCCGGTGGCGCCCTGACCCTGGTCGCCACGGCTCTAGCCGCCTGGTGGCTGATGCGCGCGCCGGTCGAGGTCTACCTCGTCGGTCCGTCCCTGTCCGAGCTCACCGGCCAGCACGGCCGCCGAGAGAAGCTTCGCCAGCGGGCGCGTTGGTTTGTCCACATGCGGTGGGTGGCGGTGGTGGTCTCGTTCGGCCTGATCCTGGTGGCGGTGCCGGTCAGCGGTCTGCTGCCAGCCGCCGCGTTGGCGTTGATGGCCGGTTGGTGGGCGGTGCTGGTGGCGGCGAATGTCGTCTTCTCGTGGTGGGTCGGCGCCAGGAGCGGCTTCGAGAACCAGATCACGGTGCAGGGGCTGGTCGACCTGGTCGTGCTCACCGGCTTTCTCAACGCATCGGGGGGTGTCGAGAATCCGGTCTACTTCGCCTATCTGTTCCACGTCATCATCGCCGGCATCCTGCTACCGCGGCGCAAGGCGTTCGCACTCACCGCGGCGGCGGCGGCGCTCTTCCTGGTCATGGCCTGGGGCGAGTACCTCCACGTGTTGCCGCATTTCACCAACCGGCTGTTCCCCCACGAGGGGCAGGTGGCCTCCGGCCACGACCATCCGGCAGAGACCGCAGCGGTCGCCAGCGGCGGCGAGGCTCACGAGAGCGGCGTGACCCATGCGGCACACGGTGCGGTCTTCGTCCTTGGGCGCACACTGCCGCTGCTCACGCTGCTGATGCTCAGTGCCTATCTGACGAGCCTCATCGCCGAGCGGCTGCGCCGCCGCGAGGCTCAACTCGAGGAAGCGGGCGAGACTCTCATGCTGGAGCATCAGCGGCTGGAGCGTGTCGTCGACTCCGCCGGCGTCGGGATGATGCTGGTATCCCCCGAGCTCACCGTGCCGTGGACGACGGAGCGCGCGGCACGCTGGCTGGGCCGGCTGCGAGGCGGCAGCGATGCCGCCCTCTGCCCGCTCTACCAGGTGCCTGACGGCTGCCCGGTCTGCATTGCCGAGTCGACGCTGGGCAGCGGGCGGCCGGAACAGAGCGAGCGGACGGCGCGGACCGCGGACGGCGTGCGCTACTACCGGCACGCCACCTCGCCGGTGCTCGATGCCGAGGGCGAGACGATTCAAGTCGTCGAGCTGATCGAAGACGTCACCGACCGCAAGGCGCTCGAGGCCGAAGCCCTCCACGCGGGCAAGCTGACCGCGCTCGGTCAGATGGCGGCGGGCGTGGCGCACGAGATCGGCAACCCGTTGTCGTCGCTGGCGACGCGGCTGGAGCTGCTCGAACGGCGGCCGGAGCCCGACTACGTGCGCGACAGCGTGCATCTTCTGCGCACCCAGATCGAGCGCATTCGCCGCATCGTGCACGGCATCTCGCTGTTCGCCAGGAGCCGCAAACAGGAGTTCTCGGTGTGGTGCATCAACGACGTGGTCGCCGAGACCCTTGAGATCGCGCGTCTCGATCGCCGCGTCCAGCAGGTCAGTCTCGAGACTCGGCTCGCGCGGCGGTCACCGACTGTGCGCGGCGTCAAGGACCAGATGACCCAGGTGCTGCTCAATCTGGTGCTCAACGCCGCCGAGGCCAGTCCGCGCGGCAGCGAGGTGATGATCGAGACAGCCGAGCGAAACGGCGTGGTGCAACTGTCGGTCAGCGACCAGGGTGCGGGCATCTCCGCGGCGGGTCGGGGCCGGCTGTTCGAGCCGTTCTTCTCCACCAAGCCCAGGGGTACGGGCCTCGGGCTGTCGATCTGCTACAGCCTGGTGAACGCTCACGGCGGCACGATCGATGTGGCGAGCGAGGAAGGCCACGGTTCGACCTTCACGGTCGCCTTGCCGCTTGCCGGCGAACCGGCCACCCGAACGGAGAGCGCATGAGCCTCGAGATTCTGATCATCGACGACGAGGACCTGTTTCGAGAGGACCTGGCGACGCTGCTCGAGTCCGAGGGTTTCAGCTGCCGTACCGCGCCCGACGGCGAGGCCGGCCTGAAGCTGGCCGAGGAAGCCAGCCCCGACGTCGTGCTCACCGATCTCGTGATGCCGGGCATCGACGGCCTCGAGGTGGTCGCGCGGCTGTCGTCGGTCAGCCCCGAATCCGCAGTGATCGTCATCACTGCCTTCGGCTCGCTCGACTCCGCGGTGGAGGCGTTTCGGGCCGGCGCGGCCGACTACCTGCTCAAGCCGGTGGTGCCGCAAGACCTGTTCTCCAAGGTCCGGCGGATCGGCGAGCTGCGACGTCTGCAGGGCGAGCTGAGGTACCTGAGGCGGACCGTGTCGGAGGCGGGCAGCGGCAGCAGGCTGGTCGGGCGCAGCCCCGCCATCGAGCGGATCCGGCAGACCATTCTCAGGGTCGGGCCGGCACCGAGTGCGGTGTTGATCCTGGGCGAGACGGGTACCGGCAAGGAGCTGGTCGCCCGGGCGCTGCACGACGCGGGTGGCGGAGAGAAGGCGCCATTCGTGCCGGTCAACTGCGCCGCCTTGCCGCGCGAGCTCTTCGAGAGCGAGCTGTTCGGCCATGTCAAGGGCGCCTTCACGGGCGCCGTGCGCGGCAAGCCGGGGATGTTCGAGATTGCCGCCGGCGGCTCGCTGTTTCTCGACGAAGTGGCCGAGATGCCGCTCGACCTACAGCCCAAGCTGCTGCGCGCCATCGAGGAGCAGCGAGTGACGCGGGTGGGCGGCATCCGACAGGTGGCGACGCCGGTACGCATCATCTCGGCCACCAGCCGCGATCTCAAGACCGAGGTCGAGGCGGGTCGGTTTCGCGAGGATCTGTACTACCGGATTCGCGTGGTGGAGGTCACGCTGCCGCCGCTGCGCGAGCGACGGGAAGACATTCCGGCGTTGGTCGAGCACCTGCTCCGGCGGCAGGCGTTGCGACTGAGGCGCCGGGTCGAGACCATCGATCCCGAAGCGATGCGCCTGCTGATGGCTGCCAAGTGGCGAGGCAACGTCCGCGAGCTCGACAATGTGCTGGAGCGTGCGGTTCTGCTGGCGTCCGGCAACGCTCTGACTGCGGCCAGTCTCCCTGCCGAGATCGCCGGGAAGTCGGAGCTCCCCCAGCCCTCGGAGGACCTGAGGGCGGCCGTCAAAGCCTACGAGGCCCAGCACATTCGCCACGTACTGGTGGCGACCGGCGGTAATCGGGAGGAAGCCGCACGGCGCATGGGTATCGACCCCTCCACGCTCTACCGACGGCTCAAAGAGCTGGCGATCGAGCTGTAGCGGCTCCGCCGGCTCTTGCAGCATCGCCAGACGGGCGGCCCGGGCCTCTTGCAATCCTGCAAGAGACCGCTGGGCCGGCCCGCCTATCGGTTCGTTCTGATCCCGGTCAAATTGCTGTAAACAAAGGGCTTGAGTGTCCCGATGGTGACCGGCACGTCGGTTGCACAAAGAGCCTTCGGAGCGATATCCGATGAGGGGCACGCAACTCGATCTCTGGACCAAGCAGCTGGTAGGAGCTTCGATCGTGGCGCTCCACGAACTCTCCGGCAGCCTAGTCGAGGCCCGCTTGCCGGTCGGCGAGCTGGCACAGCGGGTACGAGAGGTCTTGGCAGAGGAGCGCTGTAACGGCCTCTCGTCCCGCGGCGAGTCCACGGCACTGGGCGAGGAGCTGGCAATGGCGGTCTACCTGACGCTCGCCGGCTCCTCCACCGCGGTGGAGCTCTCGCCGCGCCTGCTCCTCGATCTGAACCTGAGACTCACCCGGACCGTCGAGCGCCTGTGCTCGGCGGGAGCGTCATCGAACCCTAGCCAGGAGGTGCCCTCATGAAGCTGACAATCCAAGTCGCCACGCTGCTCGCAGCGGTGGCGCTGGTGTTACCGCAAGACGCCAGCGCGGTACCCGAGTTCGCCAAGCAGTGGGAGGCCAGCTGCGGCTCGTGCCATGTCGGGGCGCCGACCGAGCTGGACGAGGAGGGTGTGGCCTTTCGGCTGGCCGGCTACGCGCAAGAGGTGGATCCCAAGATCCCGCGGCCGAAGCTGTTCCTGTCGTTCGTCACCGAGGCGTTGAGCTTCAACGAGACCGATTCGATGGAGGCCCCCGAGAGCGCCACCTTGTTCACCCTCATTCGGCTCGACCGCAAAGAAAAGGTGAAGCTGTTCGCCATCGGCGAGCTGGCCGATAACGCGGCCGGCGACCTCGAGCTGGACTTCGCTCACGGCCACTTGCAGATCAATCCGCTCGAGGTGCCGGAGAAGCTCAACCTGCGTCTGGGCAACGTCGAGCCGATGGCGCGCATGTGGAACACCGACATGCGGCGGGTCTTCGAGTCCGCGCTGTGGGCCGGTGTCGACACCGGCAGCGGGGTGGCGGAAGCGGTCACCGGCGGCCACGCCCACGGCCACGGCAGCTCGGGGGGGCAGCCGGCGATCCTGCCGGCCTCCGACTGGGGTGGCGATATCTCGTCGGTCGTTGGTCGCAACCTGCTGGTGACCGGAGGCATCGCTGGCGACAACGCCTTCGCCGGTGTCTTCTGGAAGCGCGGCGGGCGGGCGTTCGACAACTCCACCGTGGCGGCCGGCTTCGACTACGCCGGCCTGTCGGAGGAGGACAGGGACGACTTCAACCGGCAGCAGACCCAGATGGCGAAGAAGTGGGAGCGATCGGTGATCTTCGGGCTCTCCGCCTACGCCGGCACCAGCACCGATCGGGTCTTCGATGGTGCGTTCCTGCCCGAGCTCGAGCACCACGACGAGCACGAAGAGGGCGGTGACGATCATGGTGAGGCCCACATGCTGGGCAGCGCCAACCACGAGCACGAGCACGGCGATGAGCACGGCGACGAGCACGGCGACGAACACGGCGACGACGAGCACGAGCCGTTCAGCCCGACGCGCAACGACGGTACCTCGAGGCTCGTCGGCGAGATCAAGACCCGCTGGGACCGTTTCGGCCTTTATCTGATCGGCGTCTACGGCGAGAACGACTACCAGCGGGGTGATGCCGAGCATTGGGAGGAGCACGGCGAGTTCGAGACCGTGGCGCGGGCCTCGACCGACTTCTTCGCCTTCGCCGCCGAGCTGTCGGCGCGCTTCGCCCTCAGCCGCAAGCTCAACGCCCGGGCGGCGCTGCGCTACGAGGAGCTGGCACCGGAAGGCCAGTTGGCGCGCGACTTCCGGCGCGGCATCGCCAACCTCACGGTGCCGTTCCGTCTGATGCGACCGGCGGTGTGGAGCTATGTCGAGGCGGCCCGCGACCTGGACCTCAACGACTGGGAAGTGCGGGGCGGTCTCAAGCTCGCCTACTGATCCTCGGGCCATGCGGCGCGGGTGGCGAGTGGCCCGCCCGCGTCGCGGAGACCCATCCTCAACAAACTGTCCAAGGGAGAGATGACTCCGATGAAGCGACTACTCTTGACGGTGGCAACCATGCTGATTGCTGTGCCGCTGGTGGCCGGCAACGTGGCCGGCAAGGCGGACTGTGGCGGCGACTGCGAGTCTTTCGTGGTCTACCTCGAGGGCGGCCCGTCCGAGGACGGCAGCGGGCAGGAGGCCGTGGTCTTCGACCAGAAGGAGAAGGTGTTCATCCCCCACGTGCTGCCGGTGGTTCAGGGCACCACGGTGAACATCACCAACGGCGATCCGTTCCTGCACAACGTCCACGTCTACAAGGGCAAGGAGACGGTGCTCAACTTGGCGCTGCCGTTCCAGGGCCAGGTGATCCCGCAGGTGTTCGAGGAGACCGGCGCCTATGCGGTGAGCTGCGACGCTCACGCTGAGATGTCGGCGCACATCATGGTGCTCGAGAACTCCCGCTTCGCCGTGCCCGACGCCGACGGTTCGTACGACATCGCGAACGTACCCGCCGGCAGCTACACGCTGGTCGTCCACGACCTCGACAAGGACAGGGCGGTCAGATCGAAGGTCACCGTGCAGTAGCGGGTGCCGCGAGATGCGGTTCTCGCGGACTCGGCACCAGGCTGGCGAAGACTGTCCCTCGGAGGGGGTGACGGTGGCGTCCGTTGAGTCACTACCCGCCGGCGACTCACGGCCGGCGCCCTGATAGGCTGGTGAACGGTGGCGCGGCCCGGTCGCCACCGCCCCCTGCCATGGTCACGCTTCCTACCTCGGCCGCGCCGGTGGCCGCCGACGCCCCCGATCCGCCCGGCCCGCGCGGTCTGCCCTGGTTCGGCAGCCTGGGCGAGGTGCGCGCCAACCCGATGCGGTTCTACACCCGGCTGGCGCTCGAGTACGGCGGCATCGCGCGTTTCTTCTACGGCCGTAAGGCGACCTACCTGGTCTCCGAGCCCGAGCTGATCAGGGAGTTCCTGGTCGACCGGCGCGAGCTGTACGTCAAGAACAAGCGCTATCCGCTGCTGCGCCAGGCGATCGGCAACGGCCTGCTGCACAGCGAGGGGCAGACCTGGCAGGAGCAGCGCCAAGCGTCGCAGCCCGGCTTCTCGCGCTCGCGCATCCACGGCCAGGTGCGGCGCACGGTCGAGGTGGCCACCGAGCACGTCGAGCGCTGGCGGGCGCACGCCGGCACGGGCGAGGCGCACGACGTCGAGCCGGACTTCTCGGTGCTGATCCAGTGGCTGATCGGCCTGAGCCTGCTGGGCCCCGGTTTCCGCGCTATCGGCGACCGCTTCACCGAGCTGGTCGAAGGCATCCGCGAGCACTGGCCCGAGCCGCCGCGCGGCTTGCTGGGCGACTGGAAGCCGCCGCCGGTGCGGCGCATCCGCCGGCTCAAGGCGATCCTGGCCGAGCTCGACGAGCTGATCTTCGCCGCCATCCGGGCGCAGCGCGACAGCGGCGAGGAGAACGACTCGCTGCTGTCAGTCCTGGCGCGCGCCAGGGTCGGGGAAGAGGGCCGCTCGTTCACCGACCAGGAGCTGCGCGACCAGCTGCTGACCCTCTACCACGCCGGTTTCGAGACCTCGGCCAGCACCCTGACCTTCCTGTTCTACCGGCTGTCGCTCCAGCCCGAGATCCGCGAGCGGCTGATCGCCGAGGTGGCCGGGGTGGTGGGTGACAGGGCGGCCACCCGTGACGACCTGGCGTCGCTGGTCTACACCGAGCAGTGCCTCAACGAGGCGCTGCGCATCTACCCGCCGGCCTACAACTTCACCCGGGTGATGCTCGAGGACACCACGGTCGGCGGCTACCGGGTGGCGCGCGACTGCATGGTGATCGTGTCGCCCTACGCCACCCACCGGCTGCCGGGCCTGTGGCCCAACCCGGAGGGTTTCGACCCCGAGCGGTTCACCCCCGAGCGCTCGGCCGGCCGCTCGCAGTTCGCCTTCATCCCGTTCGGCGCCGGCCACCGTTACTGCATCGGAGGCCCGCTGGCGATGGTGCAGATGAAGCTGATCGTGGCGGTGGTCTGCCAGCGGTTCCGGCTCGACCTGCTGGCCGGCCACCCGGTCGAGCCGGTGCCGGGCACCGTCATGCGCCCGAGCCACGGCATGCCGATGCTCGTCAGCCGGCTGTAGCGCCGCCTGGTGGGAGCGGGCTAGCGCGGCGCGCGCGGCAGAACGAGCAGGCGGCCGGCCGGCAGGTCGCGCAACAGCAGCCGGCCGGCGGTGCGTTCCAATACCAGCCGGTCGACCCGCGCGGCGTCGCCCAGCCCGAAGTGGTGCCGGCCGTCGTCGACCGACAGGAACGAGCCACCGCGCACCCGGTGGCGGACCAGCACGAAGCGGCCGGCGCGCGCGCTCAGCCGGATCGCCGCCGGGTCGTCGACCATCAGCCAGCCGCCGCCGGCTGCTGCCTCGTTGACCAGCAGCGTCGGCGCCGCGTCGACGTTGGACACCGCCAGGTCGAGATCGCCGTCGCCGTCGACGTCGCCCACCGCCAGGCCGTGGCTGGCCTCGGTCACCGCCAGCCCCGGCCCGGCCGCATCGCCGACGTCGCGGAAGCTGCCGCCATCGTTCACCAACAGCAGGTTCGGCTGGCGGAAGCTGGTGCCGGCCCGGGGCGCGAGATCGGCCTGCGGGTAGATGTGGCCGTTGGCGATGAACAGGTCGAGATCGCCGTCGAGGTCGAGGTCCGCCAGCGTCGCGCCCCACGACAGCGGCGCCCAGGTCGACTCTGCCACTCCCAGTTTGCGGGTCACGTCTTCGAACACGAAGTCGCCCAGGTTGCGGTAGACCGTCGAGACGTCCTTGTAGAAGTTGGTGACGACGAGATCCGGCAGCCCGTCGCCCTCGAGGTCGCCCACCGCCAGGCCCATGCCGGCCTGGGCGTTGCCCATGGCGTCGAGCGCGGCGCCGCTCCACAGGCCGACTTCCTGGAAGCGGCCGGCGCCGTCGTTGCGGTAGAGGTAGTTCGGGTTCGAGTCGTTGGCGACGTAGAGGTCGGTGTCGCGGTCGCCGTCGAGGTCGAGCGCCGCGACGGCGAACGAGTAGAACTCGCCGACGTCGTCGAGCCCGGCGCGGGCGGTGGCGTCCTCGAAGCGGCCGCCGCCCAGGTTCTCGAAGTAGCGGTTGGCCAGCCCGTCGAGCCCGAACGGCCCCTTCATCACCTCGAGGCCCTCCCAGTCGAGCCCCGGCTCGGCGTCCAGCACCTGGTCGAGCGTGCAGTCGATGTAGGCGCCCAGGTAGAGGTCCTCGTCGCCGTCGCCGTCGGCGTCGAAGAAGGCGGCGCCGGTCGACCAGCCGTCGAGGCTCGGTGGCGAGGTGAGCGGCTCGAAGGTGCCGTCGCCGCGGTTGCGCAGCAGCCGGTCGGGGCCGAAGTTGGTGACCAGCAGGTCGGGCAGCCCGTCGCCGTCGGCGTCGCCCACCGCCGCGCCGGTGCCCCAGCCGTCGTCGCCGGCTCCCGACTCGCGGGTGACGTCGTCGAAGGTGCCGTCGCCGCGGTTGCGGTAGAGGCGGCTCAGGCCGCGCTCGGCGACCTGGCCGCCGGCCAGCCGCCAGCCGTTGACCAGGTACAGATCGAGATCGCCGTCGCCGTCGTAATCGAACAGCGCCAGGCCGGTGCCTCCCGACTCCAGGATGTGCGGCTTGTCGGCGCTGCCGCACCAGGTGGGCGCGGTCAGGCCGGCGGCCGCGGCCCGGTCGACGAACCGGATGCCCTCGACCGCGCTGGCCGGCAGCGCCGTCGCCCACGCCAGCACGACGGCCGCGGCAGCGCCGGCTGCCGCCGGCTGCTTCAATCCGCCTTCAGGGTCGCGTGCGCCTCGGCGAGCAGCTTCTCGGCGGTGGCCTTGAACGACTGCCAGGCGGCGTCGCGGGCCTCCCGGGTCGTCGCCTGGCGCAGCGCCGAGCTGGCCGCCAGCAGCGTCTCCTTGGCCTTGCGGGTGACCACCACGTAGCCTTCTTCGAAGATGCCCGCGTCCTCGCCGGCGGCGTTGAAGTGGTGACCCCCGTCGAGCAGCCGCT
>JBFGNS010000064.1:0-23168 GCA_041574955.1 Thermoanaerobaculia bacterium | reverse complement strand
GCCGGAGCGCTGGACCTGGTGGCCGGGGCCGGCAGCCTGCTGGGCGCCGCGGTGCTGGGCGGAGTCGGCGTGGCGCTCGCCGTGCTGCCGGCCGAGGTGTTCGAGGGCGGTCCGCCGCCGGCCTGGGCGCCTCTGCTGGTGCTGGCGCTGGCCCTTTGGCTGCTGGCGGTGGGGGCGGTGGCGGTCGTCGGGGGCATCGCCGTCGTCCAGCGCCGTGGCGGGCGGTGGCCGCTGGCCGGAGCGGTCGCCGCGATCGTCGCCTCGGGGCTGCTCGGCGTGCCGGCGCTGATTCTCACCGTGCTCGCCGAGAGCGACGAGCGCCGGCGGCTGCCGGCTGCGCCGGACCCGGCCGGCGCCTAGCCGGCTCCGCCGTGCCGGCGGCGTAGGCCGGCACGTGCCGGATCCGGTGTGGCCTACTCCCGGAACTCGAGCTCGGTCGAGATCTCGACCGAGCCCTCGAGGGTGCGGGCCACCGGACAGAAGCCGGCGTGGAACTCGTGCACCCGCTCGGCGGTGGCGCGGTGCTCGGCCGGCACCGCCAGGCTGTAGACCACTCGGATGGCGCGGATCACCAGCACCTTTCCGTCCTTGACCACCCGGCCCTCGACCTCGGAGGTGAGGTCACCCTCGGCCAGCTCGACGCCGCGCGCTTCCAGCGCTCCGGCAAAGGTGCCGGTGAGTCACCCGCCGGTAGCGGCCACCACGTAGTCGAGGGTGGTGGCCTGGGGCGGGTAGCGCTCGGGGTCGACGCCGTAGTGCTCGGCGATCTCTGAGTGGACGCCGAAGGCCACCGGCCCGGTCTCCGCCGGCAGCCATGCGCGGCGCAGCGGGCCGCGCAGCCGCTCGATCCTCACCCGCGAGGTATAGACGGTCTCCGGCTCACCCATCGCTGCCCTCCTCGGCGTCCGGGTCCTCGGACCACACCGCCAGCTCGTGGCCGGCCGGGTCGGCGAAGTGGAACCTCCTGCCGCCCGGGAAGGAGAAGATCTCCTTGACCACGGTGACGCCCTGCTCGCGCACCGCCGCCTCGACCGCCTCGAGGTCGGCGGCGTAGATCACCACCAGCGGGCCGCCGCCGGTGGCGGCACCGGCCAGCCGGCGGAAGCCGCCGGCCAGCCGGCCATCGGCGAAACTGGTGTAGTCCGGACCCCAGTCGGTGAACTGCCAGCCGAACACCGCCGTGTAGAAGCTCTTGACCGCCTCGAGGTCGGCGGCCGCGAACTCGATGTAGTCGATGCGTCGGTCGTGCTCTGCCTGGCTCATCTGTCGGGCCTCCGATCGGTCGAGCGGGTGAGCCCCGATCGTACTCCAGCCGGCGCCACGACGGCGCCGTGGGGGGTTTCCCCGCCGGCGCCTGAGGGAAACACCCGCTACCAGGAGTGGTGCATGGCCGGCAACCTTGGGCATCCGTCGACACAGGCCGCGCCGGCAGCCCAGCGCCCGGCGCTCGTCTACCGCCCGCTGCCGACATCCAGGAGGCTCGCCATGCGCCGTACCCCCAGCCCGAACCCCGGACCGAGCTGCAGCAGCACTCGGTCGTCCGCCCGCCTCGCCCCGGCGCGCGCAGCAACGCTGGCCGCCGGGCTGGCCGTGGTCCTGGCGATCCTGCTGGGCGGGCCGGCAGCCGCTCAGCCGCCGGCCGGCTACTACGACGGCGTCGACGACAGCGATGCCGCCAGCCTGCGGGCTACGCTCCACGACGCGATCGACGATCACACCCGCTTCCCCTACACCTCGTCGTCGACCGACACCTGGGACATCCTGAACCTGGCAGACGAGGACCCCAACGACACCGGCCGGGTGGTCGACGTCTACAAGAACGCCAGCTACGCCAAGATCTCGGGCGGCACCGGTGCCTACAACCGCGAGCACAGCTGGCCCAAGTCGTACGGCTTCCCGGACGACGGCTCGAGCAACTACCCGTACACCGACTGCCACCACCTGTTCGTCAGCGACTCGGGCTACAACAGCTCGCGCTCGAACAAGCCGTACCGCGACTGCCACTCCGGCTGCAGCGAGAAGACCACCGACTTCACCGACGGCCGCGGCGGCGGCTCGGGGGTCTACCCGGGCAACTCCAACTGGACCGAGGGCTCGTTCACCCAGGGAACCTGGCAGACCTGGGACGGCCGCAAGGGCGACGTGGCGCGCGCGCTGCTCTACATGGACGTGCGCTACGAGGGAGGCCTCCACGGCGTCACCGGCCACGCCGAGCCCGACCTGGTGCTGACCGACACCGAGAGCCTGATCGACAGCTCGAACACCGGCGTCAACGAGTCGGTGGCCTACATGGGGATGCTGAGCGTGCTGCTGCAGTGGCACGCCGACGACCCGGTGGACAGCCGCGAGGTGTGGCGCAACGAGGTGGTCTACACCTACCAGGGCAACCGGAACCCGTTCATCGACCACCCCGAGTGGGTGGCTTGCGTGTTCGAGAGCGTGTGCAGCGGCACCGACACCACGCCGCCGGCACCGCCCACCGGCCTGGTGGCGACCGCCGGCGACGGCTCGGTGGATCTCGGCTGGAACGCCAACTCGGAGCCCGACCTGGCGGGCTACAACGTCTACCGCGCGACCGGTCCGGGCGGCCCCTACACGCGGCTCAACGGCCCGCTGGTCCTCGCTACCTCCTATAGCGACGCCGGCGTCAACAACGGCACCACCTACTACTACGTGGTGAGCGCCGAGGACGCGTCGGGCAACGAGTCGGGCGACAGCAACGAGGTGTCGGCTACGCCGCAAGCCGGTGGCGGGGGAGGCGGCTCGGGGCTCGTCCTGAGCGAGGTCTTCTACGATCCGTCGGGCGGCGACGGCGGCCGCGAGTGGGTCGAGCTGTACAACGCCGGCTCGACCACCCTCGAGCTGTCCGGCTACAGCCTGGGCAACGGCGGCACCGACTACACCTACAGCCTGGTCCAGCTGTCGGGCTCGATCGCGCCGGGCGCCACCTTCGTGGTCGGCGGCCCGACCTCTAACAGCTCCAACGGCAACCCGGCCTTCGACCTGGTGGTGGACTTCTCCCCCGACTTCCAGAACTCGGGCTCGACCGCCGACGGCGTGGCGCTGTTCGACCTGCCGGCGGCCCAGGTCACCGGCTCGACGGTGCCGATCGACGCGGTGGTCTACGGCGGCTCGAACTCGAACGGCCTGATCGACGAGTCGGGCTCGGCCAACGCGCCGGAGGTGGGCGACGCGCCCTCCGGCTCGTCGATCGAACGGCTCGACCTGGCCGGCAGCTGGCAGATACAGACCGCGCCGACGCCCAACGCCACGCCTTTCGGGGGCGGCGGCCCGGCGCCCGGCCGGGTGATCCTGTCCGAAGTGCTGTACGACGTCGTGAGCGGCGACGACGGCCAGGAGTGGGTGGAGCTCTACAACGCGGGCGGCACCGCGGTCGACCTGTCGGGCTACAGCCTCGGCTGGGGCGGCACCGACTACACCTACGGCGTCCAGCAGCTGTCGGGGACGATCCAGCCGGGCGCCACCTTCGTGGTCGGCGGTCCGAGCTCGAACGCCTCGAACGCCAACCCGAGCTTCGACCAGGCGGCCAACCTCGGGCCGGATCTGCAGAACTCGGGCTCGACCGCCGACGGCGTGGCGCTGTTCGACGTCCCGGCGGCCCAGGTCACCGGCTCGACGGTGCCGATCGACGCGGTGGTCTACGGCGGCTCGAACGCCAACGGCCTGATTGACGAGTCCGGCTCGGCCGGCGCGCCGGAGGTGGGCGACGCGGCGGCCGGCTCGTCGATCGAGCGGCTGGACCTCGCCGGCGGCTGGCGGATCCAGCCGAGCCCGACGCCGAACACCGTGGCCGGCACCCAGCTCTGAGCCGCCGGCCGGTCCGCTCGGGCCGGGCTAGTCGTCGTCCGGCGACGGCGGGGCCGCGTAGACCTTGATCGACGGCGAGCGGCAGACCAGCGAGCCGGTGGTGACGATGGCCGCGGTCAGCTCGTTGATCCCCGGCGTGAGGGTCACGCGAGCCTCGAAGCGCCGCCCCGTGAGGCTGGCCCGCACGCCGTTGACCTCGATGGCCGCGCCCAGGCTGCGATCGCGGATCTCGCCGAACACGGTGACGAAGTCGTCGGGCACCACGGCGCCGTCGAGCGGCCACACGATGCTGAGCAGCGGCAGCTCCTCCTCCGCTTCGGGTCCGCGCACCGGGCGCCGGTCGACCGGCGGTGCCGACTGGCCGCCGTTGGCCACCAGCCGCGCCCACACGCCGCGCGCCTGGCGGCTGAGGATGCGGCTGAACTGCACTCCCGAACGGTGGATCCGCGCGATGTCGGTGGGGTGATCGCCGTGCTCGCGGCTCCAGCGCACCTCGGCCTCGACCTCGAGGTCGTGCTGACGGTCGGAAACCTCGAAGCGCAGCTGGCGGCCGACCTCGAGTCCGCTGGCCGACTCGAGCAGCATGCCCGAGCGGCTGAGGTTGAGTACCCGGGCTTCGAGCCGGCCGCTGCGGGCGGTCGTGCTCAGCACGTGGAAGCGGGGGTGCCTGCGGTGCTCTGCGGACGGCATGGCGGTCAGGAAAGCAAGCGGCGTTCCAGGCTCGGGTCGGATCCGGCGCCCACGCCACGCCCGTGTCGCCACCGGTTTGCGCACCGCCGGGGGCGTTCGACCGGCCCGCGCCCGGGAGTTTCTGGAAGGTACAGCGTACCGCAGGTAGGAACTCCCTGCCTGCCGCGCGCCGCTCGCCGGCTGTGGCACACTCGCGGGACCCTGGGAGGTGCCGCCATGGACCGTGCCCGCTACCTGCTGGTCGACGTCTTCACCGACCGCCCGTTCGGCGGCAACCAGCTCGCCGTGTTCGTCGAGGGCGACCGGGTGCCCGAGGCGCTGATGCAGCCGATCGCGCGCGAGATGAACCTCTCCGAGACCACCTTCGTGCTGCCACCGCGGGACGCCGCCAACACCCTCGCGCTGCGCATCTTCACCCCGCTCCAGGAGCTGCCGATGGCCGGTCATCCGACCGTCGGCTCGGCTTTCGCTCTGGCGGTCGACGGCCGGCTCGGGGGCGAGACCGAGCTGCGCTTCGAGGAGGGGGTGGGCGTCATCCCGGTGGAGCTCGAGCTGACCGGTGGCCGTCCGGCGGGCGCCTGGATGGACCAGCCGCTGCCCGAGTTCGGACCGGTGCTCGAGGATCGGCAGGCCGCGGCGCGGATGCTCGGCCTCGAGACCGCGGACCTGGCCGATGACCTGCCGCTCGAGGTCGTCTCGTGCGGCCTGCCCTTTCTCTACGTGCCGCTCGCCAGCCTGGCGGCGGTCGAGCGCGCCAGCCTGAGAATGGACCTCTGGTGGCAGCTGCTGGACGGCTTCGCCAGCAGCCACGTCTACCTGTTCAGCCGTGAGACGGTCGATCCGGCAGCAACGGTCCACGCCCGCATGTTCGCCCCCGCCGCCGGTGTGCCCGAGGACCCGGCGACAGGCTCGGCGAGCGGACCGCTGGCCTGCTACCTGGTGCGGTACGGGCTGGCCGGTGACGGCGAGCGGGCAAAGGTGCGCTGCGAGCAGGGACTCGAGATCGGCCGTCCCAGCCGGATCGAGGTCGAGGTGTGGCGCGACGGCGACGCCGTGCGGCGGGTGCGGGTCGGCGGCAGCTGCGTGCTGGTGGGCGAGGGCAGCCTGCGGCTCGGCTGAGTGCGCGGCCGGCGGCGGGGGATAATGGGTGCGACATGACGGCGCGCGCTACACCGCTGTGCGGGCGGCTGGCCGGCGAGGCCCACCTGTGGCTGACCCCGTTGCCGCCGAGCCTGCCGGCGGCTACCGAGCAGGCCTGGAGCGGGCTGCTGTCGGCGGCGGAGGCGGCGGCCTGGCGGCGGTTTCGGGTCGACGGGGCGCGCTGCCAGCACCTGGCGGCGCGGGCGCTGGTGCGCACCACCCTGTCGCGCTACGCCGATGTCGAGCCGGCCGCCTGGCGGTTCCGCACCGGGCCGCACGGACGGCCGGAGATCGCCGCACCGGAGGACCTGCCGGCGCTGCGCTTCAACCTCTCCCACACCCGCGGTCTGGTGGCCTGCCTGGTGACCCTGGGCCTCGACGCCGGCGTCGACGTCGAGCACCACCGAGAGATCCGCGACCCGCTGGCGATCGCCGAGCACAGCTTTGCGGAGTTCGAGTCCGCCGAGGTCCGCCGCTGCCGCGGCGCCGAGCGCCGGCAGCGTTTCTACGACCTTTGGACCCTCAAGGAGGCCTACGTCAAGGCGCGCGGCGCCGGCTTCCTGTCCATCCAGACGCGCCGCTTCGGCTACCAGCTGGGGGGTGACGGCATCGTCCGCCTGCGCTCCGATCCGGCCGTCGAGCCGCAACCGGAGGCGTGGCAGCTGGCGCTCGTGGCGCCGTCGAGCGAGCACCGGCTGGCGGTGGCCATCCGCCGTGGTGGACGGCGTCCGGACCTCGTGCTGGCAGCCTGGCAGGTCGAGCCGCTGGTGGGCGAGCCGGCGCCGGTGACCCTCCGCCTGCTGGCGCGCTCGCCCGCGCCGGAGCGGCTGGCGGCGACCGCCGACGGCTGAGGCCCGAGAGCGAGGAGATCGACTTGCCCGCCATCCCGTCACCGCTCCGCGACCTGCGGGTCGTGGAGATGACCGAGGCCCTCGCCGGGCCGTACTGCGCCATGCTGCTGGGCGATCTGGGAGCCGACGTCATCAAGGTCGAGCGGCCCGGCGTCGGCGACCAGTCGCGGCGTTGGGGGCCGCCGTTCCTCGATGGCGAGAGCGCCTACTACCTGTCGACAAACCGCAACAAGCGCAGCCTGGAGCTCGACTTCAAGCAGCCCGCCGGCCGGCGGCTGCTGCTCGAGCTGCTGGCCACGGCCGACGTCTTCCTGACCAACAACCCGCGGCTCGAGTCGCTAGAGCAGGCGGGCATCGGTCCCGGCAGCCTGAGCGCCAGCCACCCGCGGCTGGTCTACGCCGCGATCAGCGGCTACGGCCACAGCGGGCCCAAGGCGGGCCGTCCGGGCTACGACCTGATCGCGCAGGGCGAAGCGGGACTGATGGCGCTGACCGGCGAGCCCGGCGACCCCCCGATGCGTTTTCCGACGCCGATGGCGGACATCAGCGCGGGCATCTACACGCTGATCGGCATCCTGTCGGCGCTCTACGCGCGCGACAACGTCGCCAGCGGCACCGGCAGGGGGCAGTTCCTCGACGTGGCGCTGGTGGACAGCCAGGTCACCTGGCTGGCCAACGTCGCCGGCTCGTTCTTCGCCACCGGCGAGCGGCCGCCCAAGATGGGCAACACCCACCCGTCGATCACGCCCTACCAGCCTCTCAGGGCGCGCGACAAGGAGCTGATCGTGGCGGTAGGGACCGAGCGGCTGTGGCAGGGGCTTTGCAAAGCGCTGGGCGCCGAGAGCGAGCTGATGACCGACCCGCGCTACGCTTCGAACCCCGAGCGCAACGCCCACCGTGGCGAGCTGGTCGCTCGTCTCGAGCAGATCCTCGCCGGCCGCGACGCCGCCGACTGGGTCGAGCGGCTGGTGGCGGCCGGCGTGCCGGCGGGTCCCATCAACTTCCCGGACGACGCCCTGCGCGACGAGCAGCTCGCCAGCCGCGGCATGCTCGTGGAGCTCGAGCACCCGCTGCTGGGTGTCGTGAGGTCGATCGGCAACCCGGTGCGGCTGGCCGAGACCGGGGTGACCTACCGCCGTCATCCGCCGCGGCTGGGCGAGCACAACGAGGAGATCCGCGCCGAGCTGGCCGGCGGCGCGACCCACCCCCCCGGCCGGTGACGGCGGTGGCGGATTTCTGATAAAAAACGTTTCTAAAGATAGCTCGAGGCCACTTGACTCAGCCGACCAGCATCCTCGTCGCCGAGGACAACCACGTGACCCGCGAGGTCCTGCAGCGCAGGCTGGGCGAGCGCGGCTACACCGTGCACCTGGCCGAAGACGGCGAGGCGGCGCTGCGCGCGGTCAAGACCCAGCAGGTCGATCTGGTGCTGCTCGACCTGATGATGCCCCACATGGACGGACTCGCGATGCTCAAGGCGGTGCGCGAGGAGCACCCGGCGAGCGAGCTGCCGGTGGTGGTGCTGACCGTCAAGGAGGGCAGCGAGGACGTGGTCGAGGCGCTGCGCTTGGGCGCCAACGACTACGTCACCAAGACGGTGGACTTCTCGGTGATCCTGGCCCGCATCGAGACCCAGCTGTCGCTGCGCCGCATGATGGCCAAAGTGCGCGAGCTTTCGATCCGCGACCCGCTGACCGGCCTCTACAATCGGCGCGGCTTCTACGAGCTGGCCGAAAAGGAGGAGGCCAAGGCGCAGCGTTACGGGCAGCCTCTGCAGGCGATGATGATCGACATCGACAACTTCAAGCAGGTCAACGACACCTACGGCCACAAGGTGGGAGACCGGGTGCTGGTCGAGACCTCACGCCGCTGCCGGGAGGCGATGCGCTCGGGCGACGTGCTCGGCCGCTGGGGCGGCGAGGAGTTCGCGGCCTTGCTGCCCGGTGTGGGGGTCGAGGGGGCGATCAAGACGGCCGAGAGGCTGCGCCAGCTCACCGCCGCCTCGCCGGTCGAGACCTCGGGCGGACCGGTATCGGTCACGCTGAGCGTCGGAGTCGCCTCGTTCGACGGCTCGTGTGCCAACCTGAGCGACCTGCTGGGGCATGTCGACCAGGCGCTCTACGCCGCCAAGCGCGGCGGCCGCAACCGCGTCGAGCTGTTCAACAGCACGCAACAGGCCGGCGACTGAGGGCGCGCCGGGCGCTAGCCGTCGGCGAGAGCGGCGGCGACCTGCCCGAAGATGCGCTCGGCGCGGTCGAGCGCCTCGTCCATCGCAGCCGGCTCGCCGTCGAGCGCCGCCAGCTCGATGGCTCGGCACTGCTCGCTCATCGCCTGCACGCCACAGGTGGCGCTCGATCCGACGCAGCCGTGAGCCAGCCGCCGCAGCTCGCCGGTGCTGCCGGCCGCCAGCGCGGCGCGCATCTGGGCCAGCGCATCGCGTGTGCCGTCGACGTAGAACTCAGCCAGCCGTCGCCGGCTCCAGCCGCACTCCTCGGCCACGCTGTCGAAGCGCGGCCGGTCGAGCCAGCCGGGGACGAGGCCTGGGGAGCCGGACGCCCCGGGCGGTCTGCCGCTCACGCCAGCCCGCCGGTGAGCTCTTCCATCTTCGCGATCAGCCGGGTCAGCTCGACGGGCTTGGTCTCGTAGGCGTCGCAGCCGGCGGCGAGCGCCTTCTCACGGTCGCCGGCCATGGCGTGGGCGGTGAGCGCGATCACCGGGATGGTGCCCGTGGCGGGGTCGCCCTTGAGCTCGCGGGTGGCCTGCCAGCCGTCGATCTCGGGCAGGCTCATGTCCATCAACACGACGTCGGGGAGCTCGCTGCCCGCCACCTGCAGGGCCTCGCGGCCGTCGCCCGCGAGCAGCACCTCGTAGCCTCGGCGCTCGAGCCGCCGGCGAAGCATGTCCCGGTTCATCTCGTTGTCCTCGACCAGCAGCACTCGCTTCATGGTTCCTCCGGGGTCAGGGACCGGCGGTTCGGCCCGCCGCCACGGCGACCGCGGGGCGGGTCGCCGGTGGCGACGAATCTATCGCGGCTCGCGCTCAGAGGTAGCGCTGGAACAGGATCATCGCGCCCAGCGCCGAGCACACCCAAAGGCCGACCGCGGTGCTGCTCGCCCCCTCGTACGCCTCCGGCAGCAGCTCCAGGAAGACCATGAAGATCATCGCGCCGGCGGCGAAGCCCAGGCCGTAGGGCAGCACCGGCTGGAACGCCTCGACGAACAGGAAGGCCGGTACCGCCATCAGCGGCTGCGGCAGCGAAGAGAAGATCGACCAGCCGGCACAGGCAGCGAGCGACGCGCCCTTGGGGCGCATGACGGCGCTGATCGCCAGCCCCTCCGGGATGTTGTGCACCGCGATGGCGATGGTGATGAGGGCGGCCAGCTTGGTGCCGCCGCCGAAGGCGACGCCGACCGCTACCCCCTCGGAGAACGAATGCAGGGTCATGACCGCCAGGATCAGCAAGGTCTGGCGGGCGCCGGCGCCGCGCAAGGCGCCGAACTCCACTTCGCGCCCCTCGAGCAGCCGCTCGCCGGCCAGGATGAAGACGACGCCCAGGGCGCCGCCCACCACCGTCTGGCGGATGCCGTAGCGCGTGCCTTCCATCAGCAGACCCGAGCTGGCGCCCAGCATCAGCCCCGAGGCCAGGGCGTTGGCGACCGCCACGTGGCGGCGCGAGATCCGCCGCAGGAAGACGAACGGCAGCGCTCCCAGGCCGGTGGCCACGGCAGTGATCAAGCCGTACAGGAACACCAGGCCGACGGTGGCGGTCACACCAGGAAGTCCTCGAGCAGCAGCACGGCGCCGGCGGCGACGCTCACCACCAGCGCGACGAGCGCGCCGCGCGCCCGCTGGTAGGAGGCCGGCAGCAGCTCGGTCAGCACCAGGAAGGTGAGCGCACCGGCGGCGAAGCCGAGCGCCGCCGGCAGCATGATGTCGAGCACCGGCGCCAGGGCGAACACCGCCAGCGCCAAGAGCGGCTGCGGCACGTTGGTGCCGACGCACAGCCCGGCGGCCTCACCGGCCGAGATGCCGCGGCGGCGCAGGGTGTCGGTGAGCGCCATCGCTTCGCCGATGTTGTGCACCGCCAGCGCCAGCGCGACGAAGATCCCCAGCCGGATCTCGACCACCATGGCGACGCCGATCGCCACTCCCTCGGCGGCCGAGTGCAGCATGCTCTCGAGCAGCAGCTTGTAGCCGAGGCCGTCGGCGGTGGCCTGCTCGGGCCGGCGGTCGACGACGTGGGTGCCGGTGCAGCGCTTGATGGTGTGGGCGTACAGCACGCCGAGCGCAGCGCCGGCCACCGTGCCGAAGGCGGCGTGCTCGAGGCCGCGCCCGAGCAGCAGGTGGCCGGCGCCCAGCATCAGCCCCGAAGCCAGCGCATTGGCGCCGCCGATCCAGGCCGCCGCCGGGCGCCGCGAGCCGGCGAACGGCAGCGCCCCGAGCGCCGCCAGCACGGCGGCGAGCGAGCCGAACAGCAGGACCGTGAGGACGGGCTCGGCAGGCGTCATGAGGGCTGGCGCCAGTCTAGCCTGACTTTCTCACCGAGCCGCTGCAGCGCGTCCGGATGCACCCGAATCTGCACGACTCACCTTGTGCGGGCATCCTCGACGCAGTCCGAGTACGCCTGCGGTGCCCTGCGGTGGAAAGTCGCGGATCTTCGGGCACCTGCGGCCACTCGCCGAGCGCACGAAGACCCGCCGGCGCCACGCCCGGCCGCTGCGGTCGGCGGTCCCGCTCAGTCGAAGCTGGTGATGGCGTCGGTCTCGTCTTCGAACGCCTCGAAGACGCCGATCAGCTGCGTCATCTCCAGGATCTCGCGCACCCGAGACTCGACGTGGAGCAGCTTGATCGTCACCCCCGCTCGGGCCGCCGTCGCCTTCGAGCGCACCAGCTCGCCAAGACCCGACGAGTCCATCGACTTGACGCCGGCGAGGTTGATCAGGAGCCGCCGGCTGCCGGACTCGATCGCTCCGGCTACCGCCTGGCGCAGCTCGACGTCGCCCTCACCGATCACCAGCCGGCCCTCGACGTCCAGCACGGTGACTTCCCCTTCGTTGCGGCTCGTGATCCTCATCTCCGCTCTCCTTGGCAGTTGGCTCGCTGCCGGCTGTTGGTCGCTGGCCCGAGTCTGTCACAGACGGCGTAACGAAGCAGCCCTCGACAGAGAGCGGGCGAAGACGCGGGGCGCGGCCCGGGCGGCGGGGTGCGGAGATGGCGCGGCCGGCGCTGGACGCGGATCCTTGCTGTTCCGTAATCCTGCCAGATGAGGATGCACCCAGGCTCTTGCGGTGGCTTGCCGAGCCGCCGAGACGATGAGGAGATCCCGATGAAGAGACCCGCCGTTCTCGCCTTCCTGATGGTGGCGTTGGTGCCGCTCGCGGCGCCGGCCTCGCCCGCCACCGGCCCCGGCGACACCGCCGTACGCTTCACCTTCACCATCACCGATCTCGGCGTGGGCGGCGAGGCGGAGCGGCGCGAGGCGACCGTGCTGGCGCGCGACGAGGGGCAGGTCAAGCTGCTCACCGGCTGGCGGCTGCCGATCCCCACCACCAGCCACGAGAGCGTCGAGGGCGGGACGCCGGTCACCGTCTACAGCTACCAGGACGTGGGGGTCAGCCTCACGCTGCGGGCACGGCTGCGCGGCTCCGGCCGGCTCCACGCCCGCGGTCGTCTGGAGGTGAGCGGTATCGACAGCGGGGTCGGCTCGCGGGCCGTCGCGGCTCCTCGGCTGGCCACCTTCGATCACCAGTTCGACGTGCTGCTCGACGACGGCGTCGAGGTCGAGCTGGCCAGGGTGCCCCGCCCGGCGGGCGGCTCGACGGTGCTGGCGGTTCGCGCCCAGAAGGAGTGACGGTGGAGTGACCGCCGGCGGCGCGCCGCCGGGCGCGCGCCTGCGCTGCTGCTAGGGTGCGGGCGATGGACGGCTGGGTCGAGGCGGCGCGGGCGAGCTGGCGGTGGCGCGGCCAGCAGCGGCCGCCGTTCGCCGACGAGCCGGCGCCGGGGCAGGAGTCGGTGTGGGACTATCCGCGGCCGCCGCGGGTGGAGGAGGTGGCGCCGAGGGTGCGGGTGGAGCTGGCGGGCGAGACCCTCGCCGACAGCCGGCGGGCGGTGCGGGTGCTGGAGACCGCCAGCGCCCCGGCGGTCTACCTGCCGGCGGCCGACATCCGGATGGACCGGCTGGAGCGCGCCGCCGAGGGCGGCGTCTGCGAGTGGAAGGGGCCGTGGGTCTTCTGGAAGGCTCGCGCCGGCGACCGCGTGGTGCCGCGGGCGGCGTGGAGCTACACCGACCCGTGGGAGGGCTACGAGGCGCTGGCCGACCGGCTGGCCTTCTACCCGGGGGCGATGGACGGCTGCTGGCTCGGCGAACAGCGGGTCGCCCCGCAGCCGGGAGGCTTCTACGGCGGCTGGGTGACGCCCGAGATCGTCGGCCCGATCAAGGGTGGTCCGGGCACCGGCGGCTGGTAGGCCGGCCGAGCGGGTATGCTGGCGGAGCGCCACCTGCCTCCGCCATGAAGACGCTGCTCCTCACTCGCTCCGAGGTCCGCTCTGCGCTCACCATGGAGGCCGCCGTGGCGGCGGTCGAGGAGGTGTTCGCGGCGCACGGCCGCGGCGAGACCCGCATGCCCGCCAAGGTCTACCTCGACCTGCCGGAGCACGCGGGGGACTTTCGCGCCATGCCCGCCTACGCCGGCGGCGTGGCGGGTCTGAAGTGGGTCAACTGCCATCCCGAGAACCCGGTGCGCCACGGGCTGCCGTCGGTGCTGGGGCTGTACGTGCTGAGCGACCCGGCCACCGCGGAGCCGGCGGCGGTGATGGACGCGAGCTGGCTGACCGCGGTGCGCACCGGAGCGGCCGCCGGGGTGGCCTCGCGGCACCTGGCACGCCAGGCGCCGCGCACCGCCGGCTTCATCGGCTGCGGCGTCCAGGCGCGCACCGTGCTCGCCGCGCTCGGGGTGGTGTTCGGCCGGCTCGACGTGGTGGCGCACGATCGGCGGCCGGAAGCCGCCGAAGCGTTCGCCGCCGAGACCGGGGGGCGGACCGGGCCGGCGCACGACGCCGCCGGCTGCGACATCGTGACCACCGCCACCCCGTCGCGCGGCCCGGTGGTAGAGCGTGCCTGGATCCGCCCCGGTGCCCACCTGAACGCGCTGGGTGCCGACGCCGCCGGCAAGCAGGAGCTCGACCCCGCGATCCTGCGCGACGCCAAGGTGGTGGTCGACGACCGCCACCAGGCGACCAGCGGTGGCGAGATCAACGTGCCGCTGGCGCACGGCGAGCTGGTGGCGTCCGACCTCCACGCCACTCTCGGCGAGGTGGTAGCCGGTCTGCGGGCCGGGCGCGAGGGTGACGAGATCACCGTCTTCGACTCCACCGGGCTCGCCATCCAGGACGTGGCGGTGGCCCGGCTGGCTCTCGCCGAGGCCCGCCGGCAAGGGCTCGGACGGGAGATCGACTTCCTGGCCTGAAGCGCCCGCTCGGCCGCCGCCCGTGCAGTAGACTCGGGGTCCAGTCCGCTCAAGTCCAACCCTGGGTCGCCGCGTTTTCGCGGTCGGAAGGAGGAACCATGAACTGGGGCAAGATCCTCGTCGGTGGCGTCGTCGCGGGCATCGCTCTCAACGTGACCGAGTTCGTGCTGCACGGTGTCGTGATGGCCAGCACCTACGAGAAGTACTCCGTCTTCACGCAGGAGCAGGCGAGTCCCTTCTACTTCGTGCTGGTCGCGGTGTGCGTGGCCATCGCTGCCGCGATGCTGTTCGCCAAGAGCCGCGACTGCTGGGCCGCGGGGGCCAAGGGCGGCGCGATCTTCGGCTTCTTCCTGGGCCTGGTCGCCTTCTTCACCTTCTTCTACAACCCGCTGGTCTATGCCGGCTACCCGTACTACCTCGCCTGGTGCCAGGGCTCGATCACGCTCATCGCCATGGTGATCACGGGTACCGTCCTGGGGTTGGTGATCAAGAAGAGCTGAGAGGGGCAGCCGCTCGCCTGAAAGCCGGAGCTCTCCAGGCATCCCGTGGCCGGAGCGGGATGGCGTAGCGTTGCCAGTGCGCGGGGAGCTGAACGGATGATCGGTCGCGAGGTCTCGCACTACAGGGTCGTCAGAAAGCTCGGCGGCGGCGGTATGGGCGTCGTCTACGAGGCCGAGGACCGGCGTCTGAAGCGGAAGGTCGCGCTCAAGTTCCTGCCACCCGAGTGGAGCCGCGACGACGCGGCCAAGCAGCGGTTCCTGCGCGAAGCGCGAGCCGCCTCGGCGCTCGACCACCCCAACATCTGCACGCTGCACGACATCGGTGAGACCGCGGACGGGCAGCTGTTCCTCGCCATGGCGTACTACCGCGGCGAGACGCTCAAGCAGCGGCTGGCGCGCGGCATGCTCTCCGAGCGCGAAGCCGCCGCCATCGGAGCGCAGATCGCAGAAGGGCTGGCTGCCGCCCACGAGCGCGGCATCGTCCATCGCGACATCAAGCCGGCCAACGTCATCCTCACCGATAGCGGGCTGGTCAAGATCGTCGACTTCGGCCTCGCCAAGCTGGCCGGTGAGGCGGGGCTGACGCGCACCGGCAGCTCTCTCGGCACCCCGGCCTACATGTCGCCCGAGCAGGCGAAAGGCGGGGAGAGCGACCACCGGTCCGACCTCTGGTCGCTGGGCGTCGTGCTGTACGAGATGCTCGCCGGCCGGCCGCCGTTCGCGGGCGAGAAGCTGGCCGCGGTGATCCACGCCATCGTGTCGGCCGACCCCCGGCCAGTAGCCTCCTTTCGTGGAGACCTCGATCCCGGCCTCGGCTCGCTGGTCGGCCGTTCGCTGGCAAAGGACCCTGCCGACCGTCCGGCTTCCGCCAGTGAGGTGGCGGTGGCGCTGCGCCGGATCGAGGCCGCCGGCGACGGTTCAGCCGAAACCCTGGAGCTCGAGACCGCCGGCGCCGGCGGAAGGCGGCGCGGCCCGCGGTCGGCCTGGATGGTGGCGGCCACGGCGCTGGTGTTGGCCGCGGTGGCGAGCGGCTGGTACTGGTGGCTACAGTCGCACGAACGAGGCATCGAGCCGGCGGCCGCGCTGCAGCCCGGGCGCGCAGAGCGCACGATGATCGCGGTGCTGCCGTTCGACAGTCTCGGTACGGCTGCCGACGAGGCGCTGACCGTCGGCCTGACGGTGGAGATCACGAGCCGGCTGTCGGCGGTCGAGAACCTGGGGGTGGTGGCGTACTCGAGCGCCGCCCGCTCGGCGCAGGCCCGCCGCAGCTTCTCCGAGGTGGGCGAGGAGCTCGGCGTCGAGCACCTGCTGCTCGGCACGGTGCAGTGGGGTGGCGAGCAGGGTGGGCGCCGCCGGGTGCGCATCACGCCGCGGCTGGTCCGCACCCACGACGAGATGCAGCTGTGGGCCGAGGTCTACGACGAGGAGTTCGACGACATCCTGAGGGTGCAGTCGGACATCGCGGCGCGCGCCATCGAGCGGCTGGCGGTCGAGCTGACCCCGCCCGAGCGGCGCGACCTCGAGGCGCGGCCGACCGACCGACCGGAGGCCTACCGGGCCTACCTCGTCGGCCTTCGCCACCGGGAGGTGTTCAACAACTCGATCCCGGTCGACGAGGGCGAGCGGGCGACGGAGCAGCTGGAGCGGGCAGTGGCGCTCGATCCGAGCTTCGCCGAAGCGTGGGCGGCGCTGTCCGACGTCCGGAGCCTGCTCTACCTGCTCGGACGAGACCGTTCGCGCGACAACCTGGAGCGCATCCGCGCGGCGGTGGAGAACGCGTTGCGCCTGGCCCCCGGGCTGCCGGAGGTCCATCTCGCCCAGGCCAGGGTGCTCTACCGGATCGACCGCGATTACGCGCGGGCGTTGGAGGTGCTGCGGCGGGTGGAGTCGGCGCTCGCCAACCGCGCCGACGCCGCGTTCTTCTTCGGTACCGTGCTGCGCCGCCAGGGTCGCTGGCAGGAGTCGGTCGCGGCGTACCGCGAGGCGATGCGGCTCGATCCGCGCTCCGACCAGGTCCCCACTCAGCTCGCGCTGAGCTACGTCTATCTCAGGGACTACCCGCGGGCGCTCGAGGAGGCCGAACGCGCGCTCGCCCTGGCGCCCGACAACTCGAACGCCTTGCTGGCCAAGGCTCAGGCCGTCTTCCACCTGTCGGGCGATGCCGGCCGGGCGCGCGAGGTGCTCGAGCAGGTACCCGGCTCCCGGCTGGCGCAGCTGGCGCGCTACGCACTGCTGAGCGGCGAGCCGCGGCTCGCCCTCGCCTATCTCGAGCGGATCGAGGGCGATCTGTTCGACGACGGCTTCAACGTCTGGTACCCGGTCGAGCTGGCCCGCGCCCGCTTCCTCGAGGCGGCGGGTGAGGCCGAGGCGGCGCGTGACAGCTACCGGAGTGCCGCCGCCGAACTCGAGAAGCACCTCGCCGAGCGGCCCGAGGACCCGGCCGTGCATTCGGCGCTCGGACTGGCCTACGCCGGCCTCGGGCGGCGGGCGCAGGCGGTGCGGCATGCCACCCGCGCCACCGAGCTGCTGCCGACCTCGAAGGACGCGGTGCTGGGGCCAGCGCACGAGTTCCTGCTGGCGCGCACCCTGGGCCGTCTGGGTGATGCTGATGCTGCGTGCGCGGCGGTCGCTCGCATGCTGTCGCTGCCGGGCCCCGCCGGTGCTGCCTGGCTGGAGCGCGACCCGGCGTTCGACCGGGTGCGCGCCGCGCCCTGCTTCGGCGACGCTCTGGCCGCGGCCGCTGCCCCGCGGGTGGCGCCGACCGGTGAGGCGTAGCGCGGGACCGCGTTCCGCTACCGGCCTGTCGGGCGCGCGGATCAGGGTACCGACAGCTGCCAGGACCTCACGCGGTCGGATTCGACCGTGACGAACATCCTGGCCCGGCCGCCGGCATGGATCTCGACCGCCCTCAGCAGGCGATCGATCTCCTGGCCGTCCTCGATCCGCTGGGTTACGGCAAGACCCGACGCGAGGTGGAAGCGCGCATCGAGCGCCGCCGCGTCCGGCGTGTAGCGCAGCTCGAGGCGCGTCACCTGGGCCTGGCCGCCGAGCTGCGCCTCGGCCGGCGGTGCTGGCCAGAGCACGGCGGCGAGCCCGCCCAGCGCCACGACCGCGCAGGCCAGCCAGGCTGTGGTGGTCGGTCTCCGGTTCGTGTGCATGCTGCTCCTCCCCCTGGAGTTGTCGCTGGCCGGGTGCGGCCCGGTGCGAGCCGGACCCGGTCCGGCGCCGCGGCTGCCGCACAATCTACTCCAGTCGCGGCGACCCGCCAACGCGGCCCGCCAGCACGGCGTCGCGACCGGCTCGGTGGCAGGTCGCCGCGGCGATGCCCGCCGGCCGCGGAGCGTTGGTAGCATGCGCGCTGACGCGGTTCGGACGGTTGTCATGGAGGGAGCGGCAGCAGGCGTGTACCGCGGATCGAGAGGCGATGGCGGCCTGGCCTGGCCGGTCCACGCCGCGGTGCACGTGGGGGCGATCCTGGTCCTCGCCCTGGCCGCCACGGTGCGCTTCCATCCGTACATCCTCTCGCAGCAGCCGAGGACCGACGAGCGCGTCTATCTGAGCGCCTTCCGGGCCGTCTCGGCCGGCGAGTCGCCCTACGCTGCGACGCTCGACGACCTCGGTTTCTACTACCCGCCGGCCTTCGCGGCCCTCGGGGCGGCCGCCCTCGAGGCCACCGGCGAGCGCACCGTCGTCGCCGCGCTGCGGGTCGTCAACCTGGCCGGCCTGGCCTGCTGTCTGTGGTGCGCTGCGCTGTTCCTGCCGCTAGGGTGGCGGTGGGGTCTGGCCGTCGGCGTGCTCTACGTGGCGTCGTCGCCGGTGGCGCTCCACCACGGCTTGAGGGCCGGCAACCTGTCGTTCGCGGTCAGCGGCGCTACGTTGGTGGCGCTGGCGGTGTGGCGGCGGCGGCCGTTGCCGGCCGGCGTCCTGCTGGCGCTGAGCGCGATCACCAAGCCGATCGCGCCGGTGGGGATGGTCACCCTGGCAGCGCACCGGCCGCGTTCCGGCGGCCGGCGGCACCTGCTCGCCGCCGGCACCGGGATCGCGCTGGCCGGAGCGGCTGCGCTGATCAGCCCGCACCTGCTCGACTACCTGGCGCAGGACGGCGACGTCGAATCATGGCCGCTGAGCCGCTCGGTGTCGCTCTACCGCTGGCTCCACCTGGCGGGGCTGCCGGTGCCGCCGGTGGTATTCGTCCCGCTGGTGGCGCTCAGCGCTGCCTGGCTGGCGCGCCGCCAGCCGATCGACTCCCGCCGGTTCTACGTCCTGGCGATAGCCGCCATGACCCTGGCGACCCCCGCCCTGTGGAGCCACACCCTGCTGCTGACCCTGCCCCTCCAGGTCATGGCGCTCGGCCGCGCCTGGCGGCGGTTGCGGTCGCGCGGTAGCGGCTCCCGGCTGGTCGTCTACGAGGTCGCCTTCGTGGTCCTGGCCGTGCTGGCGCTGCAGCTGGCCGACGGCATCGGCGGCGGCCTCGAGGTGGCTGCCACCCCGTTCCAGCTCATCGGACTGGTGGTGCCGGTGGTGGCGTCGCCCGGCCTGGCCGCCTATGTCTGGAACGCCGAGGAGCGGTCGGCCGGTGGCGACGAACCCCCGACCCGCCGGCCGTAGCGCGGCCGGAAACCGGCGCCGTCGCGCCGGTCTTGGGCGGGCGTACCCTTCGAAGATGATCGCCTCTCCCTGTACGCCGGGGTCAGCTCCTGGGAAGGCCTGCGGCACTCCCTGCGCAGCCTGAACCTCCACCACGTCGAGGTGGCGAGGCTCGGCAGGTCTGCCGCGGTCCCTGACCCACCTCAGCTTGGCCTACGCCCGCGTGACGAGCCTGGTGGGCCTGCCGGCCTCGGTATGCTGCGCTTCGTGGCGGAGGAGCGGGGCCACCACCCCGACGGTTAGCCCCCGGCGGATCGGGCCCGCGCCTATTCCCGCCGCTTCCGCTTGCCGCGCGCCACCTCGAGCGCCAGCGCCTCGAGCTTCGGCTCCCAGAAACGGCGGAAGCGCCCCAGCCACCGGTCGACCTCCGCCATCGGCGCCGGATCGAGCTGGTAGATCCTGCGCGGCCCCTCGGCCCGGACCGTCGCGAAACCGCTGTCCCGCAGCACCTTCAAGTGCTGGGAGACGGCGGGCTGCGTGATCCCGAACTCCCGCCCGACGATCGCGACGATCTCTCCCGAGGCGTGACGATCCTCCGCCAGGATCTCCAGGATGCGCCGGCGGACCGGGTCGCCGAGGACGTCGAAGGCGTGCATCACTCGCCCGCCTGCTCGCCCGCCTGCTCGCCGGTGTAGAAGGCTGCCGTCCGCTCCGCCATCGCGCGGGCGACCTCGGCGTCCTCCCCGGCGGCGGCGTGGGCGAGCGCCCACGCCTCGGCGCAGGCGCGCACGAACGCCTTGCCCGGGTCCGAGACGGTCCAGGCTTCGCTCTCCTCGGGGTCGACGGCCTCGCCGTTTTCGAGATGGAGGCCCAGGCCGAGGAACGACAGATCCCAGCCCACCCCCGCCGCGCCGGGACCGTACTTGCGCCAGAACTCCTCGGCGGCCTCGTCCTTGAGCATGGTGTGCACCAGGGTCAGCCGTGCGCCGCCGGCCTCCGGCGCCAGCCGCACGCTCACCCAGCTGACGTTGCCGCCGTACTCCCAGGTGACGTCGAGGGCTTGCGGCGGATCGCACCGTGTGATCGTCCCCTCGGCGTTGCCCCGGAGCTGGTAGCGCCCGCCCAGCTCGAGCTCGCCGCTGACCGGCAGGAACCAGCGCGGAATGCGCTCGGCGTTGGTGAGCGCGTCCCACAGGTCGTCGGTGTCGGTCGGGTAGACGCGGGACCCTTCGACCGCTCGCGCCGGCTGCCCCTCGTGCTCCACGTCCCGGACCTCTCGAAACTGCGTTCCCCGCGGGTTGCTGTAGTCCATCGTCGGCCCTCCATTATTTAAGTGCGTTCTTATATTAGCAATTGCTGATACGCGGCGCAACTCCCCCCGCGCCGGTGCCTGGTGGGCAGGTGGCGCGGGCGAGACCAGCGGCGCTCCCCGGCGACGGCTCCGGCCAGCCGCGGCTGGAACCTGGGTCGGGTTCCAGTCGTAGACAGGGCCATGCGAGCCGCATTCGGACCCTCGCCGGCGGCGAAGCCGCGACGGCACCTCCCGACCAGGGCCGTCCCTGCCCCCGACTCGGCCTGGAAACACGTCTCGGCGCTCCTGCGACCGCTGATCGTCGCCGCGGCCGTGGCGAGCGCGGGCTCTTTCGGCTCGCAGGTCGCCGTGCTGGCGCAGGAGCCCGCGGTGGGAGGCAGCGGCGTCGCGCGGCAGCCCGCGGATGGCCCGCCGGCGGTCGCGAAGCTGATGCGCCGGGCCAGGGTGCCGGGTCTGGCCCGGGCGGTCGTCTCCGGCGGCGCCGTCGCCGAGAGCGGGCTTTTCGGGCTCGCCCACGCCGACGCTGGCGTGCCGGTGACCGCCGACACCCTGTTCGAGGCCGCCTCGCTCTCCAAACCGGTGTTCGCGACGATCGTGCTGCGCCTGGCCGAGCGCGGGGAGCTCGATCTCGACCGGCCGCTCCACGAGCTGCTGCCCTACCAGCGCATCGCGCACGATCCCCGCTCGAAACGGCTGACCGCCCGGCTGGTGCTGTCGCATCAGACGGGGCTGCCCAACTGGGGGCCCGAGAAGCTCGAGTTCGAGTTCGAGCCGGGAGCGAAGTTCGGCTACTCGGGCGAGGGGTACGTCTACTTGCAGCGTGTGGTCGAGACGGTGACCGGGCAGTCGCTCGAGGCGTTGGCCCGGCGCGAGGTTTTCGAGCCCCTCGGGATGCTCGACAGCCGTTTCGCGTTCGCCCAGGGCGAGGCGACGGTGGCAGGCGAGACGACCGATGCCCCGGCACGCGACGGGCGGCCCGGGCTGGTGCTGGCGGCTCCCCACGACCAGTCCGGCACGCCGCGGCCAAAGCGCATACCCGAGCAGTCCAACGCCGCCTCCAGCCTGCACACGACCGCCGCCGACTACGCGCGCTTCGTGGCGTCGTGGATCGGCGCCGGCGAAGCGCCCCGGCTGCTGTCGAAGGCGACCCTCGCGAAGGCGCTCTCGCCGGCAGCGCGGGTCGAGCCCGGCGAGACCGCCTCGAGCGAGCGCCGCGCGGTGGCCGAGCGGCTCGCATGGGGGCTGGGCTGGGGGCTGTTCACGCCCGCCGGAGGCGAGCGCCCAGTCGCCTTCCACTGGGGGGACAACGGAGACTTCAAGGCGTTCGTGGCGGTCGACCGGGTAGCCGGCATCGGCGTCGTCTACTTCGGCAACTCGGCCAACGGCCTGGCGCTCGGCGACCGGCTCGCCGCGCCGGTGGCGGACGGGCTGGGCCCTCTGCTGCGCTTTCTGGGCTACGGGCAGCTCGACGACCCGGGCTGGAGCGAGCGGCTCGAAGGGACGATCGCGGCGGGCGAGAAGCGTTACCGGGACGCCGTCGCCGCCTTCGAGGCGGCGCTCGCGGCCGACCCGGGCAACCAGGAGACGGCACGCTGGGTCGCGTGGCTTGCAGACCTTGCGCGCGTCGCAAAGGACGCGGTGGACGTCCCCGCCGGCGTTCTCGCGGCCTATGCGGGCCACTACGGACCGCGCTCCCTGAGGCTCGAGGAGGGACGGCTCGTCTACCAGCGGGAAGGGCGGTCGCCCTTCCCGCTGATCCCGATCCGCTCCGACCTGTTCGCCCTGGACGGGCTCGTCGACTTTCGCCTCGAGGTGGTGGTGGACGAGGCGGGCGAAGCCGTCAAGCTCGTCGGTCACTACATCGACGGCTCAACCGACGAGAACCCGCGGAGCGACCCCTCGGACTGACCCGGTCGCTGGCAGCGCCTCACCCGCGTCGGGCGCCTAATCGGGGCCCTCGGGCAGGGGCAGCCACCTGCCCAGGAACTCGAGCACCTCGGGATCGACCCCGCCGGGCCCGATGGTGTGGGGCGCGATCGGGAAGCCGCCGATGGCGTACTGGAGCGAGACCGCCGCACCGCCGACCGCGAAGACCGCGGCTACGGCGAGACCGCCCGCGGCGACACCTCCCAGGGCCACGCCTCCCAGCGCGAGCAGGCCGAGCGACAGGCCCCCCACCGAGATTCCGCCGACGGCCAGACCGCCGACCGCGAAGACCCCGAGGGCCACGTTGCCGATGGCGACGATCCCGCGTGCCACTCGCGGGCGCCCGGTCTCGGGGTCGATCCCCTGCGCGATGTGGACCAGCGGCAAGCCGGCGATCCGCGTCTCGGAGCGGTACTCGTAACCGGCAAACGCGGGGCCGACCCGCGGCCGCCCGTCGAGAAACTCCCCGCAGTGCTTGCACTTGATCGCCTCGTCCTGGATCTCCTCGGCGCAGTAGGGGCATCGCTTCATCGTCGGGTTCTCCCTTCGAGGGTCGCTGTTGGTTCTGCTTGGAGGAGGAGTCTACCCGGCGGTGCACCTGGCGGTCGGCCGTTCGATCTGCATCCAGGCGGTTGCGACAGGGCCCGGTCGCTTGGCCGTCGGGCGCCCGGGCTGCGCTCCAAAGGCGAGGGCGATGTCGCTCCGCCCGGGCCCCCGCCGGCTGGCGCTCCCTCCGTCCTGGCTGCGTGATCGGGTCTCGCCCCAGTTGTCATCCCGAGCGTCGCGAGGGATCTCAGCACCGGCGGTGGGAGGAGTGGCCGGTGCGTCGCGGTTGAGGCCCGGTCGCTTGGCCGTCGGTGGCCCGGGC
>JBFGNS010000063.1:0-23304 GCA_041574955.1 Thermoanaerobaculia bacterium | reverse complement strand
TCGGCGTGCTGCGGCTGGGCGGGGCGCTGCTGGCCGCCGCGGCGGCGGCGGGTTTCTGGCAGCTCCTGGCGCTGTGGCGGCGGTTGCCGCGGCGTGGCTAGTCCCCGGCCTCCTCGGGCGGACACTCCTCGCGGTGTTGCTGCGCGCGCTGCGCCAGCTCGGCGGCGGTGGACAGACCGAAGGCGCGGTGGCAGAAGTTCTGGAAGCGGCCGCTGTGCAGGTGGCTCAAGCTCTCGTAGGCGATCTTGAAGCTCTTTGAGCAGGCCCAGTCGCTGAACAGCTGCCGCCATCCCTGGTTGCTCTCGTGGTTCCAGTTCTGCGGCTGATCGAGGTTGAGGCTGATGAAGGCGTCCTCCATCAGCGCCAGCTGCTGGCCCACCAGATACAGCAGCTCCGGCTGTGGCAGCGGCGGGCGCTTCCCGTCGCGCTCGGGGTCACCCTCGAGTCTCGGGTTGAGCTCGTAGAAGTACTCCCGATAGCGCGGCCGCTGCAGCAGCTCCTGGATGCGCCGTAGCTGCTCCTGCAGCGCGCCGCGCTTGGCCGACAGCCGCGGCGCCAGGTCCGCCCGCAGCGCGTCGAACCACTTCTTGAAACCGGCCCAGTCGGTCTTCGGGTCTTCGCCCGGCCTGAGCGGCGGGAACAGCCCGTCGGCCATGTGGAAGCCGAGCGCCCGGTAGGCCTCGAACTGACCCTCGTCGAAGAACTGATCAGCAGTCGACTCGTGCGGGAAGTCCGGGTTGTTGGCGCGGTACTCCTGCATCGTCTCGTCCTCGTTGGCGGTGAACGACGACTTGATGTAGAGCAGGTAGCCGGGCTCGGGCTCGCCCTTGGGGCAGTAGAAGCCCGTCTCGTCGCCTCCCGGCGCGGTGCCCCTGAGCTCCCTCGGCGCCTCCTCGAGCGGTTTCAGGGGCGCCCCGCACCGGTCGCACTCTCCGGCCTCCTCGGCGCGCACCTGCCGGTGGGCGCCGGGGTAGAAGATCCGCCCCAGGGCGGCGTGCTGGTGGCTATAGCCGTCGGCGTCCAGCCGCAGGTCGTCGAGCAGGATCTCGATCTCGACGCCGAGGTCGATGCGAGCGAACCGCATCAGCGTCGCCAGGCTGCCGAAGGTGAGGCCGGGATCGGCCTCGCCGTCGCCGCAGATGATGTAGCGGCAGCGGCGGCGCAGCAGCTCGTAGACCGCCAGGTTCTCGATGTGGCCGCCGTCGGACAGGTTGACCCACCAGTGCTTCTCGTCGACCAGGCTGAACATCTCGCGCAGGAAGGCCCTCGGTGGGACGCGCCAGATGAAGCGGTGGAACAGCGTGGGCTCGAACGGCTTGTCGCCGGCCTGGCGGCGCTTGTCGCTCAGCCACTGGCACAGCCTGCCGGGGTGCGGCACCCAGTAGCCCAGGCGGATGTTGAGCAGGGTCATCAGCGCCACCAGCGGCTTGCTGGTCATCCGCCCGGCGTTGGGCGAGGCGGCGGCGGCCGAGATCGCCATCGCGGTCTGCAGGTCCATCTGCGGGAACACCTGCTCCATGTCGTTGGTCGTGCAGTAGCCGGTGCGCAAGCCGCCGAAGTAGTACTTGCTGAACATGAAGAAGTCGCTGTTGCGGTCACGCAGCATCGGATCATCGCTGCCTTGCAGATTGAGCGAGGTGTTGACGATGTGGTACGGCGCCTTCGACGGGTGGCAGGCGACGCCGTGCTTCCACTCCGGACACTCGGCGTGCTTCTCGGGCTTCTGCGCCGGCGGCGTGCCGCCGCACAGGTCCTCGAGGTTCAAGTCGGGCTCCACGAACAGCTCCTCGATCGGTTTGCCGTCGGCGTCCCGCACCAGCTTGTCGCCCATCTTCAGCCAGCGCAGGCCGATCAGGTAGGCGCTGGCCAGCCGGTCGCGGTAGAGACCGAGCACCGAGGTCAGGTTGATGTCCACCGCCCACCAGCAAAAGAACCAGATCACGCCGCCGACGCCGAGGATGAAGATGTCCGGTCGCACCGTGTCCGGCGCGGTGCCGGGAATCCAGCACGAGATCCAGGCCAGCAGGGTCGACAGCCAGCCGGTCAGAAAGTAGAACAAGACCACCCCGAGAGCGATGCCGGCGACGGTCGCCCAGGTGCGCCCTCGCCACTTCCACCACTTGCCGACCGGCACTGCCCCGAAGCCGCCGCCCAGGATGAGCAGCAGAACGCCGGGGGCGATCCAGAAGGGGTTGGTGCCGCCCAGAGCCGCCCGCAACGGCAGGGGTTGGAAGGGCTGGATGGCGCTCCAGCCGCCGTAGACCAGCCCTTCGGTCACGTACAGCAGGATCACCAGCGGGATCACCAGGCCGAGCAGGCCGACCGCGGTCAGCAGCAGCTTCTGCTTGAGCCCGCCGAGCTTCGACAGCACCCGGCTGACGACCGTGATCGCGCCCAACGCGCCGCCGCTGACGGCGCCGGCGTAGGCGCCGCGCAGCCCGACCTCCTGCAGCCGGTGGAAGTAGTGGATGAGGATCGGCATCGCCTCGAGGGCGGCGGAGACGCCGATCGCGATCAGCGCGAAGCCGAAGGCGAGCTCGACCTGGCTGCGCTGTTCGACCGAGCTCTCCTCGCCGGTCGCCACCAGCTTGCCGTGGCTGAACACCTTGAAGACCCGGATCATCACCGGGAAGACCAGCACCATGAAGACGAACAGCCCGGCGAAGAACGGCGCCACGGTGAAGAACTGGCTTCTCGGCGGCACGGCGGCGCGCGCCTGGCTCGCCGCCTGGCGCGCCGCCGCGGCGTCGTCCGCCGCCTGCTGCGCCCGCTCGGCGCAGGCCGGCGCTCCTTGGCAGACCGACTCCTCGGCCACCGCCGCCGCCCTGTCGGCTGCCGCCTCCAGCTCGCCGGCCAGCTTCTCGGCCGCCTGGGCGGTCTCGACCGCGGCCCACCAGGCGTCGAGCCGGTCGTCGTAGCGCCAGAACAGCCCGGCGGCCAGCACCAGCAGGATCGGCACCAGGATCAGGAAGTTGGCGAGGATGCCGCGTAGCAGCACACCGGCGATCCGGCCGTAGTCCTTGAAGCCTCCCGTGGCCATGTAGTTCGAGTTGTTGCGGATCCACTCGAGAAACGGCGAGCCGCGGTGCGCGGTGGAGGTGGCCTGCTGCTCGCCGAAGTCGAGGGCGTAGGGGAACTCGCCGACACCTGGCGGCGGCGGGATCTCCTCCTGCCGGTCGCTGGTCTCCGGCTCGCCTCCGTCGGGCTCGCTGGCCGCACTCTCGCCGCTGTCGGCGACCGGCAGCGTGCGCATGGCGGTGCTGATGGCCGATCCGAGGTAGCCGCCACCCGACACCGTCGACAGGTAGTCGGCGTGGTCGAACACGCCGCGCTGGTGGAGCGCCTGCGCGATGCCCAGGTTGATGGTCGCCGAGCGGATGCCGCCGCCCGAGAAGGCGAGTCCGACAAGCTCGTTGTCGGTCGTCGGCCGCGGGGGATCGGCCAGCCGGCGCCGGTTGCCGTCGTCCCTGGCGCCGCCCCCGGAGCCGGCCCCGGCGCCGAGCTCGGCCTCGTCCCCAGCCTCGTCGCGGGGCTCGGCTTCGGCCTCGGAGGCCGGCTCGGGCCCGTAGACCGTCCTCCAGCGGTGCCGGACATAGCCCAGCTCCTTGCGGAAAACCTGATTGAAACCGACTCCGCAACGGGAGCCTGACGGATCGGACATCCTCGACCTCCCTTGACTCGGGACGCGCTAGCGGCGGTGGATCTGGCGTGCAATATAGCATGCCCCGCCGCTTCTACTTCACGCCTGGCTATATCAACTGGGACGGAAGGCCACCCTTCTAAAGTGCAATGGAAAAGACCAGCTACAACGGCGAACGCCTCTCCGACCCCGGCAAGCTCATCCGGCTGACCCTGCGCGGCCACTACGTGCGCTGGCGGCTCGAGAGCCAGCTGGCCGAGACGCCGCCGGCCAGCTGGACGGCCGGCACCGACAGCCCGCAGCCGGCGCGGCTCAGCTGACCTCGGCGCCGGTCGTCGCCAGCCGGCCCAGCAGCTCGCCCGCCGCCTGCGCCCGGCCGGCCCAGAAGTCGCGGCACCGTCCGCCCCAGGCCAGCTCACGATAGCGGTTCGCGGCCGCGCCGGCCTCCTCGGACAGCCAACCGAGCACCGCCGCCGGCCGCTGGTCGAGCAGGCTGCGCAGGGCGAAGCGGCGCTCTCCGGCCCGCAGCCCGAGCCCCAGCCGGTGGGCGGCGCGCTCGAGGTCCGGGCGCACCAGCAGCAGCCCGCTGCGGACCGGCGCGAGCAGCGTCGTCAGGAACGCCTCGCCGCCCTCGCGCCGCGGGTCCGCCATGCCGGGTGCGGCGCGCAGGTGGAGGGCCAGCTCCGGCTGCTCGCCCAGCTCCTCGGCCTCGGCGGCCAGCGCGCGCGCCGTCAGCTCGGCCCACCGGCGGTAGTAGGGCGCGCCGGCCGCGGCGATGCGGTCGAGGTAGACCGGTAGCCAGCTCGCCAGGTGCTCCCAGTGCCACGCCCGCCGCGCCAGCCGCAGCGCCTGGCGCTCGCCGCCGCCGGCCGCTCCTCGCTCGAGGGCGGCGAGCTCGGCGGTGAGCGCCAGCACGGTCGAGAGGTGGTCGGGCTCCGGCGGCGGCGTCTCGCCGAGGGCGCGCCAGAAGCCGGCGATGCGGTCGCGCGCGTCGCCGCCCAGCATGCCTTCGGCGCCGAGGTAGAACGAGGCGTAGGGGTAGAGCTGGAGCTCGAACAGCTCGGTGTAGTCGGCCGCGTGGGGCAGCCGGCCGAGCTCGAGCAGCTCGGCCAGTGGCCGGTGGGCCGCCTGCGGGGGCTCGGCCAGGGCGGCCAGGGTGCGAAGCAGCTCCACGATCGACGCCGCGAGCAGTATACGGCCGCCGGGGTACGAGCACCGAGCTGTTACTCTGCGCGCTCAGCACCCGAGATGAGGCACCGGCCGGCCAGCCCGCTCTCCCGCGGCGCCCCCACCCCCGGCGCTCCCGTTGGCCGCGTCGCAGCGGCCGTGGCCGTCCTGTTGCTGCTGGCCGGCTGCCGCGCCGAGGCGCCGCCCGGCACGGTGGTGGTCAACATGTACGACAACGCCTACTCGCCGCCGCGGGTGCGCATCCCCGAGGGTGGGCGGGTGGTTTTCCGCAACCTGGGGCGCAACCAGCACCACGCGGTGGCGCTCGACGAGGGCTGGTCGACCGAGTCGAGCTTCGGCAGCCTGGTGATGGAGCTGGGGGACGAGGCCGAGGTGGTGTTCGAGCGGCGCGGCGTCTACCCGTTCTACTGCACCTTTCACGGCTCGCCGCTCGGCGACCGCGGCATGGTCGGGGCGGTGCTGGTGGGGGACGTCGAGGAGCCGGCGGCCGCGGCGCGGCCGGCGCCGGTGGCGGCGGCCAGCGGGCGCGTGGTGCGGGTGCCGCAGGAGCATGCGCGCATCCAGCAGGCGGTGGATGCCGCCTCGCCGGGCGATCTGGTGCTGATCGACCGCGGCGTCTACCGCGAGGAGGTGCGGGTGACGACGCCGTCGCTGGTAGTGCGCGGCGTCGACCGCAACGAGGTCGTGCTCGACGGTGGGCTGCTGTTCGGCAACGGCGTGCTGGTGCTGGCCGACGGCGTGGCGGTCGAGAACCTGACGGTGCGCAACTACCTGCTCAACGGCGTCTACTGGACCGGCGTCACCGGCTACCGCGGCTCGTACCTCACCGCCTACAACAACGGCGACTACGGGCTGTACGCTTTCGACTCCACCGACGGCGTGATGGAGGACTCGTACGCCTCGGGGCACCCCGATGCCGGCTTCTACGTCGGCCAGTGCCATCCCTGCCGCGCCGTGCTGCGCCGGCTGCTGGCCGAGAACAACGGCCTCGGCTACTCGGGCACCAACGCCGGTGGCGAGCTGTACCTGATCGACTCGGTGTGGCGCGCCAACCAGGCCGGGATCGTGCCCAACACCCTGGACAGCGAGCTGATGCCGCCCGAGCGCGAGACCACCATCGCCGGCAACCTGATCGTGGACAACAATAACCGGCGGGCGCCCGGCAAGCCGCTCGGCTACCCGGCCCTCGGCACCGGCATTCTGGTGGCCGGCGGTCAGCGCAACCTGATCCTCCGCAACCGGGTGGTGGGGCACGACGGCCACGGCATCCTGATCCTGCCGAACCACGACCGGCGGTTCTGGCCGGCGACCGGCAACCGCGTCGCCGGCAACGCGGTCAGCGGCTCCGGGCGCGCCGACCTGGCGGTCGGCTGGCCGGGCACCGCCGGCAACTGCTTTGCCGGCAACCGCGTCGCCGGAACCGCGCCGCCGGGGCTCGAGCGGCTGCGCGGCTGCGACGGCCTCAGGCTGCCGCTCGGCTGGGACGCGGTGCCGGCGCTCACCGCCCTGCTGCGCCAGCGCCGGGCGGCGCGCGGCGAGTTCCCGCGCGGCGACTTCCGCCGGCAGCCGCCGCCGCCACCGCAGGAGCCGATGCCGGGCGGCGCCGGCGCGCCGGTCCTGCCGGCGGCGGCGCCGTTCGAGCCGGCGCGGCCGGTGCTCGCCGAGCTCGGGCTGCCGGCCGCGCCCGCTGCACTCTCCGCCACGCCGTCGCCGGCGGGCGACCGCTGGCTGGCTTTCCTGCCGCTTCTGCTGTGGGTCGCCTGGGCCGGTGCGGCGCTCGCCGACCTGGCCGGCCGCCGCCCGCCGCCCGGGGCGCGCGCCGTCTGGGCGGTGCTGGCAGTGGCGCTGCCGTGGTTGGGTGCTCTCGCCTATCTGGCAGCCGGCCGGCCGCGCATGGGCGTCGGCCGCCGGCTGGCGCTGGTGGCCGGCGGGCTGGCCGTCTGGCTGGCCGGCGTGGCGGTCGCGGCGTGGGCGGCCGCGTGAGAGGGGTGTGGCGGTGAAGCGCGCCGCTGCCCCCTGGTACGCCGACGGGTTGCGCTTCGCCTGCACTCGCTGCGGCGCCTGCTGTACCGGCGAGGGCTACGTCTGGGTGACGCCCGAGCGGATCGCCCGGATCGCCGGGTTCCTCGGCCTCGAGCCGCAGGCGTTCGCAGCCCGCTACGTCCGTCGGGTGGGCGACCGCCTGAGCCTGATCGAGAAGCCGAACACCGATTGCGTCTTCTGGCAGCAGGACTCCGGCTGCACGGTCTATGCGGTGCGGCCGGAGCAGTGCCGCAGCTTTCCGTTCTGGCCGGAGCACCTGGAAAGCCCGGCCGCCTGGAGCGAGCTGGCTGCGGAGTGCCCCGGGATCGGCGAGGGCCCGCTGCACACGATCGGGGAGATCCGCCGCCGGCTGCCGCGGACCGGCGAGCCGACCGGCGATTGACTGGAGCGGGCGCTGCGCCTATAGTGACCGCCAAGTCCTACAGGAGACACGCAATGGGGAGCAGGGGCTGTGCGGCGGCCTGCGCCGGGGCCGCAGCGATTCCGGCGGGCAGAGCCGGCGCTACCGCGGTCTATGCTCCGAGGAGAACGCCATGATTCCCAAGAAGACCGTGCTGACGATCCTCGGCCTGGCGCTGGCCTTCCAGGCCTGCGGCGCCTGCCGCGACGAGGAGCAGAGTGACGCGCTCAAGGCCGAGCTGCGCTCGCTCAAGGCTTGCGCCCAGCTGATCAAGGGCGGCTTCCGGCCGATCGCCGAGGACCGGGCGCAACGGTTCCTGGGCAAGGTGGCGCCGTTCACCGCGGAGTGCCGCGGTGGCGACTGGGCGCTCAAGTGGCGCTATACGCCGTGGGTGGACTGGGCCAACTACTGGGCCACCGGCGACGCCAGCTCGAAGGCTCCCGAGTTCACCGACAGCCAGGTGCTCAAGCACCTCAAGGAGGCGATCGTCGACGAGGGCCAGGGCCACATCAACCCCAACGGTCGCGGTGTCGACGGCGCTCTGATCGACCTCGAGTACGAGCGCATCGAGCTGATCAAGTTCAACCTGTTCGACAACTACACCTACAAGCAGTACGTGCAGGGACGTGACGGCGTGGAAGGGCCGGCGCTCAAGACGTGGAAGGAGATGCGGCTGCCGTCCGGCCACCCGCAGTACGCGGCGGTGGGCGGCGCCGGCGATCAGCTGTGCAAGGGCGACCTGATCCGTCACCGCACCCTGACCGGGATCTGCAACGACATCCGCAACCCGCTGATGGGCTCCACCGGCACGCTGTTCGCGCGCAACATGCAGTTCGAGACCACCTTCCCCCGGCTGGGCAAGAACGAAATGCTGCGCAACCGCCACGGCGACCGGCTGGGGCTGCTCAAACCCGATCCGCAGGTGGTCAGCCGCAAGCTGCTCACCCGCCAGCAGTCGAAGCCTGAGCTGTGCAACGAGGGCTACGGTCTCGAGGGCCACTCGGCGGACGCCAACTGCGACTACCAGAAGGCGCCGTTCTTCAACGTGCTGGCCGCCTTCTGGATCCAGTTCATGACCCACGACTGGTTCTCCCACCTCGAGGACGGCCAGAACCAGAAGGAGATGATGGAGGTCGGCTGTCCGCCGGAGATGGCCGAGGCGCTCGGCTGCCGGCCGGGCGACCGGATGGAGAAGGCGCTGGTCGCGCAGGACGGGCCGCCGCCCACCTTCAGCCACAACGGCGAGGAGTACCTGGAGCGCCCCGAGCGCACCTTCAAGAACACCAACACCGGGTGGTGGGACGCGTCGCAGATCTACGGCTACGATGCCAGCTCGGCGAAGCGGGTCAAGCGCGACCCGGCCGACCGTGCCAAGCTGCTGATGGTCGCCCGCGGCGAGCGCGAGGGAGCCGGTGAGGCGCAGGGCTACCTGCCGGTGATGGAAGAGTGCATCGGTCCCAAGTGCGCCTGGCAGGGGCAGGAAGCGACCGGCTTCCCCGACAACTGGAACATCGGCCTGAGCTTCTACCACACGGTGTTCGCTCGCGAGCACAACGCCTTCGTCGACGCTTTCCGCGCCCACGCCAAGGCCAACCCCAACGACAACTCCGGCCTGCGCAACCCGTCCAGCCCCGAGAAGGTGATCCGGTACCAGGACGTCACCGACGACGAGCTGTACGAGGCCGCCCGCCTGGTGGTGGCGGCGGAGATCGCCAAGATCCACACCATCGAGTGGACCACCCAGCTGCTGTACGACGAGCCGCTGTACCTGGCGATGAACTCCAACTGGGGTGGCCTGTTCTCGGACCACTCCGTCATGGCCAAGGCGCTCGAGAAGATCACCGTCGACAACTTCGGCAAGTCGGACGAGGTGCGCAAGGCCACCCAGTGGTACTCGGTGTTCGCCTCCGGGCCGGGCATCTTCGGCCTCGGCAGCCGGGTGTACGAGGACGACGTCTTCTTCGCGCCGTGGGACAAGTCGAAGCAGGACCTGTGGACCATCACCAACCCCGACCACGTCAACGGCGGCATCAACCACTTCGGCTCGCCGTTCAACTTCCCCGAGGAGTTCGTGACGGTCTACCGACTCCACCCGCTGGTGCCCGATCTCATCGAGTACCGCGAGTGGAAGGACCCCAACCCGGTCGTCAAGAAGGTGCCGGTGGTGGAGAGCTTCCGCAGGGGCGCCACCGAGATGATGAACGACCACGGCGTCGCCGACTGGACGGTGAGCATGGGTCGCCAGCGGCTGGGCCTGCTGACGCTGCAGAACCACGCCCGCTTCCTGCAGAACCTGCAGATGAAGCGGCTCGACACCCCGACCCAGAAGATCGATGTCGCCGCCCTCGACCTGATCCGCGACCGCGAGCGCGGCATCCCGCGCTTCAACGAGTTCCGCCGCCAGTACGGTTTGAGGCAGCTCACCAGCTTCGACGACTTCGTCGACCAGCGGCTGCCGGCCGACTCGGCGGCGCGCCAGGAGCAGGAGCGGTTGGTCGGGGTGCTGCGCGAGGTCTACGGCCAGCACGTCTGCGACGCCTCCAAGATCATCACCCGCGCGCAGGTCAACGAGGACGGCTCGCCGATCAACGACTGTCTCGGACATCCCGACGGCAGCACGGTCGACAACATCGAGGACGTCGACACCGTGGTCGGTTGGCTGGCCGAGTTCACCCGGCCGCACGGCTTCGCCATCTCCGAGACCCAGTTCGTGGTGTTCATCCTGAACGCGTCGCGGCGGCTGTTCAGCGACCGCTTCTTCACCTCCAGCTTCCGGCCGGAGTTCTACACCCAGTACGGCCTCGACTGGGTGATCAACAACGGTCCCGGTCCCAAGCAGTGGGAGGAGGGCATGCCCAACAACCACCGCCAGGAGGTGTCGCCGTTCAAGCGAGTGCTGCTGCGTACCATGCCCGAGCTGGCCGACGAGCTCAAACCCGTGATCAACACCTTCGACCCGTGGGCGCGCGACCGCGGCGAGTACTACTCGCTCGAGTGGAAGCCGCGGCCGGGAGCGGAGGCGGATCCGGCGTTCGGCGCCATGTGAGCGCCCGGCAGCCCACCCGATCCGAGTCCCGGACCGGTTCCCGGGTCCGATTCTGCTAGGCTAGGCGCAGCTTCTGGACCCGGGAGGTGGCGACCATGCTTCGACGCAGCGCGGGTAGGACCCTCGCCAGCACGGCCACGGCCATCGCCGCTCTGGCGGCCGTATGGGTTGCACCCGCCGCGCTGGCCGGCGAGGGTGCGGTGGCGATCACCACTGCGGCGGTGTCGTGCGACGACGGCAGCGGCAATCGGTACGTCGACTGCGGCAACGGCACCGTCACCGACACCCAGACCGGTCTCGTCTGGTTGAAGAACGCCAACTGCTTCGGCGCTCTGCGCTGGCAGGAGGCGATGACCGTGGTGGCCGGCCTGGCCTCGGGCGACTGCGGTTTGAGCGACGGCTCGCGGCCGGGCGACTGGCGGCTGGCGTCGCTCGGCGAGTGGCAGGCCACGGTCGCCGACGCCGTCCTGCTGAGCTGCGTCTCGCCGACTCTGACCGACAACACCGGCGCGCTCTGCCTCGCCGCCGGCGTGACGTCGTTCACCAACATCCAGTCGTCGGTCTACTGGACGGCCTCGACGGTGCCGGCGACACCCGGCAACGCGCGCACCATCACGCTGGTGAACGGGATGCCGTCGCTGTTCGCCAAGACCAACGTCAACTTCTTCTGGGCCGTGCGCTACGGGCAGTAGCGCGAGCCCCGTTGCGGACGGTGGGGACGGGGCGCTCCCGGTGGAGTTCGCGGCGGTCGTCGTCACCTTCAACAACGCGGGTGAGATCGGCGGGCTGCTGGGCGATCTGCGCGCGCTGGCACCGCGTTGCCGGGTGGTGGTGGTCGACAACGCCTCGCGTGACGGCACGGCGGACGAGGTCCGCCGGTTCGGCGGCGTCCGGCTGATCCGGAACCGGCGCAACGTCGGCTTCGCGCGCGCGGCGAACCAGGCCGTCGCCGAGGTCGACGCGGAGCATGTCTTCGTGCTCAACCCCGATCTGCGCATCCCCGAGCGCGCCTTCTTCGAGCGGCTCGCCGCCTGTCTCGCCACCGACCCGCGGGTGGCCGCAGCCGGTCCGCTCCAGCTGCAGGAGCGGAGCGGCCGGCGGCGGCTCAACTTCACCTGGTCGTACTGGTCGCGGCGCGGGCTCGCTCTGTTCGCGGCGCACCGGCTGGGCATCGGCCGTCGACCGCACCAGCCGTTCCGCACGCTGTTTCTGAACTGCGGCTGTCTGCTGGTCCGCCGCTCGGCCTGGGCGCGAATCGGCGGGCTCGACGAGCGCTACTTCCTCTACGGCGAGGAGCCGGACCTGGCCTTCAAACTGCTGCGCCACGGATACGAGTGCCGGCTGCATCCGGGGGTCGCGGTGCTCCACAAGCGTGAGAGCAGCCTGCGCTCGCTGGCGCGCCGCCGCCGGCTGGCGCTCAAGGCGCGGGCGGCGGTCAACATCGCCGACGCGCTGGCGCGAGGCTGCTGGCGGCTGCTCGGCGACCGGCTGCGCGGCGCCCCGCGCCGGCCGTCCGCCGCTAGCGAAGCTCAGGCTAGTCGGTCAGAAAGCCGCTGAGCGGCTGCACCGCGCAACCGGTGTCGAGCCCGTCGAGCGACAGGGTGGCCAGGAACTGGCGCACGATCGGGCCGCCGCAGGCGGTGCCCGAGACGCCGTGGGAGGCGTCGGCGACCGTGAGGTGGACGGCGTCGTGCAGGTGGCGGGCGGCCACCCGCCCCCAGCTCGGGGGCGTGATCGGATCCAGCCCGCCGCTCAAGATCAGCACCGGCGCGGTCGCCGCCGGCCACTCGAGGTAGTCGGGGCCGACCCGTCCGGCGTCCCAGACCGCGCAGGCGCCGAGGTAGTCGCGCACCAGGTAGTCGCCGAGGAAGGTGTCGCGGGTGGCGTGCTCGATCTCGCTGCCGCCGATCCGCCAGGCGTCGTCGCTGCAGACGGTCGAGATGTGAAGACCCTCGGCGATCGCCGGCTCGAGGGCGCGCGAGCGCGCCCAGTAGGCGGCGGCGAACGGTCCCAGGTCGCCGCTGTCGTGGGCGCGGTAGATCATGCGCGGCAGCTGGCGGAAGAAGCCGTCCCGGTAGAGCAGGCCGCGCAGGGCGTAGCCGAAGTCGCCGCGCGAGAAGGCGACGGTGTGGCGCTTGCCGGTCTCGGAGTCCTGGAAGGTGGTGCTCACCGGGCCGTCGTCGAACCGACGCAGCAGGGCGTCGAACCGTTGCCGCAGCCGGGGGTAGGCGGCGCGGCACGCGGCGTCGGCGAGGCACGAGTCGAAGATCACGTCCACCGAGCGCTGCGCGTCGCGGGCGTAGGTCAGCGGTGCGGAGAACGGCGCCGGTGCCGGCGAGTCGAGCACCGCGGCGCGCACCCGCTCGGGGTGGCGGGCCATGTAGATCAGCGCCGCCCGCGTGCCGTAGGAGCCGCCGACCAGCACCAGCTTCTCGTAGCCCAGCCAGGAGCGGATCTCGTCGAGGTCGTCGATTGCCAGCGGGGTGGTGTAGAGGCGCAGGTCGGCGACGGCGCGCAGCCGCTGGGCGCAGCGCCGGTACAGCTCGGGGTCGAAGACGTGGCCGAAGACGAGCTGCGGGTTCTCGGCGGCGCCCTCGACGTGGCAGTCGAGCGGGTTGGAGCCGCCGGTGCCGCGCAGGTCGACCATCAGGATGTCGCGCTCCTGCCGCGCCTCGCCGAGCAGCATGAAGGCCGCCGGCGCCATGTCGGTGCCGCCCTGGCCAGGGCCGCCGGCGAGCAGCACGATCGCCTCGCGCGCCGGTCCCTCGGTCGAGCGGCGGAGCACCAGCAGGTTGAGCTCCAGCACCCGGCCTGTCGCCCGGCCGCGGTCCTCCCACACCCGGAAGCGGCCGCATTCGGCACCCTCGCCCCAGGCGCCGTCGGGACACGGGCCGAGGCTGCCGGTGCCGGGCCTGTCGGTACTGGGGGCGTCGGAAGGTGCTGGAGCGGCCTGCGCCGCGACGGTCTGGGAGGCGCCGGCGAGCATCAAGGCCGCCAGGGCGAGGCGCGGCAGCGCCGCCGGGCGGCGGCGCCGGTTGCGCGAGGCGCCGGCCACGGCGGCGCTGCGGACCCGTTGGAGGTAGCTCATGTTGTCTCTCTACGACCGCGGCGGCAGGGGGTTTCGTCCGCCGGTGCCCCGGGCGGTGGCGGGCAGCAGCCCCTGGCGGTCCAGTTCCGCCGCCACCAGCCGGGCCATCTCGAGGTGCCCCTCGGGGGTGAAGTGGCACTCGTCGACGAACTCGCCGGGGCGGTCGGCGAACACCCGCTGGACGTCGACGAGCGGCGCGCCGCGCTCGGCCGCAAGCAGCCGGACGGCGTCGTTGTAGGCCGGCACATGGCGCCGCCAGTCGTCACGCGCCGCCAGCCGCTCGGGCGGCTCGAGGTGCGGCCGGGTGAGCAGCACCGCGCGGCCGCCGTGCTCGGCGGCGGTGGCGAGAAACCCGGCGAGGTTGGCGCGGTAGTCGTCGAGCGGCACGCGCGGCCCCGACGACGGCGGCGGCTCGGCGCGCGGCCAGTACCGCCGCGCCACCAGGAAGGCGCGGTAGCGCAGCAGCCACCGCTGCACGGCGAGCCACGCCGCCGGCGGCGTGCGGAACTCGCGGTCGGGAGGGCCGAGGGCGGGCGCCACGTCGTTCCAGCCGAACGACACCAGCACCAGGTCGGGCCGGTAGCGTGTCGCGTCGCGCCGCAGCCGCACCAGCCCCTGGTGCGAGGAGTAGCCGGTGACTCCGGCGTTGACCACCAGGCACCGCGCTCTCCCTGCCGGTCCGCCGGCCGAGCCGTCGAGCAGCTCTCCCAGCCGCGCCGGCCAGCCGCCGCGCTGCGGCCCGTCGGTGTTGGAGTCGCCGTAGGTGAAGATCCGGCAGCCGTCGTCGCCGTCGCCGGCCGGCAGCTCCGGGCCCTTGAACCGCTGCCGGTTGTACGGCTCGGCCGCCACCGGGCGCCACAGCAGCTCCGGGTCGGGCTCGCGGTAGCGGTCCGCCGTCAGGTGGGCCATTCGCCAGTCGGCGGTGCCTTCCGGCAGCATGGTGCGCATCGCCGAGTACTTCTCGATCACGCCCAGGCTGGTGAGCCCGCGGGCGAGGTGCTCGACGGCGCCGCCGGCGACCACCAGCGAAGACACCAGCAGCACCGCTCGCTGCGCCGCCTCGCTGCCGCGCAGGGCGCCGTCGAGGCGATCGAGCCAGGCCGGCCGGCGCCGCCAGGCCCAGACGTTGAGCGCGACGACTCCCAACACCAGCGCGGCGACGACCTCGCCGCCGACGAACGGGTCGATCCAGGGCAGCAGGAAGAACGCGTCGAGGTCGAGGACCAGCAGCGCGATCGGCAGGCGGCGGCCGCTCATGCCCGGCGCGCCCGCCTACGGCTCGGGCCGATCGACAAAGCGCGCCGCCAGCCAGTCGCCGATGGTCGCCAGGGCCAGCGGCGCCATCGTCTCCTCGATCGTCGCGTACTCGCCCGGCAGCCCGGTGTCGGCGGTCTGCAGCAGGTGGTTGAGGCCGGCCAGCTGAACCACGGCGTACTCCGGACTGTCGCCGCCGGCTAGCGCGGCCAGGATCGGCGGCAGGTTCTGCTCGGCTCCCACCTGGACGTCCAGCTCGCCGTTGATCGCCAGCACCGGGCAGCGCAGCTCGGCGAGCGCCGGTCGCGGGTCGTAGCCGATGAAGTACCGCACCCAGGGCGTCACCGCCCGCTCGGCCTGTGCCTCGGCCGCCGCTTCGACGTCGGCGGCACCGAGCGCCCGGCGCTGAGCCTCCGGCATCGCCCGCAGCCGCTCGACGGCCAGCTCGCGAACCGCCTGCCGCGCGCGCTCGTCGTCCGGCTCGTCGCGCAGGATCTGGAAGGCGCGCCGCTGGCCCTCGCGGGCTTCGGCGACCGCCTCCTCGCCGGCGCCGAAGGCGCGCAGCAGCAGAGCGCTCTGCTCGGTCAGCAGCTCGTCGCCGGGCACACCCGGGCCGGCGATCAGCACCACGAAGGCGACCCGGGCCGCACCGCGCGCCACCAGCGGCGCGATCAGGCCGCCTTCGCTGTGGCCGATCAGCCCGACGCGCCGCGCGTCGACCTCGGGCCGGCCGGCCAGGTAGGCGAGAGCGCCGCGGGCGTCCTCGGCCAGGTCGGCCGAGGTGGCGTCGGCCAGCGAGCCACCGCTGCCGCCCACCCCGCGGTCGTCGTAGCGCAGCACCGCCAGGCCGCGCCGCGTCAGGTAGTCGGAGAGCACCAGGAACGGCCGGTGACCGAACACCGTCTCGTCGCGGTCCTGCGGCCCCGAGCCGCTGATCAGCACGGCGGCCGGGTGCGGCCCGTCACCCGGCGGCAAGGTGAGCGTGCCGGCCAGCCGGATCGGCTCGGCGCCGTCGGCGGGCTCGGCGGCGGAGTCGAAGGTGACCTCCTGCTCGGCGTACGGGTAGGGAGGCTGGGGCTCTTGCGGCCGCACCAGCTCGGGCCGCTCGTCGCTGCGCTCGAGGTCGAGCGGCAGGGTCAGGCCGCCTTGCGACCAGCGGCCGGTGATGCGCTCGCCGCCGGGCTCGAGACGCCCCTCGTAGGCGGCCAGCAGGCGGCGGATCTCGAAGCGAAACGCTTCGCCCTCGAGGGTCATCGTGTCGATGGCGATGCCGGTCGCCCCCTGGTCGATCGAGTCGAGGGTGCCGGTCAGCCCGCCGTCGGCGCCGCGCTCGACGTGCACCATGACGCGCAGCGAGCTGCCGGCGACGTCGAGCGTCCCCAGCCAGCTGCCTTCGACAGCGGCGGCTTCGGCGGCGCCGGCGGCCGCCGGCACGAGAGTGGTGAGGAGCAGAACGAAGGTGGGAATCGATCGATGCATGGCGGCAGTCTCGCAGTCGGGGGCTGGCGGATCACCGCCCGCCCGCGCCGGCGGCGCGGCGCGCGGCCAGCCGGTCGCTGGCCGCCGCCAGCCGGCCGGCGGTGGTGGTGGTGTCGAGGGCGCCGGGAGCCCCGGTGTGGGTGCGCTCGCGCCACGCCTCGGCCGGCGGCTCGAGCGGCGGCAGCTCGCCGCGGGCGGCCTCTCGGTAGGCCTGCCGGAACGGCGTGCCGGCCGCCACCCGACGGTAGACGGCGTCGGTGGCGGCGGTGGCCGGCAGCACCGCGGCGCGGCAGCGCTCGGCGTCCAGCTCCAGCCCGTCGAGCACCGCGCCGACGGCGGTCAGCATGTCCAGCAGGCCCTGCATGGCCTCGAGGAACGGCTCCTTGGTGAGCTGCAGGTCGCGGTGGTAGCCGGCAGGCAGCGGCCCGTAGATCGCGCCCACCTCGGCCTGCCGGGCGCGCAGCCGCGCGGCGCCGGCGCGCACCAGCTCGAGCACGTCCGGGTTGCGCTTCTGGGGCATGATGCTCGAGCCGGTGGTGACCTCCGCCGGAAGCCGCACGAAGCGCAGCTCGTCGCTCGAGTAGAGGATCAGGTCGGCCGCCAGCCGCCCCAAGTCGGTGGCGGTGGCGGCCGCCGCCGCCAGCGCCAGGAACTCGCTCTTGCCGCGGTCGTTCTGCACCGCCAGGCTGTTCTCTTGTACGCCGGCGAAGCCCAGCCGCGCCGCCACCAGGCCGCGGTCGAGCGGCAGGCCGACTCCGAAGCCCGAGGCCGAGCCGAGCGGCGAGCGGTCGAGGTGCTGGTAGGCGGTCTCGAGCCAGGCGACGTCGTCGGCCAGGTTGTCGGCCCAGGCCGCCAGCCAGTGGCCGGCGGTGGTGGGCATCGCCTGGCGGGTGTGGGTGTAGCCCGGCATGCTGGTGTCGCGGTGCTCGTCGGCGAGCTCGAGCAGCCGCCCAGCCACCGCCAGCACGCCCTCGATCTGGTCCAGAACCGCGGCCCGGCCCCACAGCCTGAGCGCCGCCAGCACCTGGTCGTTGCGGCTGCGGCCGGCGTGGATCTTGTCGCCCGCTTCGCCCAGCCGGTCGCGCAGGCGGTTCTCGATCGCGGTGTGGCCGTCCTCTTCCTCCCGCGCGATGACGAAGCCGCCGGCGCGCGCCTCGGCGGCGATGCCGGCCAGCTCGCCGCTGATCGCCGCCACCTCGTTCCGGTCGAGCACGCCGATCGCGGCCAGCATCTCGGCGTGAGCCGCCGACGCCTGGCAGTCCCACGGCACCAGCCGCAGGTCGAGCTCCGGGTCGCGCCCGACGGTCAGCCGCAGCACCGCCTCGGCGAGCGGCTCGCCGCGGTCCCACAGCCGGCTCATGCGTCGCCGTCCGCGGCGTCGGCGGCGGTGCGCCGCAGGATCAGCTTGTGCGCCCTGAGCCGGAGCGCGTTGATGCGGATGAAGCCGCGCGCGTCGGCCTGGTCGTAGCCGCCCTCGACGTCCATCGAGGCCAGCTCGCGGTCGTAGAGCGAGCTGTGCGACTCGCGGCCGCTCACCGCCACGCCGCCCTTGTACAGCTCGACCCGCACCCGGCCGTCGATCAGCTCCTCGGACCGGGAGAAGGCGGCGCGGATGAAGTCCATCTCGGGGCTGAACCAGAAGCCGTTGTAGATCAGCTCGGTGAACTTGGGGCTGAGCGAGTCGCGCAGCCGCAGCACCTCGCGGTCCATGGCGATGCCCTCGAGGTCGCGCAGCGCGTGGTGCAGCACGGTGCCACCCGGCGTCTCGTAGACGCCGCGCGACTTGATTCCGACGAACCGGTTCTCGACCATGTCGACGCGCCCGACGCCGTGCCGGCCGCCGATCTCGTTGAGGTGCAGGAACAGCTCGAGCGGATCGTCGAGGCTGGTGCCGGCATCGAGGTCGACCACCCGCACCGGCAGCGCGTCCTTGAAGTGGATCTCCAGCCGCGCCGGCTCGTCCGGCGCCTCGCTGGCGGCGCGGGTGAGCTTGAACATCTCCGCCGGCGGCGGCGCGAACGGGTCTTCCAGGATGCCCGACTCGTAGCTGCGGTGCATCAGGTTCTCGTCGGTGGAGAACGGCTTCTCGGCCGACGCCTCGATCGGGATGCCGTGCTCGGCGGCGTAGCGGATGAGGTCCTGCCGGCCCTGGAAGCGGTCGAGAAAGTCGCGCTCCTTCCACGGCGACACCACCTTGAGATCGGGCGCCAGCGCGGCGTAGGCCAGCTCGAACCGTACCTGGTCGTTGCCCTTGCCGGTGGCGCCGTGGGCCACCGCGTCGGCGCCCTCGGCGCGCGCCACCTCGACCTGGGCGCGGGCGATCAGCGGCCGCGCCAGCGCGGTTCCCAGCAGGTAGCGGTTCTCGTAGACCGCGTTGCCGGCCACCGCCGGGTAGATGAAATCGGTGACGAACTCGCGCCTCAGGTCTGCCACCACCACCTTGGCGGCGCCGGTGGCCTCGGCGCGCTCGGCCACCTGCTGGAAGTCCTCCTGCTGGCCGACGTCGGCCACGAACGCCACCACCTGCCAGCCGCGCTCGACCAGCACCTGGAGGATGCAGGCGGTGTCCAGGCCGCCGGAGTAGGCGAGTACCACGCTTCGGCTCATATCTGTCCCCGGTTGGCGGCGCCCCGTCGAGGCGCCCGGCACATTCTACGGGCCCCGGCGCTCGGGAGCCACGCGGCGAGCGGCTAAGCTAGCCGTCGCCCGATGCGCGAACGCCTCGTCCTGCTCGCCCTGCTGCTGCTGGCCGCCGCCGCCCTCAAGGCGGAGTTCTCTCCCGGCCTGGGACGCAACTCGCTCGACGGCAACTACTACTACCAGGTTGCCCGCCACATCGAGGAGGGCCGCGGGCTCCAGACCGGCGTCTCGCTCTACCACCAGGGGCTGACCGAGCTGCCGCATCCCACCAACATCTACCCGGGCTGGCCGCTCGTGCTGGGCTGGACCGCTCGCTTCACCGGCCTGCCGGCGGCGGCCGCCGTGCTGCCCGAGCTGCTGTTCCTGCTCGACCTGGTGCTGCTGTGGGCGCTGGCCAACCGGCTCGGACGGCGGGTCTTCGGCGGCGCCGAGCCGTTCGTGCTGCGCGGCGGCAGGGTGCTCGACCTCGGCCACCTGGCGGTGCTGCTATTCGCCACCAACCCGGTTTTTTTCAACTTCACCTCGCTGCCCTACACCGAGGCGCTGGCGTTCGCCTGGAGCTTCGCCGCGCTGCTGGCGCTGGACCGGGCGGCGCCGCACGGCGCGCTGCCGGCCCCGGCACTCGTCTGGTCGGCGGCCGCCGGCGGCCTCGCCGGCCTGGCGTTCGTCACGCGCTCGCAGGCGGTGGGAGTGATCTTGGGGGTTGTGCTGGCGCTCGCGCTTGCCGGCCTGCGGCAGCGCCGCTACCTCGGCGGCGCGGCCCTGGCGGCGGCGGCGTTCGCCGTCTGTGTCGCGCCGTGGGCCGCCTGGCTGGCGAGCTGGGTGGAGCCGTTCGACCCTCGGGTCATGCTGTCGATCGGCGCCTACCGTGAGCTCCCCGAGATCGTGCCGTTCCAGTGGAACCGGCCGGCCACCGGCACCTGGCAGTACCTGGCGGACCGCGCCTCGGGCCTGTGGGCCGCCTTCGACCCGACCAACCCGACCTCCTATGTGGCCTCTTTCGGGCTGGCCGCCTGGCTGGTGCCGCTGGCGGTGGCCGGCCTGGCGGCACGCGGCCACGACCGCTGGGCGGCCTGGCGGGCGGCGGTGCAGCCGGGATCGGCGGCGGTGGTGGCGGCGGTGGTGGCGGCGGCTGTCCAGCTGGCGCCGCTCCAGCTCATGCACACCCGCTACCTGGGCGAGTGGCGGTTCGGCCACCGGCACGGACTGGCGCTGCTGCTGCTGCTGGTGCCGGCGTTGGCCTACCTGCTGGACCGCGGACCGCGGCCGTGGCGCTGGGCTGCGCTGGCGCTGGCGGTGGCGTCGCTCGCCAGCGGCGGCTTCGCCACCGCCAGCCTGCTCGGCGCCCGCTTCCCTTCCGGGCTGCTCGGCCCCGAGCCCGAGCTGGTCGAGTGGCTCGAGGCGCGGCGGCCGCGGCCGACCGTCGTGACCACCAACGCCCAGACGCTGGCGGTCTACAGCCGCGCCGGTTTCCACTGGATGCAGTGCGACGAGGATCCCGCCAAGACGCGGCTGCTGATCGAGCGCGCCGGCGTCGACCACGTGCTGGTCTACTCGGGTCAAGAGCACTGCCGCTTCCACCAGGGGATCGAACGGCTGACGCCGGTGGCGAGCTTTGGCGAGGGCCGGCGCCGGATCACCGTTCTGGCAGTGGCGGAGGTGCGCCGCTGAGCCGGCCGGCGGGGCGATCCGGCTATGCTCGCGCGACTGTGCGAGTCTCTAGAACTACCGCCGGGTGGCTGACAGCTCTGATGGTTGCGGGGTGCGCCGGCGATCGCGCTGTCGAGGAGGCGGTGCCGCCGGCACCGGAGGAGCCGCCGGCGGTAGCCGAGCCACTCCCCACGCCGCCGGCCGTTGTCGAGGCGCCGGTGGAGCGCCCGCTGTCGCCGCCACCTCCCGCGCAGGTCGAGCAGTACCGGGCGCGGCGGGCCAAGTCGGTGCTCGAGCTGCAGATGTTCCGCGGCTCGGCCGGCACGGCGGTGGTCGACGCCGGCGGGCGCACCGGCCGGGCCACGCTGACCGAGATCAACCCGCGGCTCGGTGACTGGCTGCTGCTCGAGCTGGAGTGGGACGACGGGCGGGGCGGCGGCGGCTTCCATCTCGAGAACCCGCGGCCGGAACGCCAGCTGGTGGAGCTGACCACCGGCGGTGTGGCGCTCGGCGCGCCGGGCCGGCAGGAGCCGTGCGAGCTGTGGGGCGCCGACCCCGATCCGCTGGCCCTCGCCCGCGCCGGCCGCCGGCCGTACGCGCCGCTGTGCGGCGGCCGGCTCTACCTGCGCAACCGGGTCGAAGGGCGCAAGACCACCCTCGAATGGGCCACCGACCTGCTGCGCGACCGCGTCTGGAAGGGCGAGCAGATCACCGTCTTCGTCCGCCAGCGGCTGTACAAGGATGCCTTCCTCGAGACCTCCGAGGTGGTGGCGGCCGGTCACCCCGGCGCCGTCAACCGCCCGCGCCCGGCGGGCGCGCCGCTTCGGCCGCGGATCGATCCGGCGGTCGACGGCTCGTACCTGTCGCCGGCCGATCTCGGCTTCGAGCTCGACTGGGAAGAGAGCCGGGGCAGGATGCTCGTGGGGCGCTGGTACCGGGTGCGCGGGGTGCCCGGCGTCTATCTCAGCGCCATCCAGCCTCGGCTGGTGGCGCCCGAGCTGGTGGCGGAGCTGCGCACCCGGCTCAACCCACTCGACGAGGTGGAGTCCTCGGCGCTGATCTACATGGTCGCCTTCGACCTCGACCAGTTCGACCTGGGCTTCGCCGTCGGCACCGACCATCCACGCGTCGCCTGGTCCGAGCGCGCGCCGGCGGCGGTGCGCGACGAGCGGCTGCCGGGGCCCGACGGCATCGGCACCATCGCGCCGCTGGTGGCCACGGGCATGGTGAGCCCGACGGCGGCGGAGCGGCTGGTCGCCACCTTCACCGGCGGCTTCAAGCGCACCCACGGTGCCTTCCGCGCCGGCGAGCTGGCGCAGCGCAACTCCGGCAGCCACTACGGCTTCGTCGAGCACGGTGCGGTGCTCAGCAGGCTCCAGCCCGAGCTGGCGACGGCGCTGGTGCTCGACGACGGCACGGTCGACCTGCGCACCTGGCGCGAGGCCAACGACGCGGAGCTGGGGCGGATCCGGTACGCGCGGCAGAACGGGGTGCCGATCGTCGAGCCCGACCCCGCCACCGGCGAGCCGCGCCCCGGCGAGCTGGTACCGAAGTGGACGATCGGCAACTGGTCGGGGTCGGTGGACAAGCGGCTCAGGTCGCTGCGCGCCGGCCTCTGCCTGCAGGACTCGGAGGACGGCCGGTACCTGCTGTACGGCTACTTCTCGAGCGTCACGCCGTCGGCGATGGCCCGCGTCTTCCTGGCCTACCGCTGCCGGTATGCGATGCTGACCGACATGAACGCCCTCGAGCACACCTACCTGGCGCTTTACCGGGTGCAGGGCGGCAGCTTCCTGATCCAGCACCTGATCGAGGAGATGAGCGTGCTCGACAAGAGCGAGGCCGGCCAGGAGCTGCCGCGCTTCGTGGGTTTCCCCGACAACCGGGACTTCTTCTACGTGACCCGCAAGGAGGAGTGAGATGCTCGAAGCTCGTCCAGGAGCTCTCGCCGCCGGGCTGGTGGTGCTGTTGCTGGTGCCGTCGGCGCTCGGAGGCTCGACCCTGGCCGAGCAGAACGAGACGCTGTTCGCCGAGCTCGCCCGGGTGCACGCGCTCACCGAAGAGCAGCTGGCGGCGGTGCGGGCGATCTTCGCCCGCTCGGGCTGGATCGGCCAGGGCAACCCGGCGATCACCCGCCACCCGGCGACGCCGGAGGAGTGCCGCGCCAGGCTCGAGGGGCTCGGCGTCTCCTACCGCAACGAGCGGTTCGAGCGCGTCTGCGGCAGCCCTTACATGTCGCCGCTCTTCGACCCGGCCAGCCAGCAGCCCGAGGAGGCGACCACCTGTATCGACAAGTTCGAGTTCCCCAACGTTCCCTGCGCTTACCCGGTGGTCTGGGTGCGGGCGCGCGAGGCGGCCGAGATCTGCCGCGCCATCGGCAAGCGGATGTGCGACGCGCACGAATGGGAGGGCGCTTGCGCCGGCAGTCTGGGCCCCCCCGACTACCGGTTCGACCTGGCGCGCGGTCTGGCGATGGGCGCCGCCGTGCCGCGCATGCGCTCCGCCCACAACCAGGCGTACGCCGGCTCGAAGGCCTGGAGCTACGGGCCCACCTACCAGGCCGGGGTGTGCGCCGCCGCCAGCTCCAAGAGCCCGGCGTGCCAGGGTGGGAGCTGGACGCAGTGCGGCTCGAACACCTACCCGGCCGGCCTGTTCCCCGGCTGCAAGAGCGCGCTGGGGGTCTACGATCTCCACGGCAACGCCGCCGAGCACATGAACCTGCCGCTCGACGAGAACCAGATGGCGAGCCGCGGCAGCCAGACGCTGGGCGTCACCGAGATGAAAGGCAGCTGGTTCATCTGGGACAGCTACCGGGCGCACGAGGACTGGTGCCGCTGGCGGGCGCCGTTCTGGCACGGTAGCCGGGTGATGGACGC
>JBFGNS010000062.1:0-23526 GCA_041574955.1 Thermoanaerobaculia bacterium | reverse complement strand
TCGGCGTTGATCAGCCGCGGGGCGAACCGGCCGTAGCGCTCGGCTGTGCGCTCGATCAGCTCGCGATCGACCGGGCAGCGGTAGCGGTGCTCGGAGTCGCCGGCCGCCAGATCGTCGAGCCGGCGCTCGACCATTGCCAGCAGGCCGTTGGAGCGCACCAGGTTGCAGTTGTGCGCCTCGTCCCACGCCGGATCGAGGTAGTCGCGCAGGTCGATCGGTCGCGTCTGTCGCCAGACGGCGCCGCCGTCGCAGTCGACGAAGCCGGTGTCGGCGCCCAGCGGATCGCTCATCGGGCGGCCGTCGAAGCTCTCGCCCCGCAGGCGGATGTAGAACCGCAGACCCTGGAAGTTGGCCACCAGATCGCCGTAGGCTGCCACGCCGGTCGACTTCGAGCCCCACAGCGACACCTCGAGGCCGTAGTTGTAGTCGAGCAACTCCTCCAGCCGCCCCGGCTCACCGCCGGCCAGACGGCGGTAGAGCAGGTGGCCGCGGAAGAAGAAGTGGCTGAACTTGTCGCTGCCCACCAGGATGGGAGTCACCAGCGTGACGCGGCCGTCCTCGGTCACCACCGCCTGACCGTTGGCCAGCCGGTAGTAGGCCCGCCCGGCGGCCGTCGCCGGTCGGCGGTCGGCCGCCGCGAAACGCGCCACCTCGTCACCGGCCGGGCCGCTGACGCTCCAGACGGCGCCGCGCGGTGCCACCTCGCCGCCGGTCGCCACCAGCTCCTCCTCGAGGTCGAACCGCACCATCTCGGCCATCTTGTCGCCGAACTTGGAGAGCAGGCCGAGCGAGATCGATCGCCACGGCGGAAAGTCCCGGTAGATCGAGCGTGGCAGCGGGATCTTGAAGTTCTTGGGATGGCTGTTGATCGCCGGCCGCAGCCGGTTGCGGGTGAACACCACCGGTCCGCCGAGCGCGTTGCGCACGCGGTGGTACAGCCGCCGCTGGGCGGCGGGGTCCCGGCAGTCGCGGTTCAGGCGCCGGTTCTCCTGGTTGAGCTCTTCCAGGGTGTCGGCGAAGAGGGTGTTGACCAGGTCGTTGAGGTCGTCGGTGAAGTCCGGTACCGGCTCGCCGCGCACCTCGCCGATCGGAAACGCCAGCGCCTCCCAGCGGTGGGTGAAGCTGTCGCTCTCCTTGGCGGTGGCCGGCGTGGTGGCGACGAGCAGCAGTGCCAGCGTGCAGCCGGCGACGACCGGACTCCGCGCACCGTCCCCACCGGCGATGGCTGGCCGGTGAGAGCGCGAGGGCTGGGAATGCGGTGGCACGGCGACACGGCCGGAAGGCGGGACGGTCGCCCGGCCGGCGCCCAGCCTAGCAGTTCGCGGCCGGCGAAGCGCCGGGGGCGCTGGCCTCAGCCGCTTGGCGGCGCGGCCGGCTCGGGTGGCGCCGCGCGCTCGTAGAGCTCGAAGCTCATGGCGTGCCGGTTGCGCCGGTCGGCCGGCCGGCTCTCGCGCGACACCAGCCGCCAGCGGCCGAGGTCGAACTCGGGGAAGCGCGCGTCTCCCGCCGGCATGGCGTGCACCCGGGTGAGGTAGATGCGCTCGGCGCGCGGCAGCGCCAGCCGGTAGATCTGCTCGCCGCCGGCGACGAACGGCTGCTCGTCGCCGCCCCGTTCGGCGACCTCCAGCGCCTCCTCGAGCGAGCCGCACCGCCGGGCGCCGGCGGCGTCGAGCCGCCGTGCCCGCGACAACACCAGCATGGTGCGCCCGGGCAGCGGCCGGCCGATGGCCTGCCACGTCTTGCGGCCGACGATCAGATGGTGCCCCATCGTCAGCCGCTTGAAGCGGCGGAGGTCGGCCGGCAGGCGCCACGGCAGATCGTTGCCGCGGCCGATCACGCCGTTGTCGGCCACCGCGGCGATCAGCGCCAGCTTCATACCGCGATCGGTGCCTTGATGTGGGGGTGCGGCGAGTAGCCCTCGAGGGTGAAGTCCTGGTAGCGGAAGTCGAACAGCGAGCGCACCCGAGGCGCGAGTCGCATGCGGGGCAGCGGCCGCGGCTGCCGCTGGAGCTGCAGCTCGGCCTGCTCCAGGTGGTTGGCGTACAGGTGGGCGTCGCCCAGGGTGAGGATGAACTCGCCCGGCTCGAGGTCGCACACCTGGGCGACCATCAGCGTCAGCAGCGCGTAGGAAGCGATGTTGAACGGCACCCCGAGGAACACGTCGGCGCTGCGCTGGTAGAGCTGGCACGACAGGCGGCCGTCACCCACCCAGAACTGAAACAGGACGTGGCAGGGCGGCAGCGCCATGCGGTCGAGATCGGCGACGTTCCAGGCCGACACCAGATGCCGCCGCGAATGCGGATCGCGACGCAGTTGCTCGACCACCGCGGTGAGCTGGTCGATCTTGCGCCCGTCGGGCGCCGGCCACGAACGCCACTGGTAGCCGTAGATCGGCCCCAGCTCGCCCTCGGCGTCCGCCCACTCGTCCCAGATCCGCACCCGGTTGGCGTTGAGCGACCGCACGTTGGTGTCGCCCGCCACGAACCAGAGCAGCTCGTGGATGATCGACCTGAGGTGCAGCTTCTTGGTGGTGAGCAGTGGGAAGCCGCGTTCGAGGTCGAAGCGCATCTGGTGGCCAAAGACGCTCAGGGTGCCGGTGCCGGTGCGGTCCGGCTTGCGGATTCCGTCCTCCAGGATGCGTCGCAGCATGTCGAGGTACGGCGTCATGGCGGCTTCGGGCAGAGGGTAGTGGTTCGCGCCCTTCGTGGCAACCGTCGGGTGACCGGGGGCGGTCCGGCGGGCGACCGCGGGCCGATCACGGCACTAGAATCGGGCCGGGGCGCGCGCTGCCGCTCGCCGGCCGACCCAGCACCCGCAAGGAGAAACCCATGCGTCTCGACAAGATCGCCGACACCCTGGGCGCCCGTCTGTTGATGCCGGAGGGCTCGCCGCCGGCCGGTGAGGTGGAGATCCGCGGCGTGGCGCCGCTCGACCGCGCCGGGCCGGATCAGATCAGCTTCCTCACCGACCCGACCTTCGCCCGCTTCCTGGCCGCCAGCCGGGCGGGCGGTGTGATCGTCGGCGCCGCGGCCGAGGAGTGCCCGGCGCCCCAGCTGGTCCACCCCAAGCCGTACTGGGCGTTCGCGCGCGCGGCGCAGCTGTTCTGGACGCCGCCGCGGCCACCGGCCGGGGTCAGCGACCGCGCCTGGGTGGCGCCCGACGCGGTGCTGGGAGCGGATGTGGCGCTGGCGCCGTTCGCCTACGTCGGGGCCGGCGCCCGGCTGGGCGATCGCGTGGCGCTGTTCCCCGGCGCCTACGTCGGCGCCGGAGCGGTGGTGGGCGCCGACTCGGTGGTGCGCGCCAACGCCGTCGTCGAAGACGGCGTGCGGGTGGGCGAGCGGGCGCTGATCCACGCCGGCGCGGTGGTCGGCGGCGACGGCTTCGGCTTCGCCGACGGCGAGGGCGCGCTCGCCAAGATCCCCCAGACCGGCACCGTGGTGCTGGGCGACGACGTCGAGATCGGCGCCAACAGCTCGGTCGACCGCGGCGCGCTCGAGGACACCCGGATCGGCGACGACAGCAAGCTGGACAGTTTGGTCCAGATCGGGCACGGCGCCACCATCGGCGACCACACGCGGCTGTGCAGCATGACGGCGATCGCCGGCTCGGCGCGCCTCGGCAGCTGGGTGATCACCGCCGGCCACGGCGGGGTCAACAACCGCTGCGAGCTGCCCGACGGCTCGACCCTGGCGGCGATGTCGGCGATCACCAAGTCGATGCGCGAGCCCGGTCACTACGCCGGCTTCCCGGCGATGCCCGCCGACCAGTGGCGCAAGACGGTGGTCGCCACCCGCCGCCTGCCGCGCCTGGTGGAGCGGCTGCGCGAGCTGGAGCGGCGGCTGGCGGCCCTCGAAGGGGCGGCGGAGTGAGCCCGCGGCGCCTGCCGAGGGGCGGCCGTCTGCCGGCCTCGCCGGGGGAGCGCACGCGATGAGTGAGCCGGCCGCCGGCCCTCCGGGCGGCGCCACCCTGGAGCGGGTGGTGGGCCGCTGGCAGATCGTCGGCGTGGCGCTCAACGACGTCGTGGGCAGCGGCGTCTACCTGCTGCCAGCGGCGGCTGCCGCGATGCTGGGCCCGGCCAGCCTGTGGGCGGTGGCGTTGGCCGGGCTGGCGGTGCTGCTGCTGGTGCTGTGCTTCGCCGAGGCGTCGTCGTACTTCGACCAGCCGGGGGGCGCCTACCTGTACGCGCGCACCGCGTTCGGCGAGCTCGTCGGCTTCGAGGTGGGCTGGATGACCTGGCTGGCGCGGGTGGCCTCGGTGGCCTCGCTGTCGGTGGGTTTCGCCCAGGCCCTGACCTGGGCGCTGCCGGCCGCCGGCGCCGGCGCCGGCCGGTGGGTGACGGTGGTGCTGTGCCTGGGCGGGCTGACGGCGATCAACGTCGCCGGCGTGCGCTGGGGGGTCGGCACCGCCGTCGGGCTGGCGATCGCCAAGCTGCTGCCGCTCGGCCTGTTCGTCGGCGCCGGCCTGCTGGCGGCGAACTGGCGCCAGGTGGCCGCTCCGCCGGCCGGCGACGGCAACCTGGGCGAGGCGGCGCTGCTGCTGCTGTGTGCCTACGCCGGCTTCGAGAACACCCCCGCGCCGGCCGGCGAGTACCGCTCGCCGCAGCGCGACGTGCCGTTTGCGCTGATCGCCCAGATCGTTCTGGTCACGCTGCTGTATCTGGCGGTGCAGTGGGTGGCGCTCGGCACGCTGCCGGGGCTGGCCGGCTCGGAGACCCCGCTGGCCGACTCGGCCGAGCTGTTCCTGGGCACCTGGGCCGGCGGCCTGCTGGCGGTCGGCGGCGCGCTGTCGGTGCTCGGCACCACCGGCAACACCGTGCTGGTCGGTCCGCGCTACCTGTACGCGCTCGCCCGCGACGGCTACGGGCCGCGCTTCCTGGCGCGAGTCCATCCGCGCTTCCGGACGCCGGCGGCGGCGATCGTCGTCCAGACCGCGGTGGCGCTGCCGCTGGCGCTGACCGGCAGCTTCGTCGGCCTGGCGGCGCTGTCGATCGTGGCGCGGCTGGCGACCTACCTCGGCACCGCCGCCGCGGTGCCGGTGCTGCGCCGCAAGCTGGCCGGCTCGCCGGGCGCGCTGCGGCTGCCGGGTGGCTGGCTGATCCCGGTCGCGGCCTGCGCCGTGACCCTGGCGCTGGCGGCCAGCGCCACCCTCACCAACCTGATCGCGGCGGCGGTGGCGCTGGCGGTCGGCTACGTCATCTACCGGCTGCGGCGGCCGGTGTGAGCCGGCCGGTGCCGGGCCGCCGCGCCGTTTCGGGCAGCCCCGCCAGCACGGCGCGCACCGCCGGCACCGAGAGGCTGTTGCCGATCAGCCGCCAGGCGGCGGCCAGCGGCAGCTCCGGCGGCAGCCGGTAGCCGGCGGGAAAGCCCATCAGCCTCAGGATCTCGGTGGGCGAGAACCGTCGCAGACCGCGGGCGGTGCGCAGGTAGGAGCCGCTGCGCACCGGTGAGCGGCCGTAGGCGGCGGTGAAGCAGGCGGTGACCGCCGCCGGGTCGCTGGAGTCGACCACGTCGAGGGCGTGCCGGTAGCGCTCGATCAGGGCGGGCTCGACCCACAGCGCGGCGGCCGGCCGCCGGTCCAGGCAGGAGGCCAGGGTTCGTCCGGCGACCGGCGCGGGTGCCGCCGGCGCCGGCAGCCCGTCGCGTCCTGCGACGAGGTAGAACCGCCGCCGGCGGTTGGGCAGGCCCAGCTCGCTGGGGCACAGCAGCAGCTCCCGCACCTCGTAGCCGAGGCCGTCGAGCACGGCGCGCAGCCGGCGGTGGGTGCGCGAGCCGGCGAAACCGGGCACGTTCTCGAGCGCCAGCAGCGGCGGCGGCAGTCGCTCGACGAGCCGCATCAACCGCAGCAGGCTGCGACTGCGCGGGTCGGTGTCGTCGCGCCGGCTGCCGCGGCGGGTGAACGGCTGGCAGGGGGGCGACAGCCACCACACGTCCGGCGCCCAGCGTTCGAGCTCGGCGGCGCGCAGCGACTCTAGGGCCCGCGCCATCACCGGGTGCGGGAAGTTGTGGCGGTAGACGTCGAGCGCGCGGCGGTTGATGTCGACCGCCGCCACCACCACGGCGCTGTCGCCCAGCGCCGCCGCGCAGCCGCCGATGCCGCAATACAGCTCCAGCACGCGCGGGCCGGCGGCGTGGCTCACCGGTCACCGTCCGCCGGCGTGGCCGGCAGGCCGAGCCTGTTGCGCTCCGCCTGCGACAGGCCGAGCGGCTCGACGATCCGGCGGACCACGCGCTCCTCGCGGCCGGTCACCTTGCCGTCCGCCTTGGCGATGCGCAGCAGGTCCTTGACGAACGCCACCCGCAGCTGGCTGAACCAGGGCTGGCGCGCCAGCGTCGCCGCGATCCACACCAGGTCTCGCTCCACCGCCTGCTCCAGGTGCTTCGACCGGGTCAGCCACTGGAGCGATTCGCGGGCCAGCACGCCGGTTTCGCCGGGTTCGACCCGCAGCCCCAGCCAGCTGCGCAGCGCGCGACCCAGCTCTTCGCTCTCGTCGCGCGACAGCTCCAGGTCGGGTCGCCAGGCGACCCACCAGTAGATCAGCCCCAGGGCGTGGGCCCAGGTTGCCTCCATCGGGCGGATGACGCCGGTGTAGGGCATCTCGGGAATCGGCGCCAGCACCGCGGCCAGCTCGGTCTCGCCGACCATCCCGAGGCGCGAGCGCTCCAGCTCCACCTCGTTCAGCACCGACTTGAACAGGTTCTCGATGCGTCCGAGCGAGCGGCTGCTGAGACCGACGCGGCTCAGCTCGGCGGGGTCCGGTTGCGCGGTGTCTCCGACCCCGAGACGCGAGATCAGGCCGTGGATGAGCTGCCGGCCGAGCCCGCGGCTGCGGAGGTGGCGGCGCACCCGCAGGGTGACCAGGTGGCCGCGCTGGTCCAGCACCGCCACGCCGTAGGTGATCGGCTTGAGCGCCTGCCGCTCCTCGAAGCTGAGCGAGCGGCCGGCGACGCCGATGCGCTCGACCATCTCCGCCGACGGCACCACCAGCTGTCCGGCCACGACCTTGTCGATGCGCGCGGCGATCGGGTTCTCCAGACCGCGGACGTTGTGCCGCAGCAGGTGCTGCACCATCTGTGTCTCCGCCACCTCGAGCGCCCGCATCGCCTCCGCCGGCAGCTCGTGGTCCGGGTCGGTGACGCGGTCCCACACCGGGTCGATCTCCGTCCAGCCGAGCTCGAGCTGCAGGTGGCGGCGGCAGAAGTCCTGGAAGCGCAGGCCGTAGGTGCAGGCGCTGACCGCCCAGGTCTGGCGAAACATGTCCGACCGCGACCAGTGACGGAACAGGTTCATCCAGCCACGGTTGTCGGGGTGGGCGTAGTCCTCCGCCAGCTTGAGTCCGAGATAGACGTCCTCCATCAGCTGGATGAGCGAGTTGCATAGGTAGAAGCCCTTGCGAAACCGTCGCCTGGCGACCGGTGTCTCGGTCGCCGAGGGATCGGTCTCCGACGGCTCCTCGCGCTCCGGCGGCAGCTCCGGCATCCCGGGTAGCTCGCGGTAGATCTGGGAGTGCAGGAACGCCAGGTCCTCGTCCTCGCGCATCGCCGAGAAGATGCCCGCCAGCGTGCGGGTGTGCACGGTGAACGAGCTCTCGATCGCCGCGCTGGGAGGATGCCAGGCACGCCGCAGGGCGACGAAGACCTGTTCGATGTTGAGCTGGCGCCTGCTGCTGCTCATCGCGAGGGCCCTCTTCAGACTCCCGGCTGCAGTCCGATGGCACGGAACATCACCAGCCCTATGTGCTGGCCGAGACGCCGGTAGCTCTCGAACTGCGACTCGTCGAACCACTGGTCGGCGGTCGACTCGTGCGGGAAGCCGGGGTGGCGTCTGTGGTAGTTGAGCAGGTCGGCCGGCTCGTCGCCGGTGAGCGTGGACTTGACGTAGACCAGAATGCCCTTCGGGGCGCCCCGGTCGACCCGGTCGTAGTGGATGGTGCCGACCGCACAGTGCCAGCGCGAGAAGCCGCTGTCGGCCTGGCGGGCCAGCGGCTGCAGGTTCTCGAAACGGATCTCGATGCCGAAGTCGCTTCTACAGCGGCGGATGACGCTGCCTAGCGCGCCGAGCTCGAGGTCGGGATCGCCCTCGACGTCGGTCGCCAGGATGAACCGGCAGCGGCGCCGCACCAGCTCGTAGACGCCGAGGTTGTCGAAGAAGCCGCCGTCGGACAGGTTGACCCAGCGGGAGTCGGCCCCGGTGTTGCTGAACAGCTCGCTGAGCAGCGCCTCGAGCGCCAGGGTCGGCGCGGTAAGGTGCCAGGTCGATTCGCTGGCCGGGTTGCCCATCCACAGCCCGAGCCGGGCGTTGAACACGGTCAGCAGGAAGGCGAGAGCGGGCGAGGAGTGGTATCCCATTGCGGGGTTGACGGCCGCGCCCGACACCGTCATGGCGGTGGCCAGGCTGATGCCCTCGCGGCCCTTCGACAGGCGCCAGGAGCCGGCCTTGCCGCTGAACCGGTAGCCGCGCGTCACGCCGGCGAGCTTCTCCTGCTCGCCGGGCTCGAAGCCGTAGCCCAGCGGGGTGAAGACGAACGAGTTGGCCTGGCGCTCCTGCCACGCCAGGTCGCCGCTGCCGCCGGTCAGGTTGAGGGTGGTGTTGAGGATCGGATAGGGGCCGTCGAACAGGCCGTTCCAGCTGCGCTCGGGCGGCGTCTTGCCCTGCGCCCGCAGTAGCTCGCGCTCCTCGCGCTCGATCTCGCGACGCTCCTCCCGCTCGCGCTCGCTCGGGCCGGCCAGCAGCTTGTCGAGGCGCAGGTCGTCGTTGCTGTCGAAGCCGGTGAACGGGTTGGGCTTGCGCTTGCGGGTGGCGCCCAGGTACGGGCGGGTCAGCCGGTCGCGATAGAAGTTGTGCATCGAGAACTCGTTGATGTCGACGCGCCACGACAGCAGCCAGGCGCCGAGCGCCAGGGCGAGAGCCAGGTACGCGACGGTGTCGCGCCGCTCGAACACGCGCCAGGCGGCGCGGTCGAGCTCGGCGTCGCGCCTTTCGGCCAACCGCCGGAAGGCGCCGCGGGCTTCGATGCGCGCCGCGCTCGCCAGCGGCAGCGAGAGCCCGCACGCCCGGCTGGGGCTGCGCAGAGCGCTCGCCTGCTCGGCCGAAAACGCGCCCCAGCGGACGGCGCCGGCGAACTCGGTCGCCGCGGCCGGTGCCGGTCGGGCCCGGCAGTCGAGCCGCAGCAGCAGCCGGTCGGTGGCCAGCGCCAGCAGCATCACCAGCCCGGCGACGAAGACGTAGGGGGCCACCTTGGCGCCGAGCTCGAGCAGCTTCTGACGGCCGCCGCCGCCGGGCGTTCCCTGGGTCGAAGGGCTGCGCCCCACGATCACGCCGGCCGCGGTCGCCAGGAGCCAGCCCAGGCTCACCGAGCCCGACACCACCGGGGCCTCGCCGCGCAGCCAGGCGAGCACCGGCGGTGCGTAGAACGCCACCACGAACAGCCCCAGCCAGCCGAGCGCCAGCAGGCCCATCCAGCCGCCCAGCCGGCTCCACCACTGCCGCTCCTCCTCCGGCAGGCTGCGCCCCATGAGGCCGATGAAATAGACCCCCGCCAGGATCAGCACCACCATGATTCCGGGTGGCGCCCAGGTGATGATGCGCAGCCAGTTCTCGGGTCCCAGCTGGCCGGGCGCGCGCTCCCGCACCAGCAGCCACAGCAGCCAGCTGGTGCCGGCGCCCGCCACCGCCGCGCTCAGCAGCGCGCCGCCGATCAGGCCGGCCAGCCTCAGGCGCGCCTGGTCGCCGCCCGGCAGCTCCCCGCGGCGCAACCCGAGCCACAGCACCATGACCAGGAGCCAGAAACCGAGATAGGCTGCTGCGCCCAGCTTGATCCAGGTCCACGGCGAGTCGCTGCGCTCCTCGCCAAACAGCCACAGCACGAACAGCAGCGACAGCACCAGGGTCGGCAGCACCACCGCCAGGAAGATGTTGTGGTGCGCCGGCTGACGGCGCTCGGCGCCCGACAGGAGCTGCATGTTGGAGGCGATCCCGGCCGCCACCAGCGCGGCGAGCGCCGCCATCGCGCCGAGCAGCAACAGGTTCCATGCCGGTGCGCCCCAGTAGCGGTTGGCGCCGAACACCAGCGCCACGAACAGCCGGGGCACGAGCAGCACCGCCGCGAGCGCCAGCACCAGGACGTTGAGGTTGAGCACCAGGTTGCGCAGGTAGGTGGCGGCGGCCATCCAGGTGTCGAGGCTGAAGAAGCCGGTCTCGGGCGTCAGGTAGTTGCTGTAACGCCGCAGGAACTGGATCGGCGCCACCGGTCGGCGCGGCAGCGCTGCGGCGGGCCGGCCGTCGCCGTCGGCCTCGGGGACCTTGTCGGGTGTCGGCGGATGCTCGGCGATCAGCTCGGCCGCCACCGTCTCCAGACCGCGCCGCTTGATCCAGGCGGTCAGCCAGCTGCCGATGTAGCCGCCGCCGGAGACCGTCGACAGGTAGTCGAAGTGCCTGAGCAGGCCGAGCTGAGCGAGCGCCTGGAGGATGCCCAGGTTGAACGTCGCGCTGCGGATGCCGCCGCCGGAGAAGGCCAGCCCGACCAGCCGTCGGCGGTGGGCCCGGGCGACGGCGGCGCGGCGCCAGCCGGCAGCCGCCGGCGCCTCGCCCTGCTCGAGCGGCGGCGCGTCATTGTCCGCCCCCGGCTCGCCCGGCGGTTCCGCGCCCGGCGGGCCGGCCAGCGGCTCGGCCCGCTCGTCGTCGACCTTGGCCGAGGCCCGTACGCCCCGCCGCACGCGCAGCACGTCGATCTGCTTGAGCTCGACGTCGAGCAGCTCCTCGAACGACAGCGGCCGTTCCTCCGGCCGGGCAAACGCGCTAGTGAGTCGGTCGAGGTCGAACTTCAAGACGCCTCCGAAACCGCCGCGCGGGGCGGCGTAAACAGCTGCCAGGGATCCAGCTGGCGCAGTCTACCAAGCCCGCCGGCGAAGGACGGCGCCGCGTGCCGGCCGCCGCGCCGCCGTTCGCCGGCGCCGGGTTGCTGCTAGGATCGCCGCGAGTTCCGCTCCCAGAACCACCCGCCGGCGACCGTCAGGACGGTGCCGCCGGCGCCTACGGAGGCCTTGCCGATGGCATCCAAGATCCCGACGCTGTCGTTTGCCGAGAGCCTGCGCGCCAAGGGCCTGCTGCTGGCCCCGAACCTGCTGCAGGGGTTGTTCGTTCGCAGCCCGACCGGCGTGCGGCTGACCGCCGCGGCCGGCACCGAGCGCCGCGCCCATACCCTGCTGGCGGAGCTCGAGCGACGCCATGCGGGCGGCGTGATGCTGCTGCGCGGCGGCAAGGAGCTGCTGCTGGTGGCGCCCGCGGCGGTCCGGCAGGTGCTCGACGCCTCGCCCGATCCGTGGGGCCCGCCGGCCGCCAAGAAGAAGGGGATGGGGCACTTCCAGCCGGGTGCGGTGACGATCTCGACCGGCGCCGACTGGACGCGCCGCCGCCGCTTCAACGAGCAGGTGCTCGACACCGGCCGGATGCACCGGCTGGCGGGGTCGTTTCTCGAGGTGGTCGAGGACGAGGTGGGCACGGCTGCCGGCGGCGAGACCCTGGACTGGCCGCGGCTCGAGGCGGTGTTCGACCGCATCATGCTGCAGGTGGTGTTCGGCCGGCCGGCGGCCGGCGACGGCCAGCTGAGCGCCGCCCTCGGCAAGCTGATGCGGCAGGGCAACCGGCTGGTGCTGCTGCGGCGCTCGCAGACCTTCGAGGTGCTGCACGACGGCATCCGCCGACACCTGGCGTCGCCGCATCCCGGCAGCCTGATGGAGGTCGCCGCCGCCCTCGAGCCCGACGACGGGGTGCAGCCGGGTAGCCAGGTGCCGCACTGGATGTTCGCCATGGGTGGCACCCTGGCGGCCAACGTCGCCCGCGCGCTGGCAGCGGTGGCGGTCTCGCCCGAGGTCGAAGCACGGCTGCGGGCGGAGCTGGCGAGCGGCGATCCCGGCTCGCCCGAGGGCGTCGCCGGGCTGGCGGTCACCGCCGGCTGCCTGCAGGAGGCGATGCGACTGTGGCCGACCACCCCGATGCTGGTGCGCGAGGCGCAGCGCGAGGTCGAGTTCGAAGGCGTAAGCCTGCCGGCCGGCGCCAAGGCGCTGATCCCCAACCTGTACAACCACCGCTCCGGCATCGAGTCGCCGCACCGGCTGATGCCCGAGCGGTGGCCGGCGGCGGCGGCCGACTACCGGTTCAACTTCTTCAGCTCCGGTCCGCAGGTGTGCGCCGGCATCGACCTCGCTCTGGTGCTCGGCGTCGCCGCCCTCGCCCGCCTGCTGAGCGGCGCTCCCTGGACGCTCGACAGCCCGCGGCTACCGGCCGAAGGGCCGCTGCCGCTGGCGTTCGATCACCACCGGCTGCGTCTGCGTCGGCGGCCGGCGGGCTAGCGGCGGGCGGCTTGCGGAGGCGCAGCCGATGGCCTAGGATCGTTGCACTCTCGACGAGTTCGCAGGAGAACGGCCGCGGCGTCCGGAGGACGGCGTCGCAGATCCCTGGAGGTAGGCATGTCTGGAAGCTCCCCGTTCCGGTTCACCCGGCTCTCCGCCCTGGCCCTCGCCGCGCTCACCGCGGCGGCTTGCGACCGGCCGCCCGATCTGCCGTTCGCCGAATCGCCCGGCGACCCGCCCGATTTCGCCGCCATCGAGCGCGACCATCCGCTGACTCGCGAGCACCGGATGGCGCTGACGCCCGACAACCTGGCGGGCTACAACCAGTCGCAGCTCGACCAGATCTACGCCCGGCTCAAAGCCGGTCCGATCCCCGACGGCCCCTACCGCGGCACGATCATCTTCGCGGCCGGCGGCGGCCCCAAGAAGCTCTCCGAGCGGCTCGGCCCGATCGCCGAGGGCGTCGTCGATCTCAAGCTCACCAAGCTCGATCTGCTGGGCGAGGCGCTGTGGAAGGGCAAGGTGTTCTTCAGGAGCGAGCGGCTGCTGCGCAACATGATCGATCACGAGCAGGTGGTGCAGCGGATCTTCGACTTCGATCCGGCGCAGCTGATCAAGCGGCAGGTCGGCGACCGCGAGGTGGCGCTGCTGTTCCCCGCCGAGCTGTACTGCGGCGACAGCCTGCTCGACCCGCGCCGTGACTCGGTGATCATCGACTACGCGAACACCGAACAGCTGCCCGGCTACATTCCCGAGGTCGACTCCATCGCCGGCCGCGACAAGCTCCGCGTGCGCGACGAGATCCGCATGATCAGCCCCGGCCTCTACCTCGGCCGCGCCTACCTGCGCGAGAAGTTCGCCCTCACCTTCACGCTCAAGAACGACGAGGTGGCGGCGGCTGGCGTCTGGCCCGAAGAGGAGTGCTGGGACGGCAGTGGGCCGAAGCCCGCGCCGGCGGTGGAGGAGGCGACGGAGCCGCCCGAGGCCCCGGCCCCGCCCGAGTCGGGGGAGACGGGCGGAGCCGATCCGGCGGGCGGCTGAGGCCACGGCTGGCCGTCGGCGGCTGCCTCCAGGAGGCGGGTCGCCGGCAGCGCCGGGGGTGATCCGCCGCCCGCGCGGCGGGAAGGCCCTGCCGCTGCCCTAGTGGAGGATCACGACGTCGTAGCTGCCCGGCTGCGAGCCGAAGGTGCAGCCGCGGCTGGCACCCGGGTTGTGGCTGCCCGAGGCGTACGGTTCCTCGACGTCGAAGGCGCCCGCCCCGTCGAGCACCAGGACCTCGTTCGGGTCGCCGTCGTCCGGGTCCATCCCGGAGCAGTCGCAGTGGTCGCCGTCCGGCATGCAGAAGCCTTCGCACTCCGACTGCGCGCAGACCGTGATCCACTTGAGCTCGCCCAGGTTGAGTCGGCCGTCGCCGAGCGCCAGCCCGATCGACTCGGTGACCCGCCGTCCCTCGGCGGTGCGTCCGAACCGCAGCAGGCTGTACTGCTCGCCGCGCCGCAGCACGCGGAAACCGCGCACCTGGCTGCCGTCGAGCAGCTTCTTCTGCAGCCGCGCGGTGCGCAGCTCGACCCGCTTGCCGTCGGCGCTCAGCTTGCCGATTGCCAGATCACGCTCGGCCGACGCCGCCGACAGCTCCTGCCCCGCGCCCAGCACGGTCAGCGCCACCACCAGCGTGAGAAACCCAATCGTCGTCGGTGCCCTCATCGTCCATCCCCTCCCCGGTTGGTTCTAATGTCGGGTTGCTGTACCGGCTTGTGGCGAGCGGGGCGCCGCTTTCGTTACAGCCGCGCCGCCGGCGGCCGGGCTTGCCCGGCCGTCAGTCGCCGGCGGCCGCGGCCGAGCCCGGCACCGCGTCGCCCGCGGTGCCGAGCCCGAGCAGCCGGCGGGTGGCGGCCTTGACGTCTTCCTGGATGGCGTACAGGCAGGGCACCAGCAGCAGGATGATGAAGGTCGAGAACAGCACCCCGAACGCCAGCGACACCGCCATCGGAATCAGGAACTGCGCCTGCACGCTGCGCTCGAGCAGCAGCGGCGTGAGGCCGGCGAAGGTGGTGAGCGAGGTGAGCAGGATCGGCCGGAAGCGCGAGGAGCCGGCGGTGCGGATGGCGCGCACCAGCGGCACTCCCTCGCGGTAGGAGCGGTTGATGAAGTCGACCATCACCAGGCTGTCGTTGACCACCACGCCGGTGAGCGCGACGATGCCGAAGAACGACAGGATGGCCAGGTCGAGTCCCATCACCACGTGCCCCCACACCGCGCCGATGAGGCCGAACGGGATGGCGCTCATCACGATCAGCGGCTGGAAGTAGGAGCGGAACGGCACCGCCAGCAGGGCGTAGATCACCAGCATCGCGAAGGCAAAGCCGCGCGCCAGGCCGGACAGGGTCTTGCGCTGCTCCTCCTGCTCGCCGGCCAGCGAGTAGCGGATCTCGGGGTAGTCCGCCAGCAGCGCCGGCAGCACCTCGGACTCGAGGTCCGAGATCACCTCGTTGGCGTTGCCGCGCGTGATGTCGACGTCGGAGGTGACGTTGATCACCCGCCGGCGGTCGGTGCGGCGGATGCTGGCCGGGCCGCGGGTGTCGGTGACGCGCGCCGCGGTGGCGAACGGGATCTCGCCGCCGCCCGGCGAGCGGATGCGCAGCCGTTCCAGCCCGGCGAGGGTGTCACGCGCCTCGTCGGGCAGCCGCACCATCACCTTGACCTCGTCGCGACCGCGCTGGATGCGCTGCGCCTCCTCGCCGAAGAACGCCTGCCGAACGGTGCGCGCCAGGTCGGCCTGGGTGACGCCCGCCGCCTCCGCCTCGGGGGTGACGGCCAGCTCCAGCTCGCGCTTGCCGGCGCGGAACGAGTCGCTGATGTCCTGGGTGCCGGGATAGCTGCGCAGCTCTTCCTTGAGGCGGATGGCGAACTCGCGCAGCCGTTCGACGTCGGGCCCCGACAGCTCGACGTTGATCGCCTCGCCCGAGCTGAACAGCGACGAGGTGTAGGACAGCTCGACCGCGTCCGGGATGGCGCCCACCCGCTCGCGCCAGCGCTGCGCGATCTCGAAGCTGGTGATCGAGCGCTCCTCGGCAGGCGACAGCTCGAGGTTGACCTCGCCGAGGTGGGGCGCCGAGTTGTCGGCGCCGACGTTGAGCGCCGCCGGACCACCCGCGGTGCGGAACGGCTGGTCGCCGATCGAGGTCAGGATATGGCGGATCGGCCGCTCGCCGAGCTCCTGCTCGAGCTCGTCGGCGAGCTCGAGAGCGGACGCCTCGATCCGCCGCACCATCGCGGCGGTGGTGTCGGCGGGAGTGCCCTGCGGCAGGCTGAGGTAGGCGGCGGTGTTGTCGGCCTCGATCGGCGGCATGAAGTTGAAGCGGATCCAGCCGCCCGCCGCCACCCCGAAGGTGATGGCGAGCAGCGCCAGCATCGCGGCGACGGTGAGGTAGCGCCATTCGAGAGCGCGCTCGAGCACCGGCTGGTAGCTGTGGCGGATCAGCCAGGCGAGCGCGGCGGCGACTCGCCGCTGCAGCCGTTGCCACAGCGCGCCGATGCGGTGAGCGGTGGTCTTGCGCTGGTCCTGGCGCAGGTGAGAGAGGTGGTTGGGCAGGATCAGCAGCGACTCGACCAGCGAGAACAGCAGCGTCGGGATGACGATCAGCGGCACCACCCGCATGATCTTGCCGATGGTGCCCGGCACCGCCAGCAGCGGCGAGAACGCCGCCACCGAGGTGGCGATGGCGAAGATCACCGGCACGTGCACCTCGTAGGCGCCCTCGACCGCGGTGTCCAGCCCCTCGCCGCCGGCCTGGTAGCGGGTGTAGATGTTCTCGCCGACGATGATCGCGTCGTCGACCACGATGCCGAGCACCAGGATGAAGGCGAACAGTGAGATCAGGTTGATCGACACGTCGAGCGTCGGCATCAGGGCGATGGCGCCCAGAAACGAGATCGGGATGCCGAGCGACACCCACGCCGCCAACCGCAGCTTGAGGAACAGCGCCAGCACCAGCACCACCAGCGCGAAGCCGGCGCGGCCGTTCTTGACCAGCAGGTCGAGGCGGCTGCGCAGGATGCGGCTGCGGTCCTGCCAGACCGTCAGCTCGATGCCCTCTGGCATCGCGACGCGCGCCTCGGCCAGGTACTCCTCGACCTCGGCGGCAACGGCGAGGGCGCTCTGCTCGCCGACGCGGAAGACCTGCACCAGCACCGCCGGCTGGCCGTCGAAGCGCGCCCACTGGTCGGTGTCGGCGAAGCCGTCCACCACCCGCGCCACCTCGCCCAGGGTCAGCCGTGAGCCGTCGGCCAGGGTCACCAGCGGCAGCTGCTCGAACTGGCGGCCGGTGTACGCCTGGCCCTCGGTGCGTAGCAGGATCTCGCCGCCGCGGGTGCTGATCTTGCCGCCCGGCAGGTCGAGCGACGCCTGGCGCACCGCCGCCGCCACCCGGTCGAAGCTGAGGCCGTAGCGCTGCAGCTGCTCCTCGGACAGCTCGATCGAGATTTCGTACGGCCGCGTCGCTACCAGCTCCACCTGCGTGATGCCCGGCCGCAGGGCGAGGTCGTCGCGCACCCGCTCCCCGAGGCGCTTCAGCGTGCGCTCGTCGGCCGGACCCGAGATCGCCACCTCCAGCACCTGGCGGCGGATGATCGCCTCCTCGACGATCGGCTTCTCGGCCTCGTCGGGGAAGGTGTCGATGGCGTCGACGCGCGACTTGACGTCGTTGAGCAGCTTCTGCACGTCGCCGCCCTGTACCGCCTCGATCAGCACCAGGGCCATGTTCTCGCTGGCGGTGGAGCGGATCTCCTCGATACCGTCGAGGTCCTGTATCGCCTCCTCGACGCGGATCACGACCCCCTCTTCCACCTCCTCGGGGGCGGCCCCCGGGTACGGCACGCGCACGGTGACGATGTCGGCGGAGAACTCGGGGAACACCTCCTGACGGACCGTCCATACGCCGATCACGCCGCCGGCCACGATCAGGATCATGAGCAGGTTGGCGGCGACGCCGTTGCCGGCGAACCAGGCGATGATCCGCTTCACAGCGCCGCCTCCCGCTGCCGGTCGGTTCGCAGATCGAACTCCTCCAGCACCGCCCGCACCTGCATGCCGTCGACCACCGCGTCGAGCGGCGAGACGCAGACCCGCTCGCCTTCGGCCAGGCCGTCGGAGATCAGCACCCGGTCGCCCTCGGCGCGCAGCAGCTCGACGTCACGGAACCGCAGGCGGTCGTCGCCGTCGATCACCAGCACGCGCGAGTCGGCGCGCAGCGCGCTGCGCGGCAGCACCGCGACGCCGGGCGCCAGCCGGCCGGCGATGCGGGTCTCCACGAACAGGCCCATCGGCATGGCGGCGCCGGCGCCGCGGCGGCGGAACGGGTCCGCGACCTCGATCCACACGCCGAGCATGCGGGTGCGGGGGTCGAGCTCGCCGTCCACTCGCACCACCCGCCCCTGCCACTCGCGGCGGTCGCCACCCAGCTCGGCGGTGAGAACAGCCTCGAGCCCGGCGCCGCCCGGCGCGTCGGGAGCCAGGTCGAGCTCCAGGTACCCGAGCTCGTCCTGCGGCACCGGCGCGCGGATCTCGGCGGTGTCGGTGGCATAGATCTCGGCCAGCGGCGCGGCCGGTCCCACGAACTGCCCGACCCCAGCCAGCCGCCGACGCAGCCGTCCGTCGTAAGGCGCCGTCACGCGGGTACGCGCCAGGTGGAGCTCGGCCTGCTCGAGGGCCGCCTCGGCCGCCGCCACTGCCGCTCGCGCTTCGGCCAGCTGCGGCTCGCGTCGGGTGAGGGCGGGAGCCACTCCCTCGCCCAGCTCCGCCCACTCGGCAACCGCCAGCTCGGCTTCGGCCTGCTCGCGCTCGAGCCGCACCCGGGCCTGGGCCAGCGCCGCCTGGGCCTGCGAGGTCGCCAGCCGGTAGTCGGCGTCCTCGATCCAGACCAGCGTCTGGCCGCGGCGGAAGAAGCCGCCGGCGGCGAAGCTCTCGGCCACCCGCGAGATCCGCCCGGCGACCTGGGCCACCAGCGTGGCCTCGGTGCGCGGCTGCACCACGCCCTGGGAGCGCACGTCGAGCCGCACCGGCGCCAGCCGCACTTCGACGGCGCGCACCAGCGGCGCCGACGCGCGCTGCGGCGTGCGCTCGACCTCGGGCCGGGCCTTGATGATCAGGAAGGCGAGGGCGGCGCCAGCGGCGACCACCGCCGCCGGCAGCAACAGCTTGGCTCTCGAGCTCATCGACTCGACTCTCCTGTGCGATCCGCGGGCGGCGTTGCGGCGGCGGGCGGGGCGGGTCGGGCATCGCCCGGCTGGCCGCCGCCCAGGTCGCCGCCAAGGGCGAGGTGGAGGTTGACCCGCTCGTCGAGCAGGGCGCGGTGGACGGCGAGCTGGCGGCCGCGCGTGTCGAGCGCCTGGCGCTGCGCTTCGAGCACTGCGAGGTAGTCGCCGAGCCCGCGACGGTAGCGCTCCTCGGCCAGCCGGCGGGCGGCCTCGGCCTCGGCGGCGGCGGTGGTCAGCGCGGCCAGCTCGTCGGACAGCCAGGTCTCGGCGGCGAGCGCCGACTCGACCTCGGCGAACGCCCGCAGCACGCTCTGCCGGAACAGCTCGACCGCCGCGCGGTGGTCGGCCTCGGCGAGCGCCACGCCAGCGCGCAGGCGACCGCCCTGGAGCACCGGCTGGAGCAGGCCGCCGACCAGGCTCCAGATCGAGAAGTCGTCGTCCAGCAGGTCGGTGGCCTCGTCACTCAGCCGTCCAGCCGAGCCGGTCAGGCGGAGGGCGGGGTACAGCGCCGCGCGGGCCCGCGCCACCCGGTAGCCTGCGGCCGCCAGCCGCCGCTCGACGGCCCTCAGGTCGGGACGGCGGGCGAGGAGCTCGGAGGGCAGGCCGGCCGGCGCCGGCGGCGGTGGCGGTGGCAGCGCCGGGCCGGTGTCCGGGCCGCTCCCCGCCGGGTAGCGTGCCAGCAGCAGCTCGAGCCGCCGCGCCGCGGCCTGGCGCTGGCGGCGGCGCTGCGCCACCAGGGCGGCGGCGGCCGCCTCGCCGGAGCGCGCCAGCCGCAGGTCGAGCGGCCCGCGCAGGCCCGCGCGGTAGCGTCGCGCGATCTGCTCCCGGCTGAGCCGGCGGCTGCCGGCGGTGGCCTCGGCCAGGGCGAGCTGGCGGTCGGCCTCGGCCAGGGCGAACCAGCCCTTGACGGCCTGCGCGGCCAGCGACAGCCGCGCCGCCTCGAGATCGGCCGAGGCCGCCTCGAGCCCCGCCAGGGCGGCGGCCTGGCCGGCGCGCAGCCGACCCCACAGATCGGCCTCCCAGGCGACCGACAGCGAGCCGGTGAAGGTGGTGGTGGTGGTGCTCAGCACTTTGCCCTGCGAGCCCGGTATGGGGAAGCCGACGAAGTTGCGCCGCTGGCGGGCGGCGTCGAGCGCGGCGGCGATCTGCGGGCGGAGCTCGGCGCCGGCGATCCTCGCCTGGGCGGCCGCCGCCTCGACCCGCTCGGCGCTGGCGGCGAGGTCGTGGTTGGCCGCCAGCACTTCGGCCACCAGCCGGTCGAGCTCGGGCTCGCCGAAGCCGCTCCACCAGGGGGTTGCCGCCGGGGTGGCCGCCGGGCGCGCCTCGACCCACTCCACGGGTGCCGCGGGCGGCTCGGGTGGCGGGGGCGGCGCCACGCTGCAGCCGGTCGCCAGCGCGGCGGCCGCCACGGCGGCGATCCAGCCCGGCGCCGCTTCTCTCATCGCGCTCTCTCCGGTGCCGGCGGGGCCGTCATGCCGCCGGCGAGAAAGCCCGACAAACGGCGGATGAGCTGCTCGACGTCGGTCGGCCCGGAGCCCAGCCGCCGCTCGACCAGATGGCTCAGCCCGGCGGTGAAAGCCATGCTGCCGGCCATGAAGTGGAACCGCCAGTGGAGCTCGTCGCGGTCCAGCCCGGGCAGCGCGCGCCCGAGGGCGGCGGTGAAGCGCCCAATCACCTCTTCGAACTGCGCCAGCACGAGCTGACGCGTCTCGGCGGCCGGCTCGAGGAAGGCGCGGGCGACCAGACGGGCGAAGTCGCGGCCGCCCGGGGTGTCGCGGATCATTCGCAACGGCGGCGCCACGAACGCGCGCACGATCGCGTCGAGGTCGCGGCAGCCGTCCGCCTCGCAACGCGACAGCGCGGCCAGCCGCTGGCGGTTGAGCGGCGCCAGCCGGCGCGCGAAGACCGCCTGCACCAGCGCCTCCTTGGAGCCGAAGTGGTAGTGGACGGCCGCCAGGTTGGCGCCGGCGGCGCGTGTGATGGCGCGCAGAGACGAGGCGGTCACGCCGTGCTCGGCGAACAGCCGCTCGGCGGCGTCCAGCAGGCTGGTCTTGGTGTCGAGCGCCGGTGGCGTGGCGGGGCTCACGGGGGGTCTATACGGTTCAATCAAACGAATGTTTGACTTCTGGGGAAGGCTATCACCGGTGAAGTGCGCACCGCTCGGCCGCCCGCTCAGCGCCCCATCAGGGCGCGCCAGTCGTCGAGCGAGCGGATGCGCAGAAAGGCGTTGCGTTCGAGCTCGCCGCCGATGGTCGAGGTCTCGGTCGGGCCGTAGTGGTGCCCCGGGTAGAGCACGGTCTCGGGCGGCAGCCGCGCCAGCTTCTGGGTCAGGCTGTGGTACATCGCGTCGGGGTCGCCGCCGGGCAGGTCGACCCGGCCGCAGCCCTCGACGAACAGGGTGTCGCCCGCCACCAGCCGGTCGCCGATCAGGAAGCACTGGCTGCCCGGGGTGTGCCCCGGGGTGTGGAGGAAACGGATCTCGGTCTCGCCCAGCGTCAGTCGGTCGTCAGCGTCCATCCGGCGCAGGTCGGAGTCGGCGGCGCCGGTGACCTGCTTGAGGCCGGCGGCCTCGTGCTTGTTGACGTAGAGCGGAACGGCGACCCGCTCGAGCAGCCGCGGGACGCCCTCGATCGACAGCCCGAACAGGTCGCCGCCGACGTGGTCGGGGTGGTAGTGGGTGATCAGGGCGCCGGCGATGCGGTAGCCGTCGCTCTCGGCGGCATCGAGCAGGCCGTCCACGTCCCACGCCGGATCGACCACCAGCGCCTGCCGGCTGCCGGGATCGCCGATCAGGTACATGAAGTTGGCCATCTGGCCGGCCACCGGGTGGTGGGTGGCGACCTGGCGTCCGGCCAGGAGTTGTCGGAAGTAGAGCTCGTCGGGCATGGCGGAAGCGGTAGCGGTGGCCGCCGGTGGCCGAGGATAGCCGATCCGCCGGCCGGGCGGGACGGCGCGGCGCGGCCTCAGCCGGCCGGCGACCAGCCGGCCAGGGCCGACGCCAGCCGGTCGGTCTCGCGCCGCCAGTTGGCGGCGTCCCACGCCATCTCCTGGCGGCAGACCGGCTCCAGGCCGGGCAGCAGCTCGGCCACCTGCGCCGGGTGCCACAGCCCGATCCGCACCCTGCGCAGCAGCAGGTCCTCGAGGTGGACGACCGCCCCGAACGCCAGGTGCACGCGCAGCTCGGCCGCCGACAGGTCGCCGCCCGCGACCAGCGGAGCGAGCTCGGCCTTGTCGCGCGCCAGCTGCGGTGCCCACCAGGCCAGGCCGCGCAGCCGCCGGGCCATGGCGGTCGCGGTCTCGGCCGGCACGCCGGCGGCGCGTCGCAGCCGGTCGGCCAGGTCGGGCGGCGCCAGGCCGGCCAGCGGGGTGCCCGCGGTGAGGCACGGCGCCGCCTCGCGGGCGCGCGCCTCGGGCAGGTAGTTGAGCGCCTCGTCGACCACCTCCTCGGCGGTCGGCCGCCAGGTGGTGAGCTTGCCTCCGGCCACCGAGAGCAGGCCGTTCTCCTCCCAGATCTCCTCCTCTCGCGACGCCTCGGAGGGGTTGTCGGAGTGGCTCGCCAGGATCGGCCGCAGCCCGGCGAAGGCGCCCACCACGTCGCCCGCCGCCAGCCGACGCTCGGGGAAGTTGGCGTCGAGCGCCCGCAGCAGGTAGTCGATCTCCTCGCGGGTGGGGCGAGGATCGGCCAGAGAGCCGTCGTGGTAGATGTCGGTGGTGCCGACCAGGACCCCCTCGGGATGGGGGATGACGAACACCGGGCGGCCGTCATCGGGCGACGGCAGGGTGACCGCGGCGGAGAGCGGCAGCCGGTCGCTCGGCAGCACGATGTGGCTGCCGCGCGACGGCCGCACCTTGCGGCCGTCGAAGCCGAACCGCCGCCGCAGCCGGTCGACCCACACGCCGGTGGCGTTGACCACCACCGAGGCGCGCACCACTGCCGTCTTGTCGCTCTCCAGGTCGCGCAGCACGACGCCGTTGACACGGCCGTCGAGATCGGTGGTGGCCTCCTCGACCGCGGCGTAGGTGAGCACCAGGCCGCCGTAGGCGTAGCCGGTGGCGGCAACCGCCACGGTGAGCTGGGCGTCGTCGGCGAGGGCGTCGGTGTAGGCCATCGCCCGGTCCAGCTCGTCCACCCGCAGGCCCGGCGCCAGCTGCTCCAGCCGCTCGAGGTCGAGGTGCGAGTGCTTCTGAGGCCGGTTGGTGAGCCGGTCGTACATCCACAGCCCGAGATCCACCGTCCAGCCCGGGGTGCGGTCGCCGCGGTTGGCCGGGTAGACGAAGCGGATGGGGCGCACCAGCTGGGGGTTCAGGCTGAGCATCCGGTCGCGCTCGCGGCACGCCGTGCGGGTGACGCGGAACTGCATCTGCTTGAGGTAGCGCAGGCCGCCGTGGATCAGCTTCGACGAGCGCGACGAGGTTCCGGCGGCCAGATCGTGGCGCTCCACCAGCAGCACCCGCAGGCCGCGCTGGGCGGCGTCCAGCAGCACGCCGCAGCCGGTGATGCCACCGCCGACGACGATCAGGTCGAACGGCTCGCGGAGACGGGCCAGCGCCTGGCGGCGCCACATTCGGTCGAACATCGCGTCACTCCTCCAGCCGATCGCTGGGGTCGAGCAGGACTCCAGGCGCCAGGATACCGTCTGGGTCCATCGCCCCGGCCACCCGCTCGAGCAGCCCCATGCCCGTCTCGCCGATCTCGGCCGCCAGCCACGGCGCGTGCCAGCTCCCGATGCCGTGGTGGTGGCTGAGGGTGCCGCCGGCGGCCAGCAGCGCCGCAGTGGCGGCGCGCTTGAGCTGCGCCCAGCGGGCGCACGCCGCGTCGGGGTCGACCGGGCAGCGGAAGAAGAAACTGAAGTAGAGCGATGCGCCGTCCGGATACGGGTGGCTGACGTGGGTCATCACCACGCACCGCTCGCCGGCTCGGGCG
>JBFGNS010000061.1:0-23806 GCA_041574955.1 Thermoanaerobaculia bacterium | reverse complement strand
GGCTCGGCCCCGGCACCCACCGCATCCTGATTCGGGCGCGCGGCGGCTCCTACGCCACCGGCGGCTTCTTCACCCGGCTGGTGCCCGATTCCCGCACGGTGTCGGCGCCGGAGTGCGGCGAGCTGCCGGGCGCCCGCCAGCTCGTGGAGCGCGCCGAGGTGGTGCTGGTGGGCGAGATCCACGGCACCGCCGAGAGCCCGGCCGTGGTTGGCGAGCTGGCCTGCCACGCCGTCGCCGCCGGGCGGTCGGTGACGGTCGGTTTCGAGCTGGCGGAGAGCGAGGAGGCGCGCTTCGCCGCCTATCTCGGCTCGGACGGCTCGACCGCGGCGCGCGCGGCGCTGACCGAAGGCGCGGTCTGGCGCACCGGCCAGCAGTACGGATCGACCAGCGAGGCGATCGTCTCACTGCTCGATCGCTTGAGACGCCTGCGCCGCGCCGGCCACCCGGTGAGCTTCGCCCTGTTCAACCGCACCGACGGCGCCGGCTCCCAGGAGCGCGACCGGCTGATGGCCGAGAGCCTCGGAGCGCTGGTGGAGCGCTCGCCGAGCGATCTGTTCATCGCCCTGACCGGCAACATCCACAGCCGGCTGGCGGCGGGCACCCGCTGGGACCCGGAGTACCAGCCGATGGGCTACCTCCTGCGGCGGGCTCACCCGGACTGGAAGCTGCTGTCGATCGACGTCGCCCACGCCGGCGGCACCGCCTGGCTGTGCACCCCCGAGGGCTGCGGCGAGCGTCGGCTGGGGCCGAGGGGCGAGACGGGAACGGCGCAGGAGATCCGCTTTGGCGACGAGATCGGGCCCGAGGGCCACCACGGCCACTACTTCGTCGACGAGATCCACGCCTCGCCGCCGGCGGTGCGCTGAGGCCGCCCGCCGCCCGCCGGTGCGGCGTCACACCAGCTCGGCGTCCGCAACCACCTCGACCAGGCTCGGACCTTCGTAGGCGAACGCCTCGGCGAGCGCGCCGTCGAGCTGGCCGCGCGCGGTGACCCGGATGCCGCGGGCGCCGCACAGCTCGGCGTAGCGCGCGAAGTCGGGGTTGTGGAGCGAGGTCTGCCAGACGTCCCAGTTGCCGGCGCGCTGCTCCTTCGAGATCTTGCCCAGCTCGGAGTTGTTGACCAGCACGTGGGTGATCTTCATGCCGTACTTGACGGCGGTGGTGAGCTCGCCCATGTACTGGCCGAAGCCGCCGTCGCCCGACACCGCCACCACCGGCCGGCCGGCGAAGCGAGGGTCGTCTTCCCGGGTGGCCGCCCAGGCGCCCATCGCCGCCGGGTAGGCGAAGCCGATCGAGCCCAGGTAGCCCGACATCAGCACCGCCTGGCGCCGGCACTCGAAGTAGCGGCCGAACGAGTAGGTGTTGTTGCCGACGTCGACGGCGATGATGGCGTCCTCGGGCGTCGCGCGGTTCATGGCGTCGAAGATCGCCGCCGACGACACCCCCTTGCCGCGCTCCTCGGCCAGGCGGCGCTCCTTCTCGCGCCGCCAGATCGCCCACCGCTCGGCCACCTGCGGCCGCTGGTCCTCGCTGTCGACGCCGTCGGCAAGCCGCTCGTTGAGCCGCTCGACGGTGACCGCGATCTCGCCCCACACCGGCACCGCCACCGGGTGGAACTTGCCGAGCGCCATCGGGTCGTAGTCGACCTGGACGATCGGCCGCTTGGGGGTGATGCCGGTGTGGTTCGAGAAGCTGGCGCCGAACACCACCAGCGCGTCCGACTCGTTCATGAACCAGCTGGCGATCGGCGTGCCGCTGCGGCCGAGCACCCCGCAGCCGAGCGGGTGGAAGTCCGACACCAGCCCCTTGCCCTTGAAGGTGGTCAGGATCGGGCAGCGCAGCCGCTCGGCCAGCGCGACGATCCCCGGCATGACGAAGCGGGCGCCGTGGCCGACGATGATCACCGGCCGCTTGGAGCCGCGGACGAGCTCGACCGCCCGCTCGAGCGCTTCTGCCGGCGGCGCGATGCCGCGCGCCGTCAGCCGGCCTTGGGGCCCTCCGGACCTGGCGCCTTCGGGCGCTGCGATCTTCTGCACCTCGTCGGGGAAGACCAGGTGCGAGACGCCGCGGTTCAGGATCGCGCTCTTGGCCGCCAGGTTCACCAGCTCGGCGTGCTTCGAGCCCGGCAGCACTGTCTGGCTCCACTGCGCCACCTTGCCGAACGCCGCCGTCAGGTCGATCTCCTGGAAGGCGCCCGGGCCGAGCACCTGGGTGTCGACCTGGCCGGTCAGCGCGACCACCGGCGAGCGGTCGACGTTGGCGTCCCACAGCCCGGTCAACAGGTTGGTCGCGCCGGGGCCGGCGATCGCCAGGCAGGCCGCCGGCCGGCCGGTGAGCTTGCCGTAGGCCGAGGCGGCGAAGCTGGCGGCGCCCTCGTGGCGGATGCCGTAGTACTCGAGCCTGCCGGCCTCCTGCTGGCGGCGCAGGGCGTCGGCCAGCCCGAGGTTCGAGTGGCCGACCATCCCCCAGACCTGGCGGATGCCCCAGGCGACCAGGGTCTCGGCCATGACGTCGCTGACCGTCGGCACGTGCTCGGGCTCGGGCGGAAAGCCGACCCACACCCCGTCCTCGCGCTCCTCGACCGGGTAGGTCGCGACCCCGTCGTCGTAGCCCGGCGCCTTGCCGGTCAGCGGGTCGTAGTCCCAGCCGTGCCACGGGCAGCGCAGCAGGCCGCCCTCGATCGACCCCTCGCCGAGCGGCCCGCCCTGGTGCGGGCAGCGGTTGTCGAGCGCGCCGTAGCGGCCCTGGTGGCGCGTCATGCAGACGGTGGCGCGCGCGCAGGTCACCGGCTTGACCCGCCCCTCGGCCAGCTCGTCGGGCTCGAGCACCTTGAACCAGTCGAGGGACTCGGCAGAGGTCGCCATGTCGTGAGCTCCTTTCGTTCCCCTGAATGCGGCTGACGCGCTGTCTACAGCGGCACCACGCCGCCGTAGGCGACGCCGGTCAGATACGCCACGTCGCGCTTCCAGGTGGTGAGGTCGGCGGCGCGCAGATCGCCCAGCCGGGTGTGGCCGCAGGCCCGCGCCAGCAGCTTCATCAGCTCGACCGAGGCGCCGAAGAAGCGCGCCAGCCGCTCCGCCGCCGCGTCCACCGGCAGCCGCTTCCTGAGCGCCTCCTTCTGGGTGGCGATGCCCACCGGGCAGTTGTTGGTGTGGCAGGCGCGCATGCCGAGGCAGCCGATCGCCTGGATCGCGGCGTTCGACACCGCCACGCCGTCGGCGCCGAGCGCCAGCGCCTTGGCGAAGTCGGCCGGGGTCCTGAGGCCGCCGGTGATGATCAGCGTCACCTCGCCGGTCTTGCCGCGCCGGTCGAGGTGACGGCGGGCGCGCGCCAGCGCCGGCAAGGTGGGCACCGAGATGTTGTCGCGGAAGATGAGCGGCGCCGCGCCGGTGCCGCCGCCGCGGCCGTCGAGGATGACGTAGTCGACGCCGATCCTGAGCGCCGCGTCGATGTCGTCCTCGATGTGCTGCGCCGACAGCTTGAAGCCGATCGGGATGCCGCCGGTTCGCTCGCGCACCTCGTCGGCGAAGTGGCGGAAGCCGTCCTCGTCGTCCCACTCGGGGAAGCGCGCCGGCGACACCGCCGGCTTCCCCGGCTCGAGGTTGCGTACCTCGGCGATCTTGCCCTGCACCTTCTCGCCCGGCAGGTGGCCGCCGGTGCCGGTCTTGGCGCCCTGCCCGCCCTTGAAGTGGAACGCCTGGACCCGCTCGAGCTTGTCCATCGAGAAGCCGAAGCGCGCCGAGGCCAGCTCGTAGAAGTAACGGCTGCACGACTCCTGCTCCTCGGGCAGCATGCCGCCCTCGCCCGAGCAGATGCCGGTGCCGGCCAGCTCGGCGCCCCTGGCCAGCGCTACCTTGGCCTCGAACGACAGCGCACCGAAGCTCATGTCCGAGACCAGCAGCGGAATCTCGAGCCGGAGCGGCTTGGCGGCGTACGGCCCCACCACCAGCTCGCTCGCCACCTCGACGTCGTCGAGCTGCGGCACTCGCGCCAGCTGTGCGGTGACGAACTGCAGGTCGTCCCAGCTCGGCAGCTCGGTCCGCGGCACCCCCATCGCCGCCACCGGCCCGTGGTGGCCGACCTTGTCCAGGCCGTTCGAGGCCAGCTCGCGGATGAGCTTGACGTGCGGCTCGGCCGGGCTGCCTTTAGAGTGGTCCTGGAAGGCGCCCTGGTAGGCGTTGCGCTCGTACGGCTGCGGGTTGTCGCGCTCCCAGGCGGCGATCTCGTCCTCCTCCACCCACACCCCGCCGTCCTCGATCCAGGCGCCGAACTTGTGCAGCCGCTCCTCGGGGTTGTACGAGCTCACCCCCGAGGCGAACTGGTAGTCCCAGTTGTGCACCCCGCACACGATGTCGTCGCCGCGCACGAAGCCGTCGGCCATCAGCGCGCCGCGGTGCTGGCAGCGGCCGTAGAGCACCGACACCTCTTCGCCGTAGCGCACCACCACCAGGTCGACGCCGGCCACCAGCGCGTGCGCCGGCTTCCTGTCTCCGAGCTCCTGCCACTCGGCGATACGGACTCTGCTCATCTCTCCCTCCAGCCCGGCCGGCCGCGGCGCGCCGGTCGACGACCTCGTGCCGCCCGCGCCGCTGCCGGTCGTGTCGTCTCGTTCAAGTGCGAGGTACGGTACCACCCGGCCCGCCGGACGGGTGCTCGCCCCCACACGGCCCCCAACCCGGCCCCTGATCCGGTGCCTTTCCGACCCCCGCGTGCCGGCTAGAATCCCCCGATGGATGTGGCGCTGGCCTCCTGCGTCGAGCTGCCGGAGCCCGACCCGGACGAGGCGCCGCTGGCGGCCGCGCTGGCCGCCGCAGGCATCGAGGCCGAGATCGTGGGCTGGGACGACCCGGCGGCCGACTGGTCGCGGGCACGGCTCACCCTGCTGCGCGCCACCTGGAACTACCCGCTGGCGCCGGCGCGCTTTCTGGCCTGGGCCGAGGCCGTGGCGCGGGTGTCCGAGCTGTGGAACCCGCTCGCGGCGGTGCGCTGGAACCTGCACAAGGGGTACCTGCTGGAGCTCGCCGAGCGCGGCGTTCCGGTGGCCCCGACCGCGCTGGTGCGCCGCGGCTCCGAGCAGCCGCTGGCGGAGATCCTGGCCGCGCGCGGCTGGCGCGAGGCGGTCGTCAAGCCGGCGGTCTCGGCCGCCTCCTACCGCACCGTCCGGGTCGGCGCCGGCGAGCCCGAGAGCGGCGAGGCCCACCTGCGGGCGCTGGCGGCGGACGGCGACGTGCTGGTCCAGCGCTACCTGCCGTCGGTCGAGGACCACGGCGAGCGGGCGCTGGTGTGGATCGACGGCGAGCTGACCCACGCGGTGCGCAAGACGCCGCGCTTCGAAGGCGAGGACGAGTCGGTGTCGCCGGCGGCGGTCGCGATAGCCCCGGCCGAGGCGGCGCTGGCGCTGGCCGCGCTGGCCGCCGGCCGCGCCGCCGCGAGCCCGTTGCTCTACGCCCGCGTCGACCTCGCTCCCGGCCCCGACGGCGAGCCGGTGGTGATGGAGCTCGAGCTGATCGAGCCGTCGCTCTTCTTCCCCCAGTCGCCGGCCGCGCTCGAGCGGTTCGTGGCGGCGGTGGGGCGGAGGTTGGCGCGCGGCTGAGCTCCGCGACGGCCGTGAGCACGGGAACTCCGGCCGGTCGCGCTGCGTAGTGGAGGGTGATGACAGCTAGCGAGCCAACCGGGACCCGGTCTGCGGCCGGTGGCCGCGTCCTTCCTCTGCCGCTCCTCTACTGCCTGGCGGCGCTCGCCGTGATGGTGCTTTCCGGGCTCGGCTGGTTCCGCTCGAAGGCTCTGTTCCCCTGGGTGTTCGGGGGGGTGATGGCGCTTCTGGGCCTGGTCGAGCTGTGGCGCGGCCGGCGCGGGGCGGACCGCCGGGTGCAGGGTCTGACCGTGGCGGGGCTCGTGCTGGCGCTGCTGGCGCCGGCGGCCCAGGCGGTCTATCTCACGGTCGACCAGCGGCGCACCGAGCGGACCGCGATGGCCGAGCTGGCCGGGCGGACGGCGGCCGAGCTGGTCTGGGACTACCTGTATTTCGACGGCGGCGAGGAGACGGCCGAGCCGCGCCGCGGGCGCCTGACGGTGGTCAACTTCTGGGCCACCTGGTGCCCGCCGTGCGTCAAGGAGCTGCCGATGCTCGAGGTGTGGGCGGCCACCCACGACCCGGCCGAGGTGCGGGTGGTGGGCGTCACCAGCCTGTACGGCGACGTCGAGGATCCGGCGGCGGTGGTGCGCGAGCTGGCCGAGATCGAGGGCTTTCTCGATCGCGCCGGCGTGGGCTATCTCAACCTGGTGTCACGCACCAAGGACAACCAGCAGGCGTACGCGGTGACCGGCATGCCGTCGACGGTGCTGGTGGGCGAAGGCGGTGAGGCGCTCGCGTACGGCGTCGGCATCGCCGGCACCCGCCGAGTGCTGGCCGAGGCCGAGCGGCGGCTGGGCGAGCTAGCTAGGTCACCCGCACGCGCCGGATCAGGCGGCTGAAGAGAGTCGGGAAGAACCGCTTGAGCGGCACCGCGAACCGCTCCTTGCCGCCGATGAGCACCTCCTCGCGGTCGCGCTCGACGGCGGCGAGGATCTTCTCGGCGCAGCGCTCGGGCGGGTAGCCTTCGAGCTGGGCGCGGTCCATGGTGCCCTGCGGCGAGCCGTCGCCGGTCAGCGCGTGGAGCGGCAGGTCGGTCCTGATGAAGCCCGGGCAGACCAGGGTGACCCGGATGCCGCGCTCCCACAGCTCGGCGCGCAGCGAGTCGAAGAAGCCGTGCAGGGCGTGCTTCGAAGCGGCGTAGGACGAGCGCTTTGGGGTGCCGATCTTGCCCACCAGGCTGGTGACCACCACGAACCGGCCGCCGCTGGCGTCGAGCATCGCCGGCAGCAGCGCCTTGGTCAGCGCCACGGTGCCGAAGAAGTTGACCTCGAGCAGCCGGCGGTCGACCTCGAGCGCGGTGTCGACCACCAGCGAGCGCTGGCTGATGCCGGCGTTGTGCACCATGACGTCGATCCGGCCGGCGTGGGCCAGAGCGCGCTCGACGGCGGCGGGCATCGCGCCGGTATCCGCCAGGTCGAGCGGCACGACGGCGTGGCGGGCCGGCTCGGCCGAGGCGGCACGGAGCGCCGCGAGCCGCTCCCACCGCCGCGCCGACAGCACCACCCGCGCCCCGCGCCGGTCCAGCGCCTTGAACAGCGCCTCCCCGATCCCCGAGGAGGCCCCGGTGACCCACACCACCTTGTCCTGCCACATGCGCGGCAGCGTAGCACCGGGCTCGGCGCCGGCATGCGTGCTGGCCCGGGCGGCTGGGAGTCGGGAAGGACAGGGTCCCAGGGTACCGGCTCGCGCGCGGTCGGACTCTCGCGGGGGGCGCTCGCCTGCACTCCGCTGGCCGCGCAGGACCGGCAGGCCCGGGCCAGGGTCAGTGCTGAGGTCCCTCGCTGCCGCTCGGGAAGACGCTTGGCGGAGAGCTACCCCGGGACCCTGTCCTTCCCGCCTCTGACGCCGACCTCCGGGGCGAGAGGGCTTGAGGGCCCGGGGGCGTTGCGGTGCTGCTGCGCGCCGGGGTGCGCCTGCCGGGGTTGGTGCTGAGGTCCTTCACTATGCTCAGGACGACTTTCGGTTGCGGCCGGTGACCGGCCGGCCGCCATGTGCTCGGCCTCGAGCCCGCGAACCCCAACGGCAAAGCTCGCAGCCCCTTGCGCCCCAGCTCTCTCGGAGGCTGGCGTCAGAGGCGCGGGGGATGGGGTCCCTGGGTAGCTCTCGGCCAGCGCAGCGCAACCCCCGCGGGAGTCCGACGCCGACACCCGCGCGCCAGCCGAGTGCAGGCGAGCGCACCCCCTGCAAAGTCCGACAAGGCGCGAGCCGGTACCCAGGGACCCCATCCCCCGCGACTCCAAGCCGGCCGGGCCAGCACGCGCACCGGTGCCCCGGGACCCCTCTCCCCTGGACTCCGAGCCGGCCGGGCCACCAGGCACCAAGGCGCTGCGCAGATCGCGTTCACTCGAGCTCCAGCTCCCGCTTCCGCACCAGCCGCACGTAGGAGGGCAGCGAGAAGCGGCCGCGGTCGTCCTCCCAGGCGGCGCTGGCGTAGCCGGAGAGGGCCTCGCCGGCGAGGCGCATGCCCAAGGTGATCTGCTGCGCGACGGGGCCAGCCTCGGTCAGGAGGTTGGCGGCGAAGCTGCCGGTGAGGAGTCCCTCTTCCCAGGCGACTCCGTCGAGCAGCGTCGGCAGCTGTCCGGCGAGCCGCACGTGGACGTCGCCGTCGGGCTGGAAGACGAGCCGCAGCTCGCGCTGCTCGCCGTCCGGCGTGCGCACCGCGCCGACCCACTCGCCGGCCAGCTCGGCTCCGGGGCGGTACGGGCGGTAGGTGGCGGCCTCCCAGGCTTCCATCGCCTGCTGGATCCGCTCCAGCAGCCCCGGCACCAGCTCACCGGCGACGGCGGTGGCGATCTCGTCGGTGACGCCGCTCTCGGAGCTGACGTTGGCCAGACAGACCACCATCACCCCCTGCTCGGGGAACAGCGCCAGGGTCGACGTGTAGCCGCTCATGCGGCCGTTTGACAGCAGCCAGAGAAGATCGTCGCCGAGCTCGATCGAGCCCCATCCCAGGGCGCCGAGGGCGAACGGCGCCGCCGAGCGCAGCCGGTGCTGGAGGCGAAGCGTGGCCGGCGACAGGATCGGGCGCTGCCCGGGCGCTGGCCGGCCGAGGTGGAAGCGGCCGTAGCGCACCAGGTCCTCGAGGCTGGCCCAGGTGCCGAGCGAGCTGCGCGGTGCCGAGTTGGGGAACGGCAGCGGCGCGCCGGTGGCCGAGTAGGGCGTGGCCACCGCTGCGCCGGCGGGCGGCGGGCCGACGAAACCGTGCTCCATCGCCAGCGGCGCGAACACCCGCTGGTGGAGAAACTCGCCGTAGGAAAGGCCCGAGACCGTCTCGACCAGCCGCTCGAGGACACCGTAGGCGAGGTTCGAATAGAGGTAGACCTCGCCCGGCGGGAAGACCGAGATGCCGTAGCGCTCGACCAGCTCGGCCGGGGAGAGCGGCGCGGCATCGGGGTCGGCGTACATCAGCCAGCCGTGGGGCACGGCGGCGGTCATGTCGAGCAGATGGCGCACCGTTATCGGCTCACCGCCGCCTTCGAAGGCGGTCAGCCGTGCCGGTGCCAGATGGCGGTCGACCGGGTCCTCGAGCCGGATCCGGCCGTCCTCGAGAAGCGTCATCACCGCGGTCGACAGGATCGACTTGCCGAGCGAGGCCACGGCGTAGGCGGTGTCGGGAGTGGCGGGCATCGAGCGCTCGCGGTCGGCCCAGCCGATCGCCTCCTGCCAGACGAGCTCGCCGCCGGCGAAGGCGGCGACGGCCACCGACGGCAGCTCGCCGCCGGCGACCCGCGCCATGAGCTGCCGGCGCAGCTCGGCGAAGCGCTCCGCCGGCGCCACCCGGGTGGCGACCGGCGGCTCCGCTGCGCCGGCCCGGCCGGCGATGGCCGCGGCCAGGCAGGCGAGGCTCAGGGCGACGGCGGTGGGTACGAGCGGCCGCTCGCGGCGGGCGCGTCGCGATCGGATCATCGCCGGCAGTCTCGCATGGAGTGAAACTGTAAGCGTGCCGGTTCGGTGGCTGTGGGGCTCGCTTGTGCGGGCCGGTGGTGGCGTGCCGGGGGTGGTGCTGAGCTGCGGGCGGGCCGGTAGTGCCATGCCGGGGTTGGTGCTGAGGTCCTTCGCTGCGCTCAGGATGAACCCCCAAGCCTCACGAATCCCCCTCGCTCCGCCTTCCGTAGACTGCCTCGAGGAGATCGATCATGCGCCGAGCCCCGAAGAGCCTTGCCGCGACGATCGGCCTGCTGGCCGGCGGAGCGATGACGAGCGACCGGGCTGCCGCTGCCGACCAGCCGCCGCCGGGGGTCGAGCAGCTCCTGCCGCGCGGCCGCATCGCGGCCATCGTCGACCCCGAGTTCGTGCCGGCGACCGAGGCGGCGATCCCGGAAGACGCCTGGGTGCTGGGGGTGGTGATCGACGGCCGGGCCAAGGCGTACGACCTGAACCTGCTCAACAGCCACGAGGTGGTCAACGACCGGACCGCCGGCACCGCCTACGCCGCGGTCTGGTGACCGCTGGCCAACACGGCCGTCGTGTACGGCCGGAGCTACGGCGGTCGGGAGCTGACCTTCGAGGCCTCTGGCGCCCTGTGGCAGGCGTCGCTGGTGATGCGCGACCGCGAGACCGACAGCTGGTGGTCGATCATGACCTCGGAAGCCATCGGCGGCGAGATGGAGGGCGCCGACCTCGTGGAGCTGCCGGTGGCCGAGAAGGCGACCTGGGGCGACTGGCGCTCGCGCCACCCCGACACGCTGGCGCTGACGGTCGACGGCCGGCAGCACGAGCCGCGCAACCCGTACCGCGACTACTTCGCCAACGATCGGACCTTCCGCGGCCTCGAGGTGGCCGACCAGAGGCTGCCGCCCAAGGCCCCGATCTTCGGCTTCTTCCTCGACGGCCGTGCGCGAGCGGTGCCGCACGCTGCGGTCGAGGGCGGCCGGCTGGTGAGCCTCGACGGCGGCGACGGCGAGGGGGTCCGGCTGCTGTTCCACCGCCGGCCCGGCGCTTCGATGTTCGCCTCGACCTCCGCCTGGCGGCTGGCGGACGGGGCCGAGGGCACGGCCGGCGAGCTGGTGACGGCGGCGCGCGCCGGCGGCGACGGCTTCGAGCCGCTCACCGGCATCGACACCTTCTGGTACAACTGGGTCGCGGTCAACCAGGACTCCGAGCTCCTGCCGTGAGCGGCGCCGGCCGCTAGAATCGCCGGCACGATGCCGCCCCGGGCGCGCGATGTCATCGAGGCCGCCGGCGGGGTGCTGTGGCGGCGGCAGGTCGGGCGCGGCGAGCTGGCCGTCATCCACCGGCCGCGCCACGACGACTGGACGCTGCCCAAGGGCAAGCGCGACCCCGGCGAGAGCTGGCAGGAGACGGCGCTGCGCGAGGTGTGGGAGGAGACCGGCTGCCGCGCCCGGCTCGACCGCTTCGCCGGCGGCACCGTCTACACCGTAAGCGGGGTCCCCAAGGTCGTCTTGTTCTGGCACATGGAGGTGGACGACGAAGGCGAGTTCGAGCCCGGCGAGGAGGTCGGGCGCCTGGTCTGGCTGACGCCGGAAGAGGCGCGGCGCCGGCTGGACTACGACGCCGAGCGGCGGCTGCTCGACGCGGTGCCGGCGGCCGGCGGCCAGGGACGGGGCGAACGGTGAACGACGCCGGCGACGAGCGCCCGGCGGCGGCGCCGGCGCGCGCCGTCTTCGGCATCGACGACCGCCCGCCGCTGGCCCAGGCGCTGCCGCTCGGCGCCCAGCACGTGGTCACCATGCTGCTGAGCAACATGGCGATCCCGCTCATCATCGCCGGCGGCATCGGGCTGGCGGTGGGCGACACCGCGCTGGTGCTGCAGGCGGTGCTGGTGATGGCCGGGCTGGCCTCGATCGTCCAGTCGTACCCGCTCGGACCGGTGGGCGGCCGCATCCCGATCATCATGGGTACCAGCGTGGCGTTCGTCGGCGCCGCGATCGCGGTCGGCCGCGACCACGGCCTGGCGGCAGTGCTCGGGGCGTGCCTGGCGGCATCGGTGGTCGAGATCGCGCTCGGCTTCTCGATCGTCCGGCTGCGGCGGCTGTTCCCGCCGCTGGTGACCAGCGTGGTGGTGATGCTGATCGGTCTGACGCTGGTGCCGGTGGGCATCGACTACGCCGCCGGCGGTCGCGGCGCCGAGGACTACGGCTCGCTCACCAACCTCGCGCTGGCGGCGCTAGTCTTCGGGGTGACGCTGCTGCTCAACAGGCTGGGCCGCGGGCTGGTGAGCTATGCCAGCATGCTGGTCGGGGTCGTCGCCGGCTATCTGGCGGCGCTGGCGGTGGGCAAGGTGGATCTGGCGCCCGCCGCCGGGGCCGGCTGGTTCGCGCTGCCGAGCGTCGTGCCGTTCGGGCTCGAGTTCGCCTGGGCGCCGTGCCTGCTGATGGGGTTCATCTACGTCGTCTCGACCATCGAGACGATCGGCGACATCTCGGGCGTCGTCGCCGCGGTGGGCCGCGAGCCGACCGACTCCGAGCTCAAGGGCGGGCTGGTGGCGGATGGCGTGATGAGCGGGCTGGCGGCGGTGTTCGGCGCCTTCCCCAACACCTCGTACTCGCAGAACGTCGGCCTGGTCAACTTCACCGGCGTGGCCAGCCGGCACGTGACGGCGGTCGGCGGCGCACTGCTGGTGGCGCTCGGCTTGGTGCCCAAGGTCGGGGCGCTGTTCGCCACCATCCCGCCGGCGGTGATCGGCGGCGGCGGACTGATCATGTTCGGCATGATCTTCGCGAGCGGCGCCGCCATCTTTCACCGCGCGGTCGCGCCGACGCGTCGCAACCTGGTGATCGTCGCCGCGGCGATGGCGCTCGGACTCGGCGTCGAGTTGCGGCCTGCGATCGTCGCCCAGCTGCCCGAGGCCGCCCGCACCTTCCTCGGCTCCGGTCTGATGGTCGGCGGCCTCGGCGCGGTGGTGATGAACCTCGTGTTCCCGGAGCGGGAGCTCTAGGGCCGTGGCGGTGGCCGTGGGGCCGGGCTAGTCCGGCGAGCGGCGCTCCGCGGGGGCGGCGGCCGCCAGCCAGCCGAGGCCGCCGGCGATCTCGAGGGCGGCGAAGGCGAGGATCGCCTGGCGCAGGGTGGCGCCGGATTCGAGCAGGGCGGCCGCTGCCACGATCGCGGCGCTGTCGACCGCCGTGATCAGCAGCCACTCGGTGGCAAACACGCGGCCGCGGTAGCGGTCCGGCGTGCGCCGCTGGAGCAGCACCGTCGACAGCACCCAGTTGGCGCCGCTCGGGGTGTGGGCCAGGACCACCAGCACGGGCAGCAGCACGGCCGTCCACTCGCTCAGCCCCACCGCCAGGTAGCAGGCGCCCGAGGCGGCGATGCCGAGGCCGAACATCGTGGGCCAGCGACGCGGGTCGGGCAGCGCGGCGCGCGCCGCCACCGGCCCGATGCCGGTTCCCAGCCCGCGGGCGGCGTAGAGCAGGCCGATGCCGAGCGCCGGCGCCTCCGGTCGCCACGCCTCACCGGCCAGCGCCAGGGCGTAGACCAGGCCGCCGCCGCCGAGCGACCAGACCGGCTTGACCAGCGCGATACGTCCGATCTCGGGGCGGCGCACCAGCTGGCGCCAGCCGTCGGCGATGTCGCCGAGGGCGGCGCGCAGCCGCACCGGGCCGGAGACCGCTGGCTGGTGCGGGATGCGCACGCCCGCCAGGAGCAGGGCGGACACCAGGTAGCTGGCGGCGTCGAGCACGAACACCGCGTCGGTGCCCAGCCGATCGGTGGCGACGCCGCCGGCAGCGGCGCCGATCGCCAGCAGCACCGACCAGGTGGCGCCCGACAGGGCGTTGGCGGTGAGCAGCTGGCGCGGGGTGGTGATGTTGGGCAGCGCCGCCGAGCGCGCCGGTATGAACACCGCGCCAAGCGCCATCTGCAGCGCGATCAGGCCGTACAGCCAAGGCAGCTGCGCGGCGTCGCGGATCGCCAGGAAGCCCAGCACCACCACGGCGCGCGCCAGGTCGGCGCCGATCATCAGGCGCTTGCGGTCGAAGCGGTCGACCAGCAGGCCGGCGAGCGGCGAGGCGAGCGCGAACGGCAGGGTCTTGATGACGAACACCAGTCCGAGCGCCATCGGCGAGCCGGTCATCTGCCGAACCAGCACGTAGAGCGCGATGGTGTTGAGCCAGTCGCCGAGCAGCGACGCCATGTCCCCCAGCCACAGGAGCCGGTAGTCTCGGTTGTCGCGGACGAGCTCGAAGTAGCCGGATTGGGAGGTCATGGGGGAGACGAGCCCGGGTGTGCCCGGGTCGGGCCACCGCAACAACGGTGACAGGATACTCAGGCCACCGCGGTGGCTGCTGACCACCGCGGATGCTGTGAGCATCCTGTCACCGCCTTCTCAGCCGAGCCCGCGACCGGTCACCAGATAGGTGGCGAAACTGCCGAGCCAGTGGCCGCCTTCGTAGTGCTCGCCGGTGACGGCGCGCAGGCCGGCGGCGCGGTGGCGGTCGGCGGCGGCGGCGAGGGCGGGCCGCCGCGGGTCGCCCTCGGGCAGACGCGAGAGGATGCCGTCGAGCATCCAGGCGCGGCTCAGGTTGAGGCCGTCGAGGTGCGCCAGCTTGGGGTCGGTCGGATCGGTGACCACCGCCGGCTCCAGCCAGGCCGCCGAGCCGTCGAGCGGCAGGGTCGGCAGGAAGGCGCCGAGCCAGGCGGCGAACGCCGGCGGCGCCAGGATGCGCCGCACCAGATCGGCCTCCGCCAGGCAGGGCGACAGGAAGTCCTGCCCCGAGGGCTCGTAGGCCAGCGGGCAGTCGCGGTCGTCGAGATAGAACGAGCGCACCCGCTCGTCGACCAGCGCCGCCAGATCGCTCTCGGAGGCGGTCCGCGCCCAGTCGAGGATCAGGCCGAAGGCGAAAGCCGTCTGCGAGTGCTCGCCGGTGCGGATCGGGTGGGTGAGCTTGGGCAGCCAGTCGGCGATGCGCGCTGCCGCCAGCCGCTCGAGCGGTCCGAGCTCGAACGCCCAGCGCTGGGCCTGCGGATCGCTCCACTGGCGCAGCTCGGCCACCAGCTGGAGCAGCCAGGCGAGGCCGTACGGGCGCTCGAACGACACCCGACCCTCGCCCTCGAGGTACGCCACCTCGGCGGCGACGTTGTCGGCGGTCAGGCTGGCGTCGAGGGCGGCCCGCGCGGCGGCGGCGAACGGCGCCTCGGGGAAGGTGCGCGCCAGCCTGGCCAGCAGCCAGTGGCCGTGCACCGAGGAGTGCCAGTCGTAGCAGCCGTAGAACGCCGGCGTCAGCACACGCGGCGGCCGCGCATCGGCGTCGCCGGCCATGACGTGGGCGATCTTGTTGGGGTACTCGCGGTGGACGCAGTCGAGCGCCAGCCGCGCGAACCGCTCGGCGGCAGCCGGCTCGAGCGCCGGCTGCTGGGCGGCGGCGGCGCCGGCGGCGAGAGCGGTGGCGACGAGCAGCCAGCCTGCAGCACGCGGTTTCATGGCCGGAAGCGATGCTACACGCCCGCACCGGCCGCCGGCCGTGGCACACGACACACCCGCCGCCGCCGGCTCGCCCACTACAATCGCCGCTGGCGATGAGCGCAGGCGAGAGACGCCCGCTGGTAGCGGTGGATGCCCGCATGCTCGAGGCGTCGGGAATCGGCGTCTACCTCGAGCAGCTGCTGCCCCGGCTCGTCGCCCTCGACGCGTGGCGGATCCTGCTGCTGGGCGATCCCGCCGCCCTGGCGGCGAGGCCGTGGAGCGCGGCGGCGGCCGCCGTCCTGCCCCACCGCGCGCCGTTCTACGGCCTGCGCCAGCAGTGGCTGCCGGCGGCGGCGCGCCGCGCCCGGCCGGACCTGGTGTGGGTGCCGCACTACAACGCGCCGCTCGCCTGGCGCGGCCGGCTGCTGGTGACGGTGCACGATCTGGCCCACCTGGCGCTGCCCGAGGTGTTCGGCCGCGGCGTCAAGCGGCTGTACGCGCGCCTCGCCTTCGACGGCGTGCGGCGGCGAGCTGCCGGCGTGCTGTTCGATTCGCGGTTCACGCGCGACGAGTTCCACCGCCTGGTCGGCGCGCCGCGTGGCGCCGAGTGGACGGTGCCGCTGGGCGTCGACGAGGAGTGGTTCCGCGCCGAGCCGGCCGCGGCCGGCGAGCGCCCCTACCTGATCTTCGTCGGCAACATCAAGCCGCACAAGAACCTCGGCCGCCTGCTGATCGCCTTCGAGCAGCTGCTCGGCGAGATCCCGCACGACCTGCTGCTGGTGGGCCGGCGGGAAGGCTTCATCACCGCCGACCGCTCGGTTGCGGCGGCCGCCGCGGCGCTGGGGGAGCGGGTGCGGTTCACCGGCGAGCTGGCGGCGGACCGGCTGCGCGCCACGGTGGCCGGCGCCGACGCCCTGGTGCTGCCGTCGCTCTACGAGGGGTTCGGCCTGCCGGCGCTCGAGGCGATGGCCTGTGGACGGCCGGTGCTGGCGGCGCGCGCCGGGGCGCTGCCCGAGGTGTGCGGCGAGGCGGCGCTGCTGTGCGATCCGCGCGATGCGGGCGAGCTGGTGGCCGGCCTGCGCCGGATCGTGGGCGACGCCGAGCTGCGTCGCCGGCTGGTCGCGGCGGGTCCGGAGCACGCCCGCCGGTTCCGCTGGCGAGACGCGGCGCTGGGGGTCGCGGCGGCGGCCGAGGCGGTGCTGGCGCGCGGCTAGCCCGGCCTCTTCACCTTGCGCTGCTGGGTGGTGAGCAAGGTCGGGCTAGAGCCTCGGCGACAGGGTGAGCACCAGCACCCCGTCCTCGACCGCCACCTCGCGCACCTGCGCCCGGCCGAGGTCGATCTCGAAGCCGGCGGCGAGGGCGGCGGGCGGTGGGCGGAGGAGCTTGACCGCCAGCTCCGAGCCGATGGTCAGCCCGCCCACCTCGAGCCGCACCGGCGGACGCATCAGCAGCCTGCCGTCGACCGCGTAGGGGGTGGCGCGGAGGCCCACGTACAGCTCGCGCTCGCCGACGCCGGGGAGAAGCGCCAGCCTGTCGAGCGCCGAGCGCAACTCGACTGACAGCCGGTCACGCGGCAGCCGCGCCGGCACCACCACCGCCCCCAGCTCGACCTGGCCACCGGCGATCTCGGCGCGCACCGCGCGCATCGCGGCGAGCAGCTCGCGGCCCTCGTCGTCGTCGGCCAGCCGCGCCAGCACCAGGCTCTCGAGATCGGCGGCGGTCATCCTCACCTCGCGTCCCCGCCGGAAGCTCTCGAGCAGCAGCTTGCCTCGCCGCTCGAGGCGGTCGCCGAACGACTCGTCTTCGACCCCGTCGTCGTCGGTCAGCTCGTCGAGCAGCTCGCGCCCGAAGCGCGACACCAGCCTGGGGGCGGCGCGGCGGCCGGCGGCCATCAGGTCGGGCTCGAGCTCGCCCGCCGCCTCCGCCTGCCGGTACCATTCCGGCAGCGCCGCCGCCTGCTTGCCGGCCCACCACACGGTGACGCCGGTGAGGAGCAGGAGTATCGCCAGGGTGAGCAGCAGGCCGCGCAGCACGGGGGTCCTCCTAACGCGCCGGCCGGGCTGGCTCCTCGGCGCCGTCGAACAGCACCGGCGCCCCCTCGAAGCTGGGTGCGCTGGCCACCAGGATGACGGTCGGCAGCACCGCCAGGATGCGCTCGTAGGCCGATAGGTAGTCGGCGGCGGTCTCGTCGGGTTTGGGCTGGCGCAGGCCGACGAGCACCAGGTCGCTGTCACCGCTCTCTTCGCGCATCACCTCGGCGATCGGCGTGCCGCGGCGCATCAGCACGCGGGTCTCGGCGCTCAGCCGGGTCTCCTCCATGATCCGCCTGAGCTCGGCCTCGGCGCGCTCGCGGCGCTTGTCCGAGCCGACCACGGTGAGCACCCGCACATCGGCGTCGCGCCAGCGGCCGTGCGAGTTGATCAGGTAGGCGAGCAGCAGCATCAGGGCGCCGTTGCGTTCCAGTCCGCCCCACCAGATGTCGATCTTCCGGCCGAGCCCGAAGCCGCGGTCGAGATCGTAGCGCACCAGCAACGCCGAGCGGTCGAGCGCCAGCAGGTCGCGCAGCGCTTCGACGTAGCTCTCCTGGCGTTCGGGCTTGTCGGTCCAGCCGAACATCACCGTGTTGGCTTCGAAGTTGCCGACGCCGTACGACTGCGTGACCTCCACCATGCCCCTGTAGATGTCGTTCACGAACTCCACCCGGCAGAACAGGTTGGGGAACTCCTGCGCCGCCTGGCCTTCGAGCAGCTCGAGCAGCTCATGGCGCTTGCCGGCCAGCTCCTGGATCCGGCCGGCTACCAGCTGGAAGAACGACACGATGCCGCGGTCCTGAACCATCGCGTTGCCCAGCTCGGCCAGGTACGAGCGCCGTGCCAGGCTGCCGCCGAAGATCAGCAGGTTGGGGCGCCAGTTGACCGGGTGGAACTCGGCCCGCCGGTAGCGCTGCAGCGACGAGCGCACCAGCGCCGCCCAGATGCCGTGGCGGGCGTCGCCGAAGGTGGTGTCGAGCGCCCGGCGCTGGGCCAGGAAGTAGATGGCGGCGCAGATCGCCGCCGCCAGCAGCATCGCCGGCAGGTCGATGATGCTCATGACGTAGAAACAGGCCACCGCGCCGGCGATCGAGATCCACCACGGCACCAGGAAGGTGGGCCGGAAGCTGGGGCTGGCGGCCCAGCGTTCGAGCCCGCAGGCCAGGTTGGTGACGCCGTAGCTGGCGAGAAAGAACATGGTCAGGACCTGGGCGATGACGTCGAGGCCGCCGAGCCAGATCACCACCATCGCCAGCGCGAAGGTGCCCACCAGCCCCACCCGGGGCTCGTTGGCGGGTCCCGAGCCGCGCGCCAGGAAGCGCGGCGCGAAGCCGTCGACCGCCAGCGCCTGGAGCGTGCGCGGCGCCGCCAGGATCGAGCCCAGCGCGCTCGACAGGGTCGCCGCCCAGACACCGGCAAAGATCAGCGCTGGCACCCGCGCCACCGTCCACATCGCCTGGTTGTCGGTCAGCAGGGTGGCCGTGTCGAGGTTGCGGGCCAGCCAGATCGGCACCGCGACGTAGGCCAGGAAACCGACAGCGATCGCCGCCAGGGTGCCGCGCGGCAGGTCGTGACGTGGGTCCTTGAGGTCGCCCGACATGCTGACCCCGGCCATGATGCCGGTGACCGCCGGAAAGAACACCGCGAACACCGCCGCGAAACCGAGCCCGCCCTGGTTGAACAGCGGCACCTCGGCCGGCGGGTCGGGGGTGCGGCCGAGGAAGAACGAGATCAGCGACAGGCCGATCGCCGCCATCACGAAGTACTGGGTCTTGATCGCCAGGTCGGCGCCCTTGAGCGAGATCAGCGTCAGCACCAGGCAGGTGAAGCTGGCGATCAACCGTGGATCGAATCCGCCGACGAGCGGCGCCATGCTCTCGGCGAAGCCGACGACGTAGAACGCGATGCTCAACCCCTGGGCGAGGTACAGCGGGATGCCGATCGCGGCGCCCGCCGAGCCGCCCAGCGAGCGGCTGATCATGAAGTAGGCGCCGCCCACGCCGACCGTGCGGTTGGTGGCGATCGAGGCCACCGACAGCCCGGTGATGGTGGAGATGACGTGCGCCAGCACGATCACCAGCAGCGCCCCCATCAGGCCGAGGTTGCCGACCACCCAGCCGGTCCTCAGATAGAGGACGACGCCGAGGATGGTGAGGATGCTGGGCGTGAAGACGCCCGAGAAGGCGTTGAACCGCTTGACGGCGGCGCCGCTGTCGGTCTCGCTCATGGCGCGCTAGCCGGACGCCGGCTCAAAGCCAGCCCCTGCGCCGGAACAGCCAGACCATGAAGCCGGCGAGCCCCACGATCACCACCCAGAACACTGGGTAACCCCAGGCCCAGTTGAGCTCCGGCATGTTGTAGCGGCTGACCTCGGGGTTGAAGTTCATACCGTAGATGCCGGCCAGGAAGGTCAGCGGGATGAAGATCGAGGCGATCACGGTCAGCACCTTCATCACCTCGTTCATCCGGTTGCTGACGCTCGACAGGTACAGATCGGTGAGCGCGCTCGACAGATCACGGTAGGTCTCGACTATGTCCATGATCTGGACCGTGTGGTCGTAGCAGTCGCGCAGGAACAGCCGCGTCTGGTCGCTGATCAGGTCGACCTCCTGGCGCTCGAAGCCGTTGATCACCTCGCGTAGCGGCCAGGTGGCGCGGCGGATCTCGAGCAGGTCGCCCTTGATGTCGTGCACCCGCTGCAGCGCGCTGCGCTCCGGCCGGTCGAGCAGCTCGTCCTCGAGCGTCTCGATGCGCTCGCCGTACTGCTCGAGCAGCGGGAAGAAGGCGTCGACCACGGCGTCGATCAGGGCGTAGGCCAGATAGTCCGAGCCGGCGCCGCGGATCCTCACCCGGCCGCGGCGCAGCCGGTCGCGCACCGCCTCGAACGGGTCGCCCGCGGTCTCCTGGAAGGTGAGCACCCAGCCGCGGCCGAGAAACAGGCTGTACTGCTCGGAGCTCAGCTCGCCCTCGAGCCGGGGCAGACGGAGCACGACGTAGTTGTGCGAGCCGTAGTCCTCGAGCTTGGGGCGCTGGTGGGTGTTGACGACGTCCTCGAGCGCCAGCGGGTGGAGCCCCAGGTGCTCGCCCATCGCCGCCAGCATCTCGACGTCGTGCACGCCCGTGATGTCGACCCAGGTGACGCTGTCGTCGCGGTCGAGGTGCGCCAGGGTTTCGTCCACCGTCGCCACCTCGGCCTCTTCGTAGCGCTCGGCGTTGTAGTCGATGACCTTGATGGTGATCGACTCGACGCGCCGCTCGGCGGGAGCGGTTAGGATGCCGGGCGCGGTGCCCGGCGGGTGGCGGCGTCTTCTGCGGCTCATCGGCAGCCTCCTTGCGGGACGATCAGCCCGCGGCCCGAAGCCGCTCGAGCGACGAGGTTACCGGCGGATCGAAGTGGACGTCGAGCTGCGGGAAGGCGATGGTGATGCCGGCCTCGGCGAGCGCCCACCAGATGGCCTGGTTGAGCTCGGAGCGGCGGCTGTTCATCTGCCATGGGTTGTCCATCCAGACCGACACCTCCCAGTTGACCGACGAGTCGCCGAACTCGGTCATCAGGATCCTCGGCTCGCGCTCGGAGGAGCGCCAGTCGAGCTCGCCGGCGGCCTTCTCCAGCACCCGGCGCACCTGGGCCATGTCGGAGGAGTAGGTTACCCCCACGACGGAGCGCAGCCGGTAGAGCGAGTCGCGGAACGTGTAGTTCTTGACCGTCGAGGTCACCAGGTACGAGTTGGGGATGACGACGTCCTCCTCGTCCAGGGTGCGCGCGATGGTGGCGCGGATCGCCATGTCCGTGACCTGCACCAGCCGGCCGTCGACCTCGAGCACGTCGCCCGGCTTGATCGAGCGCTCGGCCAGCAGGATGATGCCCGAGACGAAGTTCTGGGCGATGTTCTGCATCGCGAAGCCGATTGCCACGGCGAACACCGCGCCGGCGGCGAACAGCGCCGTCAGGTCGATGCCCACGCTCTGGATGCCGACCGCGAAGCCCACCACCAGCACCACGTAGCGCACCAGCCGCGCGGTGGCCGCGGCGGTGCCCTCGTCGGCGCCGTCCCTGCGGGTCAGCGCGCGCATCGCGGCGCGCTGCAGCAGGTGGGCGATCCAGAAAGTCGCGAGGATCACCAGCACGATCGACGCCAGGGTGGCGACGGTCACCGGCGTGTTGCTGATCTCGAACAGGCGGATATCGAACAGGGCCTTGCCCTCCCGGAGGCTCTCTTTCCAGTTCATCGTCGTGCTCCTTGGTTCTGCCCCCGGCTCCGGCTGGCGGGCGGCAAGGCCCGGCCGGCGGGGGCGCTCAGTCGCCGGCCGGCTCGGATGCCGCCGGCTCCACCAGCGTGACCGGCAGCGGCGCGGTGCGGCCGGCGGACAGCGTGCGCTGCGGGAACGGGATCTCGACCCCGGCCTCGTCGAACGCCGCCTTGATCTCTTCCTGGATGCGGGTCTTCAAGGCCACGAAGTTCTCGCGTAGGGTCCAGACCGAGAACTGCAGGTTGATCGCCGAGTCGCCGAAGGCCAGCAGCTGCAGCAGCGGCTTGGGCTCGTCGAGGCTGAGCGGGTTGCGGTCGGCGGTGGCCATCAGCGTGGCGCGCACCAGCGCCAGGTCGGAGTCGTAGGCGACGCCCACCTGGACGTCGATGCGCCGGATGGGGAAGCGGCTGAGCGTCCTGACCTCGGACTTGATCATCGACTCGTTGGGCAGCCGCACGAAGATGTTGTCGAAGGTGCGCAGCTTGACCGACAGCAGGTCGATGGCCAGCACCTCGCCGGTAGTGCCGCCCACCTGGATGGTGTCGCCGACCTCGAACGGCCGCTCGAAGATCAGGAACAGGCCGCTGACCAGGTTGGAGGCCGAGGTCTGGGAGGCGAAGCCGGCGGCCACCGACAGCACGCCGGCGGCGCCCAGCAGCACGCTCAGGTTGAAGCCCAGCTGGTGCAGCCCGGCGACCACGAACAGACCGAGCAGCAGGTAGTAGACCAGCCGGCGAATGAGCTGCACCTGCTGCGGCGGCAGGCGGTCGGCGATCAGCCGGCGGATCGCCCGCGACAGCAGGCTGGCGATCACCAGGCCGACCGCCAGCAGGATGGCGGCGCGCATCAGCTCGAACGCCTTTTCGAGCGTCAGGTAGTCGCCGAACTGGTCGCGCAGGGTCGAAAGCCAGTCGCTCATCGTGCTCTCCCGGAGACTGTTCGCCAGTCGCTCAACCGAACAGGCTGCCGAAGGCTCGGATCAGCAGGTTGGGCTCGTGGGTGAGGCGCGGCCGCGTCACCGGCTCGGCTCCCGGCGCTTCCTCGGGCGGGCCCGAGCGGATGTCGAGCGACGCCATGCCGGACGTCTCGCTGCGGGTCAGGCTGACGCGCTCGGTCCACAGCCGCGAGTCCTGGCCGGCGAACAGCGACAGGTAGGGCACCGGCAGCTTGAGCTTCTCGAGCCACAGCGAGTCGGCCGCCTGGTTGCGGATCAGCACCGGTGTGACGGCGCTGCGGTGGAAGACCGGCAGCTTGTCCAGATCGGTCAGCGCGCGGGTCTTGATGGCGTAGCAGGCCTCGCCCTCGCGGGTCGAGCCGCCGAACCAGCTGTCGGACGGACGGCGGGTGGGCAGCTGCTTGATCTCCACCGGCGGCTCGCCCACGCTCAGCCGCAGCCAGATCGGCGAGCCGACGTAGAGCGTGGTCTCCTGCTCCGGCAGCAGGTGGAACGGCACCCGCGGCAGCGAGATCACCGGCCGGTCGGCGAGCTTCGGGCCGAGGGTGAGGAAGTCGCCGGTGTCGCCGACGACGTAGCGCTCGTGGTTGGGCGGCTCCTCGGGAAAGGGGGCGCCGGCCTCGTGCTCCCAGTCCTGCGCCATGTCCAGCTCGGGGTCCCAGTCGTAGGCCAGCTGCCACTCGTGCTGGCCGCTCAGCGCCCACAGCCCGAGCGGCCCGATCCGCCAGCGGGCGGAGTGGCCGGGGGCTAGCTCGTGCCGGCTCCACCAGGAGCCGGAGCTGTCTTTGCGGTCGGGCATGGTGGCGCGGCGGGGCCCATCTTCCCATCTTCCGCCCGGCCGCGAACCCTAGACCGGGGAGGGCGGGGGGTCAAGGAGGGGCGGGGCGGCTGGGAGGAGGCAAAGCAGCACCGTAGTTCGTACGCTGCGGTGCCGCTAGAATCCATCCATGCCTCCCCCCGAGCGTCGCCTCTCCGGCCTCACCATACGCATCGACCGCGACTCGTGCATCGGCACCGGCGCCTGCATCAAGACGGCGCCGGAGGTGTTCCGGCTCGACGACCGGCAGATCGTCGCCTTCACCGAGGAGCCTTCGGAGATCGACCGGCAGCGGCTGCTCGACGCCTGCGGCTTCTGCCCGGTGGATGCGCTCGAGGCCTGGGACGAGGGCGGCGAGCGGCTGGTGCCTTAGCGTGGGCTTGACGTGAGCGCGCTGGAAGTCGCGCCCCGATCCACCACGACTTCCATCACGACTTCCCAGACCCTCGAGCTCCGCTCGTCATCCCGAGCGTAGCGAGGGATCTCGGGGCGGGCGGCGAGGGGGCGTGGCAGGTGCGGTGTGGGTGAGGGCCCGGTCGCTGGGCCGGCGGTGGCCCGGGCTGCGCTCCAGAGGCGAGGGTGATGTCGCTCCGCCCGGGCCCCCGCCGGCTGGCGCTCCCTCCAGCCGATCGGCTCCGAGCCCTCCCGCCACCAACGCCCTTCGAGCCGTCAGGCTCTGCTTGTCACCCCGAGTCCAGCGAGGGATCTCGGGGCGGGCGGCGAGGGGGCGTGGCAGGTTCGGTGTGGGTGAGGG
>JBFGNS010000060.1:0-23856 GCA_041574955.1 Thermoanaerobaculia bacterium | reverse complement strand
TAGCCGGTTGCCTTTATCCGAGCCGGAGTAGCTCCCGGCGAGGTGTCCAAGTCCGAGGTCCGAGGTGAGGAGATGGCCAGGGAACTGAGTGCGAAGGCTAGGCCTTCGGAGAACGCGTCTTCCGGGGTTCGAATCCCGTTGGGGACATAAAGTACCCCAAAATGGGGTTACCCCAAAATGGGGTATCAGGAGTGCTCCGCCGGTCGCCGGATCATTGACTTGGCCAAGCTTGTCTCAGTCTTCGCAGCAGCAGAAGTGCCCCCACCGATACCCCGAGACCGAGGGGAATGGCTACGATGGCCGACGCGACTGCGAAGTCAGGAATGAGGCCCGGGGAGCTTCCTACCGAGTCATTCGTCAGGAGGTTTGCTGCTTCGGAAACTACGCTCAATAGGCTCCACAAGATCAGCAGGCCAAGTAGAACGAGCCAAGTGTAATAGGCCCAGCGTCTCCTGCTTCGAAGCCCAAGTGACGCAACACCTGCTACCACCGAGTAGGCCCAGCAGAGCGAGACAAAGGTCCTCGGGTAGGTAAGGCTGAGCATCGTGAGGTGGCCTTGACCGGCCTCCACAACTGGGAGTTCATTGACGGGAATAGAGAACACTACAACGAGAGCAATGCTTAGCACTAACGCGGAGATTCCAGACAAGGACAACGCAACAACCGAGAAAACCCGTAGGAAACTCATTTCACCTAACCCTGATCGCAGGAGAATCAGAGCAGTAAGCTCCCTGAGTGTGCACTAGCTTCGAGTGTCCCATTCGCTTGGCACTCGGTTCCCAGACCGCCCGTCGGTGAACGCGTTGCGCTCCCATGTCCGCGCGGGCGGGCCGTTGGGCGGCAGATAATGGGCAGGACTAAGGCAGCGGCGGTGGCTTGTCCGGGAACTACAAACCAGCTGCCGGAGTCGGCTCCGACTTGAAACCTTCCACCAGGGCACGCATAGTGCCAGATGTGTCAGCCCTATTGTCGACAATCTGGTGGCGCCAGTGTCTATTGAGGCCGGAAAGGTCAATCAACCCATCGTAGCAGTCGACAAGACGCCTTGCACCGGCGTCGCCCAGCCGCCCCGCAACCTGATGCCTTTGGCTTCCTCTCGAGACCAACAGGAACCACCAACGGGTCGAGCGGCTGATTCGATATCCGACGAGGCGCTTCTGCAGGCGGTAGACCCAGCTCTTCGTCAGCAGCTTCAGGAGGCCCCTGTCGGAGTGGGCCGGGCGCGGTTTCATGACGATCGTGGCGTCACGGCGTTGGAGCCGGCGCAGCCTGCGCGCCGATGCGGCCGGGCAGCGGCCGGTTCGAGGTCTGGATGCCGACGCATGCGCCGGTCTGCTCTGGCTTGTGCGCCGTTCCTACCCCTGCTGATACAACGCCGCGAACGCCCCTGCCGGGTCGCGGATCACGCAGTACCGGTCCTTGCCCATCTGCCGCGGCCCCGACACCACTTCGCCGCCCAGCTCCTGGCAGCTCGCGAGGCTCTGGTCGAGGTCTTCGACGACGATGTAGATCAGCCAGGCCGGAGGCATTCCGGCATTGCCGCCGCGCGCGTGGCAGACGCCGGCGGTGGGCTCGCCGGTGCCGGGGGCGACCATGTTGTAGTCGCTGTAGCCGCCCATGTCGAGCGGCTCGGGGCGCCAGCCGGTGACGGCGGCGTAGAAGTCGCGCACGGTGTCGGCGTCGTCGACCGTCAGGTCGATCCAACCGACGGAGCCGATGGGGGCCTTGGGGTTCTCGTCGCTCATGCTCGGCTCCTCTGCCGTGGGGTTCGGGGGCTCGCGCCGCTCATGCCGGCACCGCCGCTCGAGCCGGTCTAGCTCATGCGGGCACCGGCGGCGCCAGATCGAGCAGGAAGGCGTAGATCAGCGCCGTTTCGCGGTGGCGCTTGAAGCGGCCGCTGGCGCCGCCGTGGCCGGCGCCCATGTCGGTCTTCAGTAGCAACAGGTTGTCGTCGGTCTTGAGCGCCCGCATCTTGGCGACGTACTTGGCCGGCTCCCAGTACTGGACCTGGGAGTCGTGCAGGCCGGTGGTGACCAGGAGGTGGGGGTAGGCGCGCGCTTCGACGTTGTCGTAGGGCGAGTACGAGAGGATGTAGTCGTAGTACTCCTTCTCGTTGGGGTTGCCCCACTCGTCGTACTCGCTGGTGGTGAGCGGGATGTCGTCGTCGAGCATGGTGGTCACGACGTCGACGAACGGCACCCTGCTGACGATGCCGGTGAACAGCTCCGGCGCCATGTTGGTGACGGCGCCCATCAGCAGACCTCCGGCGCTGCCGCCGTAGGCGAACAGGCGGTCGGGGCTGGTGAAGCGGCGGTCGACCAGGAAGCGGGCGCAGTCGATGAAGTCGGTGAAGGTGTTCTTCTTCTTGAGCAGCTTGCCGTCCTCGTACCACTGGCGCCCCATCTCCTGGCCGCCGCGGATGTGGGCGATGGCGTAGACGAAGCCGCGGTCGAGCAGGCTCAGGCGGTCGGAGCGGAACGAGGCGTCGATCGACGCGCCGTAGGAGCCGTAGCCGTAGAGCAGCAGCGGGTTCGAGCCGTCGCCGTGGAACAGGTTGCGGCGGTAGACCAGCGAGATCGGCACCTTGGTGCCGTCGGCGGCGGTGGCGTGGAGCCGCTCGGTGCGGTAGTCGGCCTTGTCGAAGGAGCCCAGCACCTCCTCCTCCTTGAGCAGCGTCTTCTGCCGGGTGTTCATGTCGTAGTCGAACACCGAGTTGGGGGTGGTGAGCGAGGTGTAGCCGTAACGCAGCACCGTGGTGTCCATCTTCGGGTTGTCGGAGAAGTAGGCCAGGTAGGCCGGCTCGCCGAAGTCCAGGTAGTGCTCGGGGCTGCCGTCCCACGGCCGGACCCGCATGCGGATCAGCCCTTCCCTGCGCTCCGACACCACCAGGTGGTTCTGGAAGACCTCGAAACTGCCGAGATAGACGTCGTCGCGGTGGGGGATGAGCGGGCGCCAGCTGCCCTTGCCGCGGCTGCCGATCGGTGCCTCCATCAGGCGGAAGTTCTTGGCCTGCCAGTTGGTGCGCACCAGGAAGCGGTCGCCGAAGTGGTCGATCGAATACTCGTGGTCGGGCTCGCGCTCGAGGAACACCTTGGGCTGGTCACCGGGCCGGTCGGCGTCGAGGTAGCGCACCTCCGAAGAGAGCGTCTGGTCGGAGACGATCAGCAGGTAGCGCTTCGACTTGGTCTTGGTGACGTAGCTCGAGAACTCCTCGTCGAGCTCCTCGTAGACCAGCTCGTCCTCGGCCGGGTCGGTGCCCAGGACGTGCCTGTAGACCCGGTGCCAGCGCAGGGTCTCGGGGTCCTGCTTGGTGTAGAAGTAGCTCTTGTTGTCGTTGGCCCAGGCGCCGTTGCCGGTGACCTCGGCGATGGTGTCCGGCAGGTCCCGACCGGTGGCCAGGTCGCGGAACTTGAGCGTGTACTTGCGCCGCCCGACGGTGTCGACGGCGTAGGCCAGCAGGTCGTGCCCGGGGCTCGCGTCGAGGCCGCGCAGCGAGAAGAACTCGTGGCCTTCGGCCATCTGGTTGCCGTCGACCATCACCTGCTCGGGAGCGTCGAGCGAGCCCTGGCGCCGGGCGTAGATGCGGTACTCCCCGCCCTCCGGGTAGCGCCAGTAGTAGTAGTAGCCGCCGTCCTCGTACGGCACCGACTCGTCGTCCTGCTTGATCCGGCCGACGATCTCGTCGAACAGCTCTCCCTGCATGGCGTCGGTATGTCCCAGGACGCCGTCGAGGTAGGCGTTCTCGGCCTCGAGATAGGCGATCACCTCGGGGTTGTCGCGCTCGCGCAGCCAGTAGTACGGGTCGACCCGCACGTGCCCGTGCTTCTCGAGCTCGGTCGGCCGCGCCTCGGCGCGCGGCGGTTCAGGGGCCGCCGCCTGCTGCAGCTCGGCTTTGCGCGAGGAGCAGGCGAGGGCGAGTACCCCCAGCCCCAGGGCGAGACAGGCGATTTCGGAACGCACGGTGCACCCTCCCGATGTCGTGGTGGCCTCCGCAGGCGAGCCGCGGAGGGGTAAGAGCCGCCATTGTGTCGCACCGGACACGCCCCCACAAGGCCGCCGCTTGGTATTTGACCCCCGTCCGCGGCGCCACCTAGAATCGTCGGCAGCCCTTCCCGGGCCGCGGCTTTCGCGGCCGGCTCCCCATGCCCCTCCTGGCGCAGCGCATCGACGCCCTCGGAACCGAGAACGCCTTCAAGCTGGGCGAGGACATCGCGCGGGTGAGCGCGCGCGGGATCGACGTGGTCAAGTTCAACCTCGGCGAGCCCGATTTCAACTCGGCCGAGCACATCAACCGGGTCGGCATGGAGCAGATCGCGGCCGGCAACTCGCACTACTGCGACCCGGCCGGCATCCGGCCGCTGCGCGAGGCGATCGCCCGCCACGTCGAGGCGACGCGCGGCCTGGCGGTCGACCCCGACCGGGTGGTGGTGACGCCCGGCGCCAAGCCGCCGATCAGCTACACCTTCCAGACCTACGTCGAGCCCGGCGACGAGGTGATCTACCCCAGCCCGGGCTTTCCGATCTACGAGTCGTGGGTCACCTACGTCGGCGCCGAGCCGCGGCCGCTCCACCTGTCCGAGGAGAGCGGCTTCGCCTTCACCCCCGACGACCTGGCGGCGCTGGTCAGCGACCGCACCAAGCTGATCATCCTCAACTCGCCCTCCAATCCGACCGGCGGCGTGCTGTCGGACGAGGTGCTGGAGGGCATCGCGCGGGTGGTGCGCGAGCGCTGCCCGCCCGACGTGCGGGTCTACACCGACGAGGTCTACGAGCACATCCTGTTCGACGGCGAGCGCCACTACACGATCGCCACCCACGACGGCATGGTCGAGCGCACCGTGCTGGTGAGCGGCCACTCCAAGGGGTTCGCGATGACCGGCTGGCGGCTGGGCTGGGCGGTGCTGCCCACCCGCCGGGAGGCGTCGATCTTCAAGCAGCTCAACATCAACGTGGTCTCGTGCGTGCCGCCGTTCATCCAGGAGGCGGGGCGGGCCGCCTACGAGAGCCCCGAGAGCGCCGCCGCCGTGGCGCGCATGGTCGAGGCGTTCGAGCGGCGCCGCGACTGGGTGGTGCCGGCGCTCAACGCCATCGACGGCGTGCGCTGCCAGCGCCCCAAGGGCGCGTTCTACGTCTTTCCCAACATCGGCGGGGCGTGCGACCGGCTGGGGGTCATCGAGGCCCACGCGGCGCTGCCCGAGGCGGTGCGCCGCCGCACCTGCCCGTCCAACATGTTCCAGATGTTCCTGCTCTACCGTTACGGCGTCGCGACCATGGACCGCAACTCGTTCGGCGCGATCGGCGCCGAGGGACAGCACTTCCTCAGGCTGTCGATCGCCACCGGTCTGGAGCAGATCCAGGAAGGGGTGGGGCGGATCGAGCGGGCCGTCGCCGATCGCGACGGGTTCGCGGCCTTCCTGCGCGAGGAGAAGCTGTGGGAGGAGAGAGCGTGAGCGACGTCGACATCTTCATCACCCGCAAGATCCCGGCGCCGGGGCTCGAGCTGCTGCGCGAGGCCGGCGTGGAGCTCACCGTCTTCCAGCAGCAGGAGGACGCCGGGCTGACCCGCGACGAGCTGCTCGCCGGCGTCCGGAGCTGCCGCGTGCTGCTGCCGCTTCTCACCGAACCGATCGACCGCGAGGTGCTGTCGGCCAACCCGGAGCTGCTGGGGGTGGCGCAGATGGCGGTGGGGTTCAACAACATCGACGTCGAGGCCGCCACCGAGCTGGGCATCCCGGTCGCCAACACTCCGGGCGTGCTGACCGAGACCACCGCCGACCTCACCTGGGCGATGCTGATGGCGGTGGCGCGGCGGGTGCCGCAGGCCCACAACTACATGGTGGCCGGCAAGTACAAGATCTGGGGCCCGAACCTGCTGCTCGGTGACGACGTCGGCACCGGCGCCAGCGGCCGGCGCAAGACCCTCGGCATCATCGGCTACGGCCGCATCGGCGAGGCGGTGGCCAAGCGCTCCGTGGGGTTCGACATGAGGGTGCTGGCGTTCGACCCGTACGCGCGCGAGGCGATCGAGGCCTCCGAGCTGGCCGACTGGGCCGAGCTCGACGAGCTGCTGGCCGAGAGCGACTTCGTCTCGCTCCATCCGCTGCTGACCGACGAGACCCACCACCTGATCGACGAGGCGCGGCTGCGCGCGATGAAGCGCGGTGCCTACCTGATCAACGCTTCGCGCGGCCCGGTGGTGGACGAGAAGGCGCTGGTCCGAGCGCTGCGCGAGGGCTGGATCGCCGGCGCCGCGCTCGACGTCTACGAGGACGAGCCGGCGATGGCCGACGGGCTGGCCGAGCTCGACAACGTCGTGCTGCTGCCGCACGTCGCCAGCGCCTCGGCCGACACCCGCGGCAAGATGGCGACCATGGCGGCCGGCAACGCGCTGCGCTTCCTGGCGCGCCAGCCGGCCGACAACCCGGTCAACCCCGAGGTCTACGACACCGAGGCCTACCGGCGGCGGATCGGCGCGGGCTAGCACCGGCGCCGACCAGGTCGCACGGACGGCGCGCCCGCGATGGCACCTCCGGCAGGCGGCACGGCGTCCGAGCGGCTGAGAGCCGACGCACGGGCGTGCGTCGAGGCGGCTGTGGCCGCCGTCGAGCCCGAGCGGCTGGTGCGCGAGTTTCTGGCGCGCCGGCCGGCGGCGCTGCCGGGCGACGGCCCGGTGCGGCTGGCGGCGATCGGCAAGGCGGCGCGGGCCATGGCGCGCGGCGCCGCGGCGGCGCTGGGGGAGCGGCTGGCGGGCGGCATCGCGGTGACCGTGCCCTCAGGAGGCGGAGCGGCGCCGCCCGGGGTCGAGACCGTGGTCGGCGGCCACCCGGTGCCCGACGAGGGCAGCGTCGCCGGCGGCCGGGCGCTTGTCGAGCTGGCCGGCGGTCTGGCGCCCGAGGAGGCGCTGCTGTGCCTGGTCTCGGGCGGCGGCTCGGCGCTCGTGGCCCTGCCGAGCGAGGGGGTGTCGCTGGCCGACCTGCAGGCGACCACCGACGCCCTGCTGCGCGCCGGCGCCACCATCGGCGAGCTGAACGCGGTCCGCAAGCACCTGGACCGGTTGAAGGGCGGCCGGCTGGCGCGCGCCGCCGCGCCGGCGCCGGTCCTGGCGCTGGTGCTGTCGGACGTGGTGGGCGACCCGCTCGACGTCATCGCCTCCGGGCCGGTGTCGCCCGATCCGACCACCTTCGCCGAGGCGTGGGCGGTGCTCGAGCGGCGGGGGGTGCTGGAGCGGGTGCCGGCGGCGGTGCGCGACGAGCTGGCGCGCGGCGCGCGCGGCGAGCGCGAGGAGAGCCCCAAGCCCGGCGACCCGTGCTTCGAGCGGGTGCGGGTGGAGATCGTGGGCAACAACCGGCTGGCGGCCGAGGCGGCGGTGGCCGAGGGGGCGCGCCGCGGCTACGCGGCGCGGCTGCTGACGACCACCCTCACCGGCGAGGCGCGGCACGCCGGCGGGGCGCTGGCCGCCCTGGCGCTGGCGCTCAGACCGCCGAGCTGCCTGGTGGCGGCGGGCGAGACCACCGTCACCGTCACCGGCTCGGGCCGCGGCGGGCGCAACCAGGAGCTGGCGCTGGGCGCGGCGCTGGCGCTCGACGGTCGCGACGGGGTGCTGGTGGCCTCGGCCGGCACCGACGGCATCGACGGCCCCACCGACGCGGCCGGCGCCGTGGTCGACGGCGCCACCGTCGCGCGGGCGAGAGAGCTCGGCCTCGACCCCCGCCGGGCGCTGGCCGACAACGACGCCTATTCGTTCTTTCGCGCGCTGGGCGATCTCATCGTCACCGGGCCGACCGGCACCAACGTGATGGACGTCCAGGTGGTCCTGGTCCGGTGATCTGCCACGCCCCGGTGGTCTGCCGTGGTCGAGCTGCCGCGGCTGTGGAACAGTGCATAGGGCCTGTGCCGGCAGGGGCGTATCCTCGCCGCGTCGTTTCAGCCGGGAGGGATCTCGTCACCCGGCCTCGCCGTTCGCCGGCGGGTCCGGGGGTTGAGGAGAACACGTTATGAGCCAGCCCTGGAAGCCCAGCTCTCTCTTGATTCCGTGGGCAGCGCTGATCCTGATTGCCGCCGGCTGCAGCGGCGGCTCGCCGACGTCGCCCGCCGCCCAGCCGTCGCTCGCCGACGGCGCCGGAGGCACGGCTACCGGTGGCGGTCAGACGACCGGCGGCTCGCAGCCCACCGGCGGCGGCTCCAGCACGCCGACGGGCGGTGGCGGCGACGACCCGGCGCCCCCCGGGCGCGGCACGCTCAAGCTGTGGCTGACCGACGCGCCGGTCGACGAGATCTCCGAGCTGCAGGTGTTCGTCGCCGAGATCAAGGTCAAGCGCGACGGCTCGCCGGTCGAGCGGTTCGCCAGCGGCCTCGGGCTGGTGGACCTGCTGACCCTGCAGGACGGGGTCACCGCACTCGTCGGCCAGGACGAGGTCGAGGCCGGCACCTACCAGTTCATCGAGCTGCTGCTCGACGAGTCGCAGAGCTACGTGGTCGAGATCGAGTCGGGCGAGCGGCGGGATCTCAAGATCCCCAGCGAAAAGATCAAGGTCGCCGGCGGGCCGTTCGAGGTGGCGGCCGACGGCACCACCTCGGTGACGGTCGACTTCGACGCCGAGAAGTCGCTCCAGAAGACCGGCAACGGCCGCTACCAGCTCAAGCCGTTCGTCACCATCACTGCGGTCAGCCTCGAGTAGGCCGGCGGTCGGCGCCGCCCAGCCGCAGCTCGGCCTGGAGCTTCAGGGTCTCGCGCACCAGCGGGCGCAGCACCGGCAGCCGCGCCAGCTGGATCAGCCGCACCACGATCCGGCAGGTGCGCGCGACCAGCCGGTAGGTGCGCTCGCAGCCGGGCGAGTCGTCGTGGATCCAGTAGAGGACGATGCCCATCATGTAGAGCCACAGCAGGTTGGGCAGCTCGCGCCCCAGCTCGCCGGCGATCTGGGTGTCCGAGCCGTCGACCACCAGCGCCATCAGCTCGGTGGCCTCGCTCCGCACCGGCATCGACTCGGCGCTGAACGGGCTGAGCGGGCTGGCCGGGTCGGCGGCGGTCTTGAACAGCTGTCCAGCGAAGCGGTGGTAGGGCATGCTGGTGTCGAGCTTGGCCCGCATCACGCCGAGCAGTCGCGGCTCGAGCTTCTTCTCGCGCTCGAGCAGCTCGGCGCAGGCGTTCAGGTGCTCGACGTGGCTGCGGCCGTAGTAGGCCTGGATCAGGTGCTCCTTGGAGCGGAAGTAGTAGTAGGCGCTGCCGAGCGAGACGCCGGCGCGGGCGGCAATGCGCCGCATCGTCGCCTCCTCGTAGCCGCGCTCGCGGAACAGCTCGAGGGCCGTTTCGAGGATGCGCCGGCGGGTCTCCTCGCCCTTGAGCGAACGGCTGTGGGCGGCGGAGCGGGACCGGGTGGCCGGCATCGCCGGCATGATACCCGCCGCCGCCGGGCGGCCCCGTGGGGCGGGGGGGCCGCCGCGGCGGCGGCGAGCGGGCTTCAACGGCGTCGCCGCCGGCGGGCGAGCCGCGCGACGAACCGCTCGGCGCGCGGCAGCAACCGTGGGCGGGCCAGCTTGAGCGACAGCCGCCGGTAGTCGACCAGCGCCCACAGGCAGACCACCCAGGCCTTGGCGCTGCGGTAGACCGCGCCGTCGTCGCCGACCGCCGTGACCTCCTCGAGGGTCCGCCGGGCGTCGAGCCCGGGGAAGCGGGCGCGCGCCTCGTCCGAGCCGGCGGCCACGAACTCCAGCGGAACGTACTGCGCCTGCCGCTCGAGCCACGCGCGGGCGCGCCGGCAGACCTCGCACTGGGCGTCGTAGAGCACCGTCAGGCTACGCATGGCGTGCCGCTCCCTCAGGCTCCGGCCGGCTTGCCGAGCCGCGCGTCCGGCGCGACCGGCGGGGGAGTGCGCTCGAGCTGCCGGCGGCGGCGCATGCGGCTGAACACGAACAGGTTGAAGAAGTGCATGGCGCCGAGCACCAGCAGAACCCAGCCGATCTTGAGCGACAGCGCCTCGACGCTCTGCTGCACGTTGGCGACCGCGTAGCCCAGCTTGAGCGCCAGCGCCACGTACCCCAGGTTGACCAGGTAGAAGCCCACCACCAGCAGGTGGTTCACCGAGTCGGCCAGGTCCTCCCGGCCGAACACGTCGAGCAGGAAGACCCGCCCGTTCTTGTGCAGCGTCCGCGCCACCCAGACGGTGAGCGCGATGCTGGCCGCGAGGTAGAGGAAGTAGGTAGGGACGATGAGGTTGGTCATGGCGACCTCCTTTCTTTTTGAACGTGTTCAATTTTAGGGAAAAGAGGTGGATTTGTCAACCGGGGGGATGCACGTCGGGGCCGATGAGGCTTGCCGGGGTTGGTGCTGAGGTCCCTCGCTACGCTCGCGATGACAGCGGCTGCTCAGGGCCGGGGTCGGACTTCGCGGTGCTGGTGAGCGGGCCGGGTGCGCATCCCGGGGCTACGCTCGGGATGACGGGTGGCTTGCAGCGTCGGCGTCGGGTGCCGGGGGTGCGGCTTGGGGGTCGGGTTCCGGGTGCTCTGCAGTGCGGGGGTCGGACCTTGCGGGTGGGCGAAGGGCGACCAGCAGGCTGCAGCAGGTGAGGCCGGCTTCGGCCTTGGCCAGCTCGTCGGCGGCGATCGGGCGGACGTCGAGGCCGGCGGCCTCGAGGCGGCGGCGGGTGCGCGGGTGGTGGCGGGGGAAGACCACCGTGTCGCCGAGCCGCAGGGCGTTGGCGGCGTGCGGCTCGGCCGGGTGGACCTCGAGGGCGTCCCAGCCGGTGAAGCTGTCCGGATCGACCATCTGGGGGTTGAGCAGCACGAGGCGGTCGGCGATCTCGCTGACCGCGGACTTGAGGTGGAGGCAGCCGCGCATGTCGACCGCCACAACCCGGTAGCCGTGCGGCTCGACCAGCGCTCGGAGCTGCTCGCGGCCGCGCCGGTCGCTGCGGCTCGAGCGGCCGACGTACAGGGTGCGGCCGAGGCGCAGCACGTCGCCGCCGTCGAGGGTCGCCGGCGGCTCGATCGCTACCAGCGGCCGGAGCGGCGCCAGCGCCTCGGCGACCGTCACGGTCTCGGCGCGGCGTGAGGCTGCGCCCGGGCGGGCGACGACCGCCAGTTCGTCGAGCACCAGCGCGGTGTCCTCGACGAACACCGCGTCGGGCAGCCCGGGCGCGGCCGGTAGCCGGCGCAGCTCGTAGCCCAGCTCGGCGAGCAGCCGCTCGTAGGCCTGGTGCTGGCGGCGGGCGCGCCCCGGGTCGATCGGCCGTCGCTCGAGGTGGGTGAGCTGGCAGCGGCCGATGTCGTCACCCACCTCGCGGGTGAGGGCGACCGTGCGGGCTAGCATCGAGGACCCCGCGCCGGCGCCCGGGTGCACGATTCCCTGGCCGAAGCGCGGCTCTCGTCCGGCTCGGCCGGCCGCCCCGCGGGTTGCCAGCGAGCCGCCGCCCGCCGCCGGCTACGGAGACGCCTCATCGGCCGGGGCCCCGGCTGCGGCGCCGTCTTCAGCTGCGTCCACGGCGGCGACCGCCCGCTCGATCGCCGTCGCCGCCGCCGCCAGCACCTCGGCGGCGATCGCGATCTGTTCCTCGGCCTCCTGCCACTGCCGCTGCTCGATCGCCTCGCGTACCCCGGGCAGGGTCTTGACCCCGTAGCCGGTGTAGAAGCCCGGCGCGTAGACGTGGTGCTTGTACCAGGGGCGGCCTGGCAGGCCGTGGTGGCGGGTGAGCGCGCGCTCGGACGAGTAGAGGACCCGGTCGAGCGCCGCCCGCTGGTCGCCCGGCAGCGCCAGCGCGGCTTCCGGCCGGTAGCGCTCGGCGGCCGCCGCCAGCCGCGCCTGGGCGTTTCTGAGCGGCGCGAAGTTGAGGAACGGAACCGGCTCCTCGGGCGCGGGCAGCACCCAGGTCTCGCGCGGGTCCCAGGCGAGGCGGTGGGCCCCGGCCTCGATGCGGCGGTTCTCGGCCGCGGTCTCGTCGCGCATCGTCTCGGCGAGCTTCTCGACCTCGTCGACGTAGCGCCCGACGGTCGCCGCCTGGCGGGTGAACTCGAACGGCAGCAGATCGGCGTTGGCCAGCCTGAGCAGCAGCCGGCCGCCCACCGCGGCGAGCGCCACGCCGTATTGGAACTCGGGGTCCATGAACCGGCGGTAGTGGTCGAACGAGTCGTAGACCGAGTGGTACTGCCCGTACTGGCCCTCGCCGCCGAAGCCGATGTTGAGCGAGGCGATCCCCAGGTGCTGGAGAAACGGCGAGTAGTCGCTGCCGGAGCCGAGGGCGAAAAGCGGGATCTCACCGCTCTGCTCGACCTGCTGGCGGAGCTCGTCGTCGTCGCCGAGCGCGATCGCAGCCTTGCGGCGCTCGGCCACCGTGACGCCGGTCTGGGGATCGGTGACGTCGCGCGCCACCTCGTTGACCAGCTGCTCGAGGGTGTGCGAGCCACCCGCCCAGAAGAAGCCGCGCCCGTTCGAGTCGGAGTTGATGTAGACCACCGCCTTGTCGCCCAGCTCCCCGGCCCAGTGCTCGGCCCACTCGGTCGAGCCCAGCAGCCCCGGCTCCTCGGCGTCCCAGCCGGCGAAGACGATCGTCCGCTTCGGCCGCCAGCCGTCGCGCGCCAGCGCTGCCAGCGCCTTGGCCTCGGCCAGCACCGCGGCCATGCCGCTCACCGGATCGGTGGCGCCGTTGACCCAGGCGTCGTGGTGGTTGCCGCGCACGATCCACTGGTCGGGGTGCTCCGAGCCCTCCATGCGCGCGATCACGTCCCACGCCGGCGCCAGCTCCCAGTCGAACTCGAGCTGCAGCCGCACCCGCGCCGGCCCGGGCCCCAGGTGGTAGGTCAGCGGCAGGGCGCCGGCCCAGCCGCGGGGCGCCACCGGGCCGCCGAGCGCCGCCATCAGCGGCCGGGCGTCGGCGGCCGAGATCGGCAGCACCGGGATCCTGGTCAGGGTGGGCGTCTCGGACAGCTCGAGCCGCTCGGCGTCGGCGGTGGCGCCGATCCCCGGGGTCAGCGGGTCGCCGGGGTAGAGCGGCATGTCGGCCACCGAGCCGCGCTGCGCGCCGGTCAGCGGCCGGTAGCCGCCCTCGGGGTAGGCGTCGCCGGCGACGTAGCCGTCGTCGCCGGGGTCGGTGAACAGCAGGCAGCCGATCGCCCCCTTCTCGGCCGCCACCTTGGGCTTGATGCCGCGCCACGAACCGCCGTAGCGGGCGATGACGATCTTGCCCTCGACCGAGATGCCGCGCCGCTCGAGCTCCTCGTAGTCCTCGGGCACGCCGCGGTTGACGTAGACCAGCTCGGCGGTGACGTCGCCGTCGATCGAGTAGGCGTTGTAGATCGGCAGCTGCTCGTCGGTCTGGCCGGAGGTGGCGTCGCCCTCGATCGGCGGCTCGGCGAGCGCGGCGCGGAAGACGCTCGGCTCGAGCAGCTCGACCCGGCGCAGCCGGGGGACCGGAAACAGCACCCGGAACTCCTCGATCCGCGCGTCGTAGCCCCAGCTCTCGAACAGCTCCACCATCAGCTCGGCGTTGCGGCGCCCCCACGGCGAGCCGACGTGGTGCGGGTGGGCCGACATCGTACGGATCCACTCGCGGATCTCGTCGCCGTCGAGCGCGGCGGCAAACCGCTCCTCGAGCGCCCGCTGGGCTTCGGCGCCGGCCTCGGTGAAGCCGAGCATTCCATCCTCCGCCACCACCGGCGCGGTGGCGGCGGTGAGCAGAACGAGCGACAGGACGAGCGGTATGGAGCGGTTCATCGGCGCCTCCCGGAACGGTGGATGGTGGGGGCGCAGTCTACCGCCCGCCTGCGTCGGGCAGCCGCGCCTAGAACCGGAATCCGCCGCCGACCACCAGATGATCGGAGTCGAGCGTCGTCCGGCTGTCGCCGCCGGCCACCGAGCCGTTGGCGGTGGTGCGGGTGCGCTTGGCCTCGACGATCAGCCGCCAGCGGCTCCCGAGCCGTAGCTCCACGCCGGCCAGCAGCTCGACCGCCAGCCGGCCGAGCTCGTAGCCCTTGCGGTTCTCGCCGAGCACCTGCGAGTGGGTGTAGAGCACCGCCGGCCCGGCGCCGACGCCGGCGTACGGCCACCAGCGGCCGTCGGGCTGGCCGGCGTCGCGCCCCATCCGCTTGCGCACCAGCAGCTCGCCGAGCCACAGGTTGACGCCGTTGGCGACGTCGTACTGCCGGACCAGCTGTCCGAGCGGCACGGTGCCGGCGATCGTGCCCCCGCCGAGCGTGCCGCGCACGCGCACCAGGCGCGCGGTCTCGGCGAACACCTTGTAGTGCACCACGTCGGCCGCCACCCCCAGCCACGGCCGCCGTGAGAGCCACTTGCCGACCCGCACGCCGATGTAGGGGATCGAGGGCCGGCTGAGCGAATGGTCCTCCCAGTCGACCTGCTCGAACACCACGTCGAAGCCCTGTGCCGGCACGGAGATCCGCAGGTCGGAGGGCTCTGTGACTCCGACTCCGGTGTAGGCGTGCACGAACAGGCCGTCGGTGACGCCGCCCGCCGCCGGCGCCGCCAGCAGGGCGGCCGCCACCAGCGCGACGCGGACGGACCGGCCCCTGCCACGGCGGGAACGCATGCGGGCGATGATAGCCGTCGGGCGCGATCAGTCGTCGCGCGCGTAGACCAGGAGGTTGGGACCGTCGCCGGCGTTGCCCACCTTGCCCTCGGTGGCGTTGCTCTCGATCGACTGCTTGACCTCGTCGGGCGCCGCCGCCGGCTGCCGCTGGCGGGTGAGCACCGCCACGCCGGCGGCGTGGGGCGAGGCCATCGAGGTGCCGCTGATCACGGTGGTGCCGCCGCCGCGCCAGGCCGACAGGATGTCCACGCCGGGCGCGAAGACGTCCACGCACTCGCCGCGGTTGGAGAACGAGGCTCGGCGGTCCCGGCGGTCGGTGGCGCCGACGGTGACCGCCTGGCGCACGTGCGCGGGCGAGCCCGAGCAGGCGTTGCCGCCGTCGTTGCCGGCGGCGACGACGTGCACCATGCCCGCGGCCAGCGAGCGGCAGACCGCGGTGTCGAGGCTGCGCGAGGTGTCGCCGCCCAGGCTCATGTTGGCCACCGCCGGCCAGCCGCCGGCCGCGGCATGGGCGGTGGCCCAGTCGATGCCCTCGATGACGTCGGAGTCCGAGCCCGAGCCGTCGCGCAGCACCCGCACCGCGTGGACCACGGCTTCCCTGGCTACGCCGTAGGTCTTGCCGGCGACCGTGCCGGCGACGTGGGTGCCGTGGCCGTTGTCGTCGTCGAGCCTGTCGCCGACCGCGTTGTACCCTTCGCCGAGCCGGCCCTCGAACTCGGGGTGGTCGCGGTCGACGCCGGTGTCGATGATGTAGGCGTGGATGCCGGCGCCGGTGTCGCCGGGCTCGAACTGGCCGTCGAGCGGCAGGTCGCGCTGGTCGATACGGTCGAGACCCCAGCTGGCGGCGGCCGCCGCCGGCACCGGCGCGACGCTCTTGCGGCCGTCCTGCTCGATGAACAGCACCCGCGGATCACGCCGCAGACGGCGCCGCTGCTCGCCGGTGAGTTCGACCGACAGCTGCCGAACCGAGGTGAACGCCGACACCGAGCGGGCGCCGATGCCGCGTGCCAGGTCCATCATCTCCGTCTCCGCCTGCTGGGCCGAGACAGCCCCCGCCGGCGCCGCGGCCGCCGGCTCGAGGGTGACGATATAGCGGCCGGCGACGTCGTGCTTGACGCGGTAGTAGGGCGCCGGCTGGCCCGCGGCGCGCGCGCCGAGGGCGGCTTCCTGCTGGGCGCAGTCGAACGGCTCGGGGCCGGGGCAGCTGGCCGCGGCGCAGACCAGGTAGAGGGGAGCCAGGAGCCAGAGACGTTTCATCGCGTGCTACCTCCCAGGTGGCCCGGGCCGCGCAGGTCCGCTGGCGACCGCGGCGGCGCCTCGGGCGCCGGGCCGGAGTTGGGTTGTGTCGTCGAACAGCTTGCGACCAGCCTACCGCACGCGGCGGTTCGCTGACGAGCCGGTGGCCACCCGCAGGGGCGGCCGGCGGGCGCGCTCGGTCAGTCCGGCACGGCGGTGTCGGTCAGCCGGCGGTGCAGGAAGCGGCCGCGGCCGGCGGCAGCCAGTAGCTCGCCGTCGCGGCAGCAGACCTCGCCGCCGGCGACAACGATCGCCGGCAGGCCGCGCAGCTCGAAGCCCTCGTACGGCGTGTGGTCGCAGTGCTGGTGGTGGCTGGCGGCGGCGATGGCGGCGCGGGCCTCCGGGTCCCACACCACCAGGTCGGCGTCCGAGTCCACCGCCACCGCGCCCTTTCTGGGGTAGAGGCCCATCAGCCTCGCCGGCCGGGTCGACACCAGGTCGACGAACCGCTCGGCCGTCATCCGCCCGGCGGCGACGCCGTGGGTCCAGAGCAGCGAGAGCCGGTGCTCGACGCCGGCGAGGCCGCCGGGGATCAGCCGGAAGTCGTGCTCGCCCAGCCGCTTCTGCTCGCGGGTGAACGGGCAGTGGTCGGTGGCGACCACCTCGAGAGTGCCCTCGGCCAGCGCCTGCCACAGCTCCTCCTGGTGGCCGCGCGGCCGCAGCGGTGGCGCGCAGACGTAGGCGCCTCCGGCGAACTCCGGCAGCTCGTAGACCGAGTCGTCGAGCAGCAGGTAGTGGGTGCAGGTCTCGCCGCGCACCGGCCAGCCGCGCTCCCGCGCCCGCCGCACCGCGGCCACCGAGTCGCGGCAGGTGACGTGGACCACGTACAGCTGGCAACCGGTGACGCCCGCCAGGGTCGCCGCCCGCCAGGTGGCCTCGCCCTCCAGCTCGGGCGGCCGCGACAGCGCGTGGTAGCGCGGCTCGGTGTGCCCCTCGGCGGCGAACCGCTCCCGCAGCAGCTCGACCATCTCGCCGTGCTCGGCGTGGACCAGCAGCCGGCCGCCGGCGGCTGCCAGCTCGCTCATCAGCTCGCACAGCACGTCGTCGTCGATGCCGACCGTCGCCTGGTAGGCCAGGTACGCCTTGAAGGTGGGGACGCCCTCGTCGGCTATCAGGCGGCGGAGCCAGCGGCGCACCGAGTCGTCCCACCAGGTGACCGCCATGTGCAGGCCGTAGTCGCACACCGCCGTGGCCGCCTCCCGCCGGCGGTCGGCGAGCGCCTCGAGGTAGGGCTGGCCGCGCTCGGGGTGGACGAAGTCGACGATGGTGGTGGTGCCGCCGGCCAGCGCGGCCGCGGTACCGGAGGCGAAGTCGTCCGACGACACGGTGCCGGCGACCGGCAGCGCCATGTGGACGTGGGGGTCGACCCCGCCCGGCATCACCAGCCGATCCGCGGCGTCGATGACCTCGTCGCCGTCCGGCGCCAGCCCGGCGCCCAGCTCCACGATGCGACCGTCCCGGCAGCGCACGTCGATCGTCTCCCGCCCGTCGGCGGTCACCACCGTGCCGTTGCGGATCAGCAGTCCCATCGAGCCAGCCGTTCGAAACCTCGCCGCGAGCCTAGCGGTTGGCGGCCGGTCGTGTCACGCACCCGCCGTTTCCGGCGCTCGGCACGGCGGTGACAGGATACTCAGAGCACCGTTGGCGGGCAGCGGCGAGCTGGCGGACTGAGTATCCTGTCACCGTTGTTTGGCCGCCAGGCCCCCGACCTCCCCGCGGTATAGGATCGCGCTCAACGCTCGACAGGCGAGACCGAAACATGCCCTCCCTGGGACTCGAAACCGAGGTCGTCGACCGCCAGGTCTACGACGCGAGCGTGCGCCGGTTCCGCGACGCCGGGGTGCGGCTGCCGCGGTTCGCCGAGCTGGCCGACCCGTCGACTATCTCCGCCGACTTGCGCGGCCGCCTGCCGGAGGTCGACCCCGACGCCGCTGAACCGGCCAACCTGTTCCGCTGCCACTGGTGGAACGGCGCCGACCGGCGGGCGCCGGCCGAGCTGCCGCAGCACCTGGTGGTGCCGCCGTCGCTGAGCGGCGTGCCGGCGCCGATCGTGCTGCTGCTGGGCGACTGCTTCCCGATGATTCGCGCCCACAAGGTGCTCGCCGCCTACGCCTGCCTGGCGCCGCGCATCGTCACCGGCCAGTTCGACCCCAGCCGCCACCGGGCGGTCTGGCCGTCGACCGGCAACTACTGCCGCGGCGGGGTGGCGATCTCGCGCATCCTGGGCTGCCGCGGTGTGGCGGTGCTGCCCGAGGGCATGAGCCGCGAGCGGTTCGAGTGGCTCGACCGCTGGGTGGCCGAGCCCGGCGACATCGTGCGCACGCCGGGTAGCGAGAGCAACGTCAAGGAGATCTACGACCGCTGCGCCGAGCTCGAACGCGACCCCGAGAACATCATCTTCAACCAGTTCAGCGAGTTCGGGAACTACCTGGCGCACTACCTGTGCACCGGGCAGGCGGCGGCGCGGGTGTTCGAGTCGCTGGCCGCCGGGCGCGATGAGCTGCGGCTGGCTGCCTTCGTCTCCGCCACCGGCTCGGCCGGTACCCTGGCCACCGGCGACTACCTGAAGCAGCAGCACGGCGCGCGGGTGGTGGCGGTGGAGGCGCTCGAGTGTCCGACGCTGCTGTACGCCGGCTACGGCGAGCACAACATCCAAGGCATCGGCGACAAGCACGTGCCGCTGATCCACAACGTGATGAACACCGACATCGTGACCGCGGTGTCCGACCGCGCCACCGACGCGCTGTTCGTTCTGTTCAACGACCCGCGAGGGCAGGCCTATCTGAGCGAGCGGCGCGGCGTGCCGGCGGCGGTGGTCGACCAGCTCCATCGGCTCGGGCTGTCGTCGATCTGCAACCTGCTGGCGGCGATCAAGATCGCCCGCTACCTCGATCTCGGCGAGCGCGACGTGGTGATGACGGTGGCGACCGACGGCGCCGAGCTGTACCAGAGCGAACGTCAGAAGATCACGGCGCGCGACCATCCAGGCGGGCTCGACGAGGTGGCGGCCGCAGAGACCGCCGGCCGCTATCTGCTGGCGACGGCCACCGACCACCTGCTGGAGCTCGACCGCCGCGAGCGGCAGCGCATCTTCAACCTCGGCTACTTCACCTGGGTCGAGCAGCAGGGGCTCGAGCTGGCGGAGTTCACCGCCCGCCGCGAGGCGGCGTTCTGGCGCGAGCTGCGCCGGCTGCCACCGGCCTGGGATCGAGCGATCGACGAGTTCAACCGGCGTGCCGCCGCCGCCTGAGGCGCGATGGCAGAGGCGTCGGTGCTGGTGTGCGGCGGCTGCGGCTACCGCGTACCGCTCGAAGAGGCGTATCCGTTCCGCTGCCCGCGGGCGCGCGCGGGTGATGATGTGGATCACGTGCTGCGCCGCCGGTTGAGCATCGCGGCGCTCGACGCCGGGTCGGTACGGGCCGCCTTCGCCGACCCCGAGCCCAACCCGTTCCTGCGCTACCGGCGGCTGCTGCACGTCTACCTGGTGGGACGCCGGCGCGGTCTCACCGACGACGGCTACCTGGCGCGGGTGGAGGAGCTCGACCAGGCGGTTGCGGCGGTCGATGGTATCGGCTTTCGCGAGACGCCGTTCGGGCGCGAGCCGGGGTTGGAACGGGCCACCGGCGCGGCCGGCGTCTGGGTCAAGAACGAGACCGGCAACGTCGCCGGCTCGCACAAGGGCCGGCATCTCATGGGGGTGATGATCTGGCTGGCGACGATGGGACGGCTCGATCACCGGCGCGCCGCCCGCGACGAGCTGCTGGCGGCGGCGAGCTGCGGCAACGCCGGCCTGGCGGCGGCGGTGGTGGCCCGCGCCGCCGGCCGCCAGCTCGAGGTGTACGTACCGGACCACGCCCAGGGGTCGGTGCTCGAGCGGATGCAGCGGCTGGAGGCGGTGCCGGTGACCTGCCGGCGCACCGCCGCCGGCGCCGGCGACCCGTGCTACGAGCAGCTGCACGAGTCACTGGCCCGCGGCAGCCTGCCGTTCACCTGCCAGGGCAACGAGAACGGGCTGGTCGCCGACGGCGGCCTCACTCTGGCGTGGGAGATGGTGAGCCGGCTGCGCGCCGAGGGCGCCGAGCTCGATCGGCTGTTCGTCCAGGTCGGCGGCGGCGCGCTTGCCGCCGCCTGCTGCCAGGCGCTACGCGAGGCGCTCGAGCTGGGTCTGATCGCGCGGCTGCCGCGCATCCACGGCGTCCAGACCGCGTCGTGCTACCCGCTCTGGCGGGCCTGGCGGAGGGTGGTCGGACGGCTGCTCGGGTTGCCAGCCGACGACGCGCCGGCAGCGCCGGCCGAGGCCGCGGCCTGGGCCGAAGAGGCCGCGCGCCAGCCGCCCGCCCGGCTGGCCGAGGCGCTGGCCAACGCCGCCAGCCACCGCTCGGAGTTCATGCGCCCGTGGCCGGGCGAGCCGGCCAGCGTTGCCTACAGCATCCTCGACGACGAGACCTACGACTGGCTGGCGGTGGTCGAGGGCATGCTGGTGAGCGGCGGCTGGCCGGTGGTGCTCGCGGAGGACGAGATCCTCGCCGGGCGCGAGCTGGCGCGCGCCGCCACCGCCATCCCGGCCGACGCCACCGGCACCGCCGGGCTCGCAGCCTGCCTGGCGGCCAGCCGCGCCAGGCTCGACCTGTCGGCCGAGTCGGTCGGCGTGCTGTTCACCGGCGTCGAGCGCACCGCCGCCTGAAGCGAGCCGTCCGGCTCGGCGTCCGGCGGGCGCTCCTGCCGGCTCACGGTTCGTAGTGGATGTCGACCTCGAGCGTGGCCGCCCGTTCGAGGCCGTAGCGCAGCGTCGACAGGGTCACCTGGGCGACCTTGCGGGCGCTGTTGCGCTCCAGCTTCTCGTTTGCGCTGAAGCCGTCGATCACCCGCCCCTCGGCGTCCAGCCAGCGCACCGTGACCCGCGCGCTCCACTTGGCGGTGGCCCGGTTGGTGTAGTCGAGTTGGATGCGGACGGTCTCGAGGTACTCACTGTTGTACGGCCGCGCCAGGCTGGACTTGGTGAGCCGCCCCTCGAGCAGGTCGAGCCGGATGCGGTGCAGTGTCACCGGGCCGTCGCCGGCCTCGAGCGGGAACCAGCGGTCGATGGCGAAGTCGAAGGTCTGGGAAAGCTGCGCTGCCGGCGCCGGGCTCGCCAGCAGCAGCACAGCCAGCGCCGCCGAGGCGGCGAGAATGGACGTCCTGTTCATATCGGGTCTCCTCCTTTGGGATCTGGCCGGCGGCGGAACCACCGCCGCTGCCGGATCACGATAGCAATGCAAGAGGCGCGCCCGCCTCGGCGCGGGCGCGGTTATAGTCCGCGTGCAAAGGCGGGCCTATCGTGGACCGGATTCCCGAAATCCTCACCTCCCAGATCGAGGGCATGGTGCAGCATCTGCCGCGGGTGGCGGTTGCCATGGTGGTGGTGGCGCTCTCCTGGCTGGCCGGGCGCGCCCTCGGCCGGGGCGTCGCGCTGCTGCTCAAGCGCGGCCAGCTGACTCCCACCCACCGGCTGTTCTTCCGCCGGCTGGTCACTTGGCTGACGGCGCTGGTGGGCATCTCGCTGGCGCTCAACATCGTCGGCCTGGGGGCTGCCGCGGCGGGTCTGCTGGCCGGTGGCGGGCTGACCGCGGTGGTACTCGGCTTCGCCTTCCGCCAGATCGGCGAGAACCTGCTGGCCGGCCTGTTTCTGGCCTTCAGCCGCCCGTTCGAGGTCAACGACCTGATCGAGTCGGGCGACTGGAAGGGCACGGTGCGCAAGATCGAACTGCGCCACACCCACATCCGCACCGACGACGGGCGCGACATCTTCCTGCCCAACTCGCAGATCTTCAACAGTCCGCTGATCAACTACACCCGCGACGGGCTGCTGCGGCCGTCGCTCACCGTCGGCATCGACTACCGCGACGACGCGGCCGGCGCCTGCCGGCTGCTGGCCGCCGAAGTGGCATCCCTGCCGGCCATCTTGCCGGATCCCGCGCCGGCGGCCCACGTCGCCGGCCTGGCCGCCGCCACGGTCGACATCGAGGTCACCTTCTGGGTGGACACCTTCGCCCCGGGCTTCAACCTGGCGCGAGTCAGGGGAGCGGTGATGGAGCGCTGCCGCGTCGCCCTGCTCGAGGCCGGCTACACGGTCAGCTCCGAGGTCAGCTCGCGCCTCGAGGTGGCGGTCGAGGGGGCGGCGGCGGAAAGCGGCGAGGAGGCGGCCGGCGGCTAGCCGCCGCCCGAGCGCCGGCGACCGATATAGCTGGTCAACAGGCCGAGCGCGAAGCCCGCCAGCGTGGTCAGGATCAGGAGCGCCGCGCGCGGCATGGTCACCGTGGCGAACAGCAACCTCGTCTCCACCGGCGCGGTGTTCTGCAGGATCACGATGACGGCCAGTGCCGCCAGAGTCACGGCGGCGATGATGCGCAGGCGTCGCATGAGAGTTCCTCCGGGGCGGATTCTAGCGGTCGGGATCGCCCCGCTCCAAGACATAGAATCGAGTGCTGCGTCGGCGGAGTCGGCCGTGACCGGCCGCCGGCGTGCCGAGAAAGACCTGGGAGGAGAGAGGCAATGAAGAAACTGCTGTTCGATCCCGGCCGGGGCGGTGCGGCCCGCGACCTGGGCCTGCTGCTGCTGCGCGTCGGTCTGGCCGGCAGCCTGGTCTACGCTCATGGCTGGGGCAAGCTGATGCGGCTGCTCGACGGCAGCATGCGGTTCGCCGATCCGATCGGGCTGGGCCCGGGCCCGAGCCTCGGTCTGGCGGTGTTCGCCGAGTTCCTCTGTGCTCTGTTGGTGCTGCTCGGTCTCGCCGGGCGGCTGGCGACGGTGCCGGTGGTGATCCTGTTCGTGGTGGCGTACTTCGTCGTCCACGGCGGCGATCCGTTCGGCGAGAAGGAGAAGGCGCTGCTCTTCCTGGTCGGCTTCCTGGCGCTGCTGTTCACCGGCCCCGGCCGGTTCTCCATCGACGGCCTGTTGCGCAAGCGATGAGGCGCGCAGCGGGATCGGCCGCAGCCGCGGCACTGCTGGTGCTGGTGACGGCCTGCGGCTCGCCGGCTCCGGACGAGCCGGCCGCGGCGCCGCCGGCCGCCGCGCCGGCCTCCGGCGAGACCCTGCCCACGCCGTTCACCGCCGGCGAGATTCGCGAGGTCTGGCAGCCGGGGCTCGAGCTGGTGCTGCGGTTCCGCTCGCCGGGGCGCGAGGAGTGGCAGCGCTGGACGGTGGCGACCGCCGACGCCGACGGCTGCGAGATCGACTACCAGCTGCTGGCCGCCGACGGGCAGCCGCTGGGCGAGCCGGACCGCAAGCGCAGCAGCTGGGCCGAGCTGCGCGACCACGCCCTGTTCCCGGTCGAGAGCGCGCGCCGCGAGCGGTACCAACGGGAGACGCCGCTCGGTGCGCTCGAAGGTTGGCTGTATACGGTCGGCGAGCCCGAGGCCGGCACCGAGACGCGCATGCTGTTCGCCGACCGGTTGCCCGGTGCGCCGGTCTGGATGGCGACCACCGCCGGCGGCGAGGTGGTGCTGGAGGTCGTCCAGATGGAGCGGCGGCCGGCGCCGGACGGCTCAACCGACGAGGCTCTCGAGCCGGTCGAGTAGCGGCGCCTGTGCCGGGTTGATCGTGCGGCGCGCGGCGGCGAGGTCGAAGAACCTTCCCTGGTCGACCTCGGGCACCTCGAGCGTGCGTCCGGAGCGTGGCGGCCACTCCACCGGCACGCTGTTGCTGCGTACCGGCTCGCCCTCCGGCCAGTCGCCGGCCACCGCCCACGCCACCACCCGCTTGCCGCCCTTCTGGGTGATCTCGCCCAGCGGCCGGTGCGGGCCGGTGGCGCCGCACGCCTCGGCCGGCCGGCCGGTCTCCTCGGCGAACTCGCGCAGGGCGACCGCCAGCGGCTCCTCGCCGGGCTCGATCTCGCCCTTGGGAACGCTCCAGTAGCCGTCGTCGCGGCGGGCGAAGAACGGCCCGCCGGGGTGGACCAGGAACACCTCGAGCCCGCCGCCGGTGCGGCGGTATAGCAGCAGACCGGCCGAGCGGCGGCGCGGCAAGGCTCAGCCTCGGCCCGCCG
>JBFGNS010000059.1:0-23892 GCA_041574955.1 Thermoanaerobaculia bacterium | reverse complement strand
GAGCGCCGAGAAGCTCCACAGCAGCCGGGCGTTCAGGACCAGACCCTTGTCGGCGCCGGCGCGCACCGCGCCGTCGTGCGCCATCTCGCCGATGAAGCCGCCGGCCTCCCGGTCGAGGCAGCGCTCGCGCCAGAACGGCAGCAGGTTGCCTTCGAGCTCCTGCCGGATCTCGTCGCGTATCACCGGGTCGGCCGGCGCTTCCGCCGGCCCGGACGGCGCCGCGCCGCGCGGCCGGCTCACTCCGCTGGCAGCCGGTCGTACCAGCTCTTCTTGAGGAAGATCATCGTCACCGCCGCCACCACCAGCGTCACCGTCACCTCGGTCCAGCGCATCAGCACGAAGTAGAACGGCGCCGCCACCAGGGCGGTCTGCCAGACGATGCCGACGGCGATGTTCACCATGTCGCGCTTGAAGTCGCGGTTGGCCTCGAACCCCCGGTCCTCGGCCTCGACCAGACGCCGCACCGGCCCCCAGAAGCCCCACGGCCGCACCTGACGGTAGAAGCTCTTGAGCGTCTCGATGTCGGTCGGCCGCGTCAGCCAGGTGCCCGCCAGGCAGCCCACCAGCGACAGCCCCAGCAGGTGGGGGAAGTAGTAGAGCGGCAGCCGGTCGGGCCAGACCAGCGGCAGCACCAGCGCCGGCACCAGCCCGGCCAGCATGCCCCAGAAGTAGCCGTGGCCGTTGAACCGCCACCAGTACCACTTGAGCACGTTGGAGGCGACGTAGCTGCCGTACAAACCGGAGACGATCCACTGCAGCATGGTGTTGACGTCCTCGGCGTAGAAGCCGAGGACGATCGAGACGGTCACCACCGCCAGGCCGCTCAGGTAGTTGACCGCCAGCGTCCGCCGGCCGGAGGCGTTCGGATCGAGGTACTTGAGATAGAGGTCGTTGACCACGTAGGCCTGCGCCGCGTTGAGGGTGCCCGAGAAGGTGGAGACGAAGGCCGCCGCCAGCCCGGCCAGCAGCAGGCCGGTCCAGCCGGCGGGCACGAACTCGTTGATTGCCGACGGCAGCACCTGCTCGAAGTCGAGCCGCCCGCCGACGACGAGATCCAGCCGCTCGTAGAACAGCAGCCCGAGCACCACGAAACCGGCGATCATCAGGTAGCGCGAGGGGTTCAGCACCAGCGAGACGAAGCCGCTCATCAGCCCGGCCTCGCGCGGCGAGCGGGTGGCCAGGATCTTTTGCATGTCGTAGTTGGGCGCCGGTCCGGCCAGGCTCGCCAAGACACCCTTGAACAGCATCATCATGAACACCACCGAGAACAGTGAGAACTGGTCCTCGGCGATCTTCTGGCTCACCTGGCCGATGACCCCCGACCAGTCGAGATCCAGCCGCCAGCCGAACCACGGGCTCATCCAGCCGTCCGGCACCGCGAGCGGCTGGCTGGCCAGCGCGCTCATCGCGATCGCCGCCACCACCACCGCCGAGACGGTCATGATGGTGTACTGCAGCAGGTCGGCCAGAACGATCGAGCGCATGCCGCCGAGCACGGTGTAGATCACCGCCACCAACGTGAAGACGATGCCGTACAGGTGCGGCACGTGGGCCGGCGCCACCTCGATCCCGACCAGCGGCTGCACCACCTCCCAGGGCAGGAAGATCTCGACGAACTTGCCCAGCCCGATGAAGCCGTAGGCCAGGAAGCCGAGCGCCCCGACCACCGCGAAAACCACCACGATGGCGTGCGACAGGCTGGCGCCGGTGCCGCTGCCGAAGCGGGTCTGGATCCATTGCGCGCCGGTGCGCACGTTCGAGCGCCGCAGCCAGGCCGACAGGAAGACCATCAGGAAGACCTGGTTGAAGGTCGGCCACAGCCACGGCAGCCAGATGCTCTTGAGCCCGTAGACGAAGCCGATGGTGACCAGCCACATGGTGCCCGAGATGTCGAACATCCCCGAGGCGTTCGACAGCCCGAGCAGGTACCAGGGCAGCGACTTGCCGCCCAGCAGGTACGAGTCGAGGCTCGCGGCGGCGCGGCGGGTCAGCAGGACGCCGATCAGCGTCACCGCCGCCATGTAGGCGGCGATGATGGCGAGATCGAGGCCGGTGAGCTCCATCTACAGGCGCTCGAAGGCCCCGGCGGCAGCTCGCCGCGAACGGACTCCGCGGTTGCCCATGGGCGGGGATTCTACAGGCCGGCCGGCGCCGCGGCCCGCGGCCGCGGGCTAAGATGCCGGCTCCCGCGCGCGCCGGCGCCGCCGGCCCCGATACGCCGGAAACCGAGACCCCACCGGAGGGCAACGATGCGTCGACTCCTGCCTGCCGCGCTGCTGCTGATCTGCTGCTGGACACCGCCCTCGGCCGCCCGGGTGGTGGTCTTCTGGCAGCCCGGCTTCCCGGCGGTGGAGAGCGACGCGCCCTCGCGCCGGGCCCTCGCCGAGGCGCTGGCCGGCCTCGACCCCGAGTTCCTCGACCTCGACGCGCTGCTCGAGCCGGCGGCGCTCGACGGTGCCGAGCTGCTGGTGCTGCCGTACGGCTCGGCGTTCCCGGCCGACGCCTGGCCGGCGATCCGCGGCCACCTGCACGCCGGCGGCAACCTGCTCAACCTGGGCGGGCGGGCGCTGTGGGTGCCGGTGTTCGAGGAGGCTGCCGCGGAGGCGCCGCGCGGCGCCCGCCGGCGGTTCCGCAGCGAGCGCCCGCAGGGCACCTACTGGCGCGTGATCGAGCCGGTGCATGCCGCCGAGGTGCCGCGCTCCAACCTCACCCGCTTCGCCTGGGATCCGCTCTTCGGCTTCGAGACCGCGGCGGTGCGGGCACGCCGGGTGTTCACCGTCGACACGCTGTTCGTGGCCAACTTCGCCGCCCCCGAGGGCAAGTGGCGCGGCCTCGGCTGGTTCCACGACGAGGCCGGCCGCAAGCTCGCCGCCCCGGTCACCCGCCTCGACTACGCGCTGGTACCGCCCGGGCAGAGCTCCAAGGCGCGCGGCCGCTTCGTCATGCTGGCGTTCGAGCCCGAGTCGGGCTACTGGGAGTCGGCCGACGGCCGCTCGCTGGTACGCCAGGCGGCGCGCCACGCGCGGCTGGGCTCGGCGCTGGTGTGGCTGCAGCCGCTGCCGGCATCGGTGCACGACGGCGAGACCGCCCGCGCGGTGCTCCACCTGCGCGACCGCCGGGCGCCCGGCGCGGAGGCCGGAACAGCGCCCGACCGGCGGGTGACGGTGCGGCTGTCGCGCGCCGGCGAGCCGCTCGACAGCCGGCTGGTGGCGGTCGAGCGCGACGAGCTCGACGCGCCGCTCGTCTTCCCAGCCGCCGGCGCGCCCGGCCTCTACCGGCTGACCGCCACCTACGAGCGCGGTGGCGAGGTGGTGGACGTCCACGAGACCGGCTTCTGGCGGCGCGACGAGGCGCTGCTGGCGAGCGGCGCGCGGCTGGGCGCCGGCCCGACCTATCTGCGGCGCGACGGCCGGCCGTACCTGCCGGTCGGCGTCAACCTGTGGGTCAACGACACCGCCTGGCCGTTCTTCCCGTCGAACGCCAACGCGCTCGAGTGGGACCGCGACTTCGCCGAGCTCGCCGGCCGCGACCTCGACTTTGTGCGCACCGGCATCTGGTTCTCGCGCGACCTGCTGGTCGACCGGCCCACCGGGACAGCCAGCGAAGAGACGCTGCGCAACCTCGAGGCGATGTTCCTGACCGCGGCACGCCACGGTTTGCAGGTGCAGTTCACCTTCTTCGCCTTCGAGCCGCAGACCGTCTACCGCGGCGGCGGCGGCGCGCTGGGCGAGGGCCGCAACCCGTACACCGACCCGGTGGCGGTCGAGGCTCAGGCGGCGTTCGTGCGCTCGATCGTGGCGCGCTTCAGAGACGTGCCGTTCGTCAGCTGGGACCTGATCAACGAGCCCAGCTTCTCCAACCCGCGCGCCATCTTCGCCGGCAACCGGCCGAACAACGACGCCACCGAGCTGGCGGCGTGGAACAGCTGGCTGCGCGAGCGCTACGGCACGGTCTACGCGCTGGCCGCGGCGTGGGGCGAGATCCCCCACGAGCTGCGCGCCGCCGCCATCGCCGCCGGCATGGAGGCGGTGGCCGATCCGCCGATCGCCGGCGTGCCGCTGCCCGCGCCCGAGGACCTCGCGCTCGACCGGCGGGCGACCCGCGGCCAGGTGCGGGCGTTCGACTACAACCTGTTCGCGCAGGAGATGTTCCGCCGCTGGGCGGCCGAGCTGGTGGCGGCGATCCGCGCCACCGGCAGCCGCCAGCTGGTGGCGGTCGGCCAGGACGAGGGCGGCGTCACCGACCGGCTGCTCAACCAGTTCTACGGCGAGGCGGTGGACATGACCGCGCTCCACAACTGGTGGCAGGACGACGCGCTGCTGTGGGACGCGCTCGCCGCCAAGCGGCCCGACCGGCCCAACCTGCTGAGCGAGACCGGCCCACAGCCGTCGATCGCGCTCGACGGGGTGACCCGGTGGGACGAGATCCGCGGCCTGCCGCTGGCCGAGCGCAAAGCGGTCTTCGGGCTGGCGGCGGGCAACGCCGGCGCAGCCGTCTGGATCTGGTCGCGCACCGATCCGTACCGCTGGAACCGCTCGGACGGCTCGTCGACGCTGTGGGTCGACCTGCTCACCGGGCTCGGGCGCTTCGCCCGCGACGCCGAGCCCCACCTCTCCGACGCGCTCCCCGGCGAGGTGGCGCTGGTGCTGCCCCAGACGCTCCAGCTCTCGGTGTTCAACCGCTACGCCGTCGAGGCGCAGCAGAAGGCGGTGCGCGCGCTCTACTACGGCGCCCGCGCCGCGGCCTACGCGGTGGGCGAGCACCAGCTCGAGCTGCTCGGAGGCCCCAAGCTGATCCTGCTGCCGTCGCCCTGGATGCTGACCGAGCCCGCCTGGCAGGCACTGCTCGAGGCGGTGCGTGGCGGCGCCACCCTCCTGGTCACCGGCCGCTTCGACCTCGATCAGCACTTCCGCCCCACCGGCCGCCAGGCCGCCGCCGGCCTCGACTACCAGGGGCGGCTGCTGGCCAACCGCGAGCAGCGCGTCAGCTGGCCGGGCGGCGAGGCCTGGTTCAGCTTCTCGGGAGACAAGACCACCTACCTCGAGCGTGCCGAGCTGGCCTCGGGCGAGAGCTTCGCACGCCGCCCGGTGGGCGACGGCGAGATCCTGTTCTTCCCGCTGCCGCTCGAGCTCAGCGACGATCTCGAGCCGCTGGCCGAGATCTACCGCTGGGCGCTGGCCGAAGCGGGAGTCGAGCCGGTCTACGACACCGCCCTCACCGACCCGGGCGTGGTCGTCGTCCCCACGGTGCTGGCCGAGGCCACCCTCTACGTGGTGGCCTCGGAGTCGTCGGAGCGGCAACGCATCGCGTTCCGCGACCGGCGGAGCGGCCGCCCGGTGGAGCTCGAGCTGGAGCCGGGCCGCGCCGCGGCGCTGCTGGTGACCGCCGACGGCGAGCTGGTGGCGCGCTACGACCCGCGCACCGTCGGCCTGGGCGCCGGCGGCGGCTAGCTCACCGCCTCGGCGGCCTTGCGCTCGGCCTGCGCCGGCTTGAAGCCGAGGTAGAGCGTCAGCGAGGCGACCAGCGCCAGCCCGGTCGGCACCAGGAACAGAAGCCGGTAGTCGGTGCCCTCGGGCGTCGTCAGCAGGTCACCTAGCCAGCCCCACAGCAGGTTGCCGACGAACGGCCCGAGCCCCAGGATCAGCAGGTTGAACAGCGTCTGGGCGCTGGCGCGCGCGTCCTTTGGGAAGCACTCGTCGACGAAGATGTAGACGGTGGCGAAGAAGAAGGCGTAGCAGAAGCCGTGCACCACGTTGCTCGCCACCACCAGCCACAGCGGACCGCCGATCGAGTAGATGGCGAAGCGCACGGCGTGGCCGAGGATGCCGAGGGTCATGATCTTGCGCCAGCCGAGCTTCTTCAAGAAGAAGCCCAGCACCGCCATGGTGCCGATCTCGGCGATCTGGCCGATCGACATCGCCGGCATGATCAGGTTCTCGGGCAGGCCGATGGCCGACAGGAACGGGCTGGTCCACTGGAAGTAGCAGGCGTGGACCAGCGAGTCCATGAAGGTCACCACGAACAGCACCAGCAGACTCGGTACCGCCAGCAGCTTGATCGCCTCGAGCGGAGCGTTCTTCTGGCCCGAGCGCGCCGGCGGCGTGTGCGGCAGGGTGAGCGAGTAGGCGGCCAGCACCACCGACGCCGCGCCCGCCATCCAGAAGATGCCGGTGAGCGCCGACTCGAGCGCCGCCCCCTCCTTGCCGCGCAGGATGAAGACGAACGGCCAGCTCGCCGCCACCCAGCCGATGGTGCCCCACATCCGCACCCGGCCGAACTGCTCCTGGGCGTCCTTCAAATGGTGGAAGCAGATCGAGTTGGTGAGCGACAGCGTCGGCAGGTACATCAGGTTGTGCACCAGCATGGCGGCGAAGAACGGCCAGAAGCTCTTCTGGTACGGCAGCGCGAACATCGCCAGCCCGCCGACCAGGTGCGACACCGCCAGAAACCGCTCGGTCGCCAGGTAGCGGTCGGCGATCTGGCCGCCGACGAACACCGCGGTCACCGAGGCGATCGCCAGGGTGGCGAACACCCAGCCGATGTCGGTGCCGCTGAAGCCCAGGAAGCGCGACAGGTAGAGCGCCAGCAGGGGCAGCCACGAGCCCCAGATGACGTACTGGAGAAACATCATGACGTTCAGCCGGCCGGCGATTCCCATGGTCGCTCCTCTCGTTCGGTGACGCTCGTGAAAGTCGGGTGTCAGCTGCGGAACGGCTCGCGCCCGACGCCCTGCGGGGCGATCCCCTGCGCCGGCAGGATCTCGTGCTGCAGAGCGTGCATCGAGGCGGCGGCCTGGTCGATGTAGCGGGTGAAGGCGATCGACGCCGCCAGCACCGGCGCCACCCGGTCGCGGTCTTGGACACGCGCCGGCGGAAACTCGTGCTCCACCACCAGGTGGGTCTCGGCGACGTCCAGGTCGAGCAGCTCGCGGGCGGCGAGCTGGTGGTCGAGCCAGTCGACCGAGCGGTTCTGCAGGTAGGCCAGCGGATCGTGCCGCGCGGTGCCCGGCAGCTCGTGCTCGCACAGCACAGTCTGCTTCTTCCAGGCGTTGAGCTGCTCGGCCGGCACCTCGCTCGGCTGGCCGCCGCGCCAGTCGCCGCGCTCGACGGTCTGGCCGCCGTAGCCCCAGGCGGCGACGCCGCGGGCGTCGACCACCTGCCCCTTGACGTGGAAGCCGCCGATCAGGAAGCCGTAGCCCTCGTCGGCGAGGTACTGGAAGATCGAGCGCGTGTCCTGGCCCATCAGGATGGCGTGCGACGGATCGTAGTGGATGCGGAACTGCTCCCCGACGCCGTGGCTGTCGCAGATCCGGTGCAGCGCGATCCAGGTGCCCGGCGTATAGGCGATGTTGTTGTGCCAGTTGTCGCCGGTGGTCCAGCCCGGCATCGGGCACTGCTCGACGCGGTAGGTCAGGCCACGCTCGCGCGCGTAGCCGAGCAGCGGCACGAAGCTGGCGGCGAAGTCGTCGAGGTTCTGCTCCATCGACAGCGCCTGGTTGCGGCCGACGAAGCCGCACACCGCGTCGACTCCCAGCAGCACCGCGGCGTCGATCACCCGCCGCATGAACTGGTGCTTCCTGGCCCGGATGTCGGGATCGCGGTGCAGCATGTCGTCGAAGTAGCCGATGTCCGACAGCTCCAGGCGGTGGGCGTCGAGAGCGCGGCGGATGCGGGCGGCGCGCCCCTCGTCGAGCGGCTGGCGCAGGTCCAGCGTGTTGGCCACCGGGTCGAGCATCGCCTCGGCCGGCACGTCGGCCTCGCTCGGATGGAGGGCGGCCGACAGCTGCATCGCGTCCGCCCCCACCTGGCGGGCGAACTCCGCCCACTCCTCGACCGCGCGGTCGGGGTCGGCGTCGCGCACCTCGCGCGGGGTGAGCTCCTGGAGCGCCGCGGTCAGGACGCCCACCTTCATGAACTGCGGTCGAAACGGTGCCACCGGCATCTGCGCCTCCTCGTTGTCCGGTCGGCTCACCGGCCGCCCAGCCGTCCGCTGTTGCTGACGAACGCCAGCCTTCTCGAATCGGGCGCCCAGGAGGGCACGTTGATGGTGCCCTGGCCGCCGTACAGGTAGGCCACCACCCGCGGCTCGCCGCCCTCGGCCGGCATCAGCCTGAGGGTCACCTGCTTGTAGAACGGGTGGTCGCCCGGAGCGACCTCCGGGCCGTAGGACAGGAACACCACCCACCGCCCGTCCGGCGAGACGTGCGGGAACCAGTTGTTGAAGCGGTCGTCGGTGAGCTGGCGCGGCTCGCTGCCGTCGGCCCGCATGCGCCAGATCTGCATCGTGCCGCCGCGCACCGAGTTGAAGTAGATGTGCCGACCGTCGGGCGAGTACTCCGAGCCGTCGTCGAGGCCCGGCGCGGCGGTCAGCCGGACCTCCTCGCCGCCGGCGACCGGGATGCGGTAGATGTCGTAGTCGCCGTCCCGCTCGGCGGTGTAGACCAGGTAGCGGCCGTCGGGGGAGAAGCCGTGCAGGTAAGACGGACCGCGCGGCGTCACCTGGCGCGGCGTGCCGCCGGCCGCCGGCAGCACGTAGACGATCGACCGCCCGTCGTGCTCGGCGGTGTGGTGGCTGATGCCCAGCGTCTGGCCGTCGAACGACAGCACGTGGTCGTTGTTGTTGCGGTCGGCGAAGCCGGTGTCGATCGGGCTCGAGCGGCGGCCGGCCAGGTCGAACCGGTAGAGCCGCCCGTTGCGGTTGTAGACCAGCGCCTCGCCGTCGGGCGTCCAGTTGGGCGCCTGCAGCGAGTCGTCCACCTCGAGCACCACCTGCCGCTCGCCGCTGTCGACGTCGAGGATCTCGAGGCGGCTGCCGAGGTAGTCGCGGTACGGCACCAGGTCGTCGCCGGCCGGCGCCACCATCCGCACGTTGCGGAACTCCGCCCGCGCCCCCGGCTCTGAGTCGTGCGCCGAGACGAACAGCCCCGCCACCACCTCGCCGCCCAGCTCCAGCTCGAGCTCGACCGGCGGCGCGAACGGCTCGCCGAAGCGCGCCACCGACACCGCCCAGGTCGTGCCGCGGCGCTCGAGCTGGACGACGTCCGGGCCGGCCAGCGGCGAGCGCAGCTCCCGGGTGCCGGCGCCGGCCGCCGACCGGTAGTGGAGCGCCGCCCGCCCGTCGCCGTGCAGCGCGGCGTCGACGCGCGCGGCGTCGGGCTCGAGGCCGGCGCGCACCGTCCAGCCGGCCCTGCGGTGCGGGCCGGCGGCGGCGAGCTGCACCTCGGCACGCAGGATGAAGTCGCCGTCGAGCCGCCGCCAGGCCAGCTGCAGTGCGCCGCTCCCGCTCTCCAGCACGTACCGCCCGGAGGTCGGGTCCCAGCTCGCCGCGCCGGCGCGGCCGGGCTCGCCGAGGTCCGCCGCCGCCTCGAACAGTCCGAGCGGCGCGGCCTGCGATCCGGCCGTCGCCGCGGAGCCGGCCGCCGATCCCCCGGCCAGCGCCACCGGCAGCAGCCAGGCGGCGGACCGCCGTGGCGCCGCTCCGCTCGGTGGCCGGCGGCAGCCGGCGGCGCTGCGCGTCGGGCCGGCCAGGGCCTAGAACCTCAGCGCCGCCAGATAGTCGTGGCTGGCGGTGATCGAGGCCAGCGGGTCCGCCGGCTGGTCGTGCTCGACGAAGTAGTGCTCGAGGCCGGCCTGCTCGGAGCGGGCGAAGATGGCCGCGAAGTCGATCCGCCCCCGGCCCACCTCGACCATCGCCTCGCCCTCGGCCATGTCCTTGACGTGGCACAGCGTGAAGCGGCCGGGGTAGCGCTCGAAGTAGCGCAGCGGATCGTGCCCACCCTTGGTGATCCAGAACAGGTCGAGCTCGAACTCCACCAGCTCGGGGTCGGTCTCCTCGAGCAGCAGATCCATCGGAATGACACCGTCGATCGGCTCGAACTCGAAATCGTGGTTGTGATAGCCGAAGCGCATCCCGGCCTCGCGGCAGGTGGCGCCCACCTCGTTCCAGAAGCCGGCGAGCTCGCGGTAGCGCGCCAGCGTCCGGTCCTGCGGGTCGAGCCAGGGACAGACGAGTATGCGATGCCCCGCGGTGGCGGCGGCCTCGAGGATCCGCTCCAGATCCTGCTCGAAAGCGGCGAGCGGGATATGGGCGGCCGGCGCCGCCAGCCCCACCTCCGCCAGCACCTCACGCACCTCTTGCGGAGAGCGGCCGAAGTAGCCGGCGAACTCCACCTCGTCGTAGCCCACGTCGGCCACCGCCGCCAACGTCCCCTCGAAGTCCTTCTCCATCAGCGACCGCACCGTGTACAGCTGGAGCCCGACTCTTTCCAGCTTCCTCGTGCCGGCGGCCTCCGCCGCCCATGTGGGCGTTCGGCGGTCGAGCCCGAGCGCGCCCCCGAGCGCCGCTCCGGCGGCCACCTTGACGAACGACCTGCGATCCATCATCTCTCTCTCCTGGCTCTCCGGCGGGCTAGAGGTTGCCGCGTTTCATCTCCGCCACCGCGTGGCTGCACGCCCGCGCGGTCAGCGCCATGTAGGTGATCGACGGGTTCTGGCAAGCCGAGGAGGCCATCGCGGCGCCGTCGGTGACGAACAGGTTGGGCACGTCGTGGGCCTGGCACCAGCCGTTGAGCACCGAGCTCTTCGGATCGCGCCCCATGCGGGCGGTGCCCATCTCGTGGATGGCCAGCCCCGGCGGCGCCTCGTTGTCCCAGGTGACGATGTCGCGCCCGCCGGACGCCTCGAGCATCTCGGCGGCGGTCACCTGGATGTCCCGCCGGATGGCGTCCTCGTTGTCGCTCCAGGTGCAGTGGACGCGCAACACCGGGATGCCCCACTCGTCCACCTTCTCCGGGTCCAGGTCGACATGGTTCTCGTAGCGCGGCAGGCACTCGCCGAAGCCGCCGAAAGCCATCCGCCAGGGACCGGGCTCGCGCAGCGCCTGCTTGAGCTCGGCGCCGAGCGACGCCATCCTCGTCCCCCTGTCCCAGCTCTCCCGCCAGGCGCCGCCCTGGAAGGCGTAGCCGCGCAGGAAGTCGGGGTGCTGCCGCCCGTCGAGGTTGCGGAAGCGCGCCAGGTAGACGCCGTTCGGCCGGTAGCCGAAGTAGTAGTCGTCCTCGAAGCCCGGCATCAGCGCCGAGGCGCCGGCCTGGAAGGTGTGGTCCATCAGGTAGTGGCCGAGCGCGCCGCTCGAGTTGGCCAACCCTTCCGGGAACCGCGCGCTCTTCGAGTTGAGCAGGATCTGCGTCGAGCCGAGGGTCGAGGCGCACAGGAAGATGAGCCGGCCGAACAGCTCGATCGGCCGCTTGCTCTGGGCGTCGATCACCCGCACGCCGACGGCCCGGTCGCGCTGCTCGTCGTAGATCACGCTGTGGACGATCGAGTGGGTGCGCACCGTCAGGTTGCCGGTGGCCATCGCCGCCGGCAGGGTGGAGCTCAGGCTGGAGAAGTACGAGCCGGTCGAGCAGCCGCGGTGGCAGGGGCCGCAGTGGTGGCAGGCGGCGCGCCCGCCGTGCGGCTGGGTGAGCACCGCGCAGCGGCCGATGGTCATCACCCGCCCGGGGAACGCCTGGCCGATCCGCTCGCGCACCGCGCGCTCGACGCAGTTCATCTCCATCGGCGGCAGGAAGCTGCCGTCGGGCAGCTGCGGCAGGCCCTCGGCCTGGCCGCTGATGCCGGCGAACCGCTCGACGTGGTCGTACCAGGGTGCCAGGTCGGCGTAGCGGATCGGCCAGTCGCTGCCGAAGCCGTCGCGCGCGTTGGCCTCGAAGTCGAGGTCGCTCCAGCGGTAGCACTGCCGCGCCCACATCAGCGAGCGGCCGCCGAGATGGTAGCCGCGGATCCAGGAGAACGGCTTGTCCTCGTCGTGGGCGTAGGGGTGCCGGCTGTCGTTGACGAAGAAGTGCCGGGTGTCCTCGCCGAACGCGTAGCACTGGCTCTGCACCGGGTAGTCGCGCTCGTACAGCCGCCGGTCGCCCCAGCCGCGGTACGGCAGCTCCCAGTCCGCCATGTGCTCGCCGACGTAGTCCTTGCCGTGCTCGACCGGGCGGCCGCGCTCGACCAGCAGGGTCTCGAGCCCGGCCTCGGTCAGCTCCTTGGCGGCCCAGCCGCCGGTGATGCCGGAGCCGACGACGATGGCATCGAACGGCCGGGAGCGGCTCATGCCCAGCTCCTGCCGACCTCGGCCAGCGGCAGGCAGCCGTGGTAGGAGCCGGCGACGCGCAGGAACTGGAGCTCCCGGGTCATGCCGATCTCCGAGGTGTAGTAACCCACCAGCGTCCACTCCTTCATCCGGCCGAAGAACGGCAGCTCGTCGATCTCCTCGCCGGTTTCGGCGGCGCGCCGCCGCAGCTCGGCGGCGGCGGCGTCGAGCGGCGCCGCCAGCTCGAACTGCTCGCTGCTCGACAGCTCCGGGAACGACCGCCCGAACCGCTCGCGGCTGGCGGCGTCGAGCTCGGCCAGACCGGCCAGGAAGCTGTCGCGCTCCTCGGCGTCGAGCCAGTCGGTGAGCAACAGGTCGATGAACTGGTTGACGCCGGCCTCGGCCGCGCCCGGAGTGTCGGTGGCGGGCACGATCAGCTCGGCGAGGGCGGTCACCTGCCGATCCTGCTCGGCGGTCAGGGTGCGCGGCTGCCACACGGCCGCGGCTTCCCGCCGCCGGCTGCAGCCGAGAACCGCCGACACCACCGAGGAGGAGACAGCCCCTCCGAGCAGAACCGCCACACCCTGCAGGACCTGTCGTCGGGTCACCGGCAACCGCAACCCCCTTGTGCTGGGACTCTCTGGTGACGCGGCCGGGGCCGCCTCTGTCGACTCGCTGACCGGCGGATCGTAACACGCCGCGGCGGGCTCCCTTTACGCGGCGCGAGGCCGTGCCGTACGATCGCCCGAGCCGCCGTCCAGCCTTGCTCCGCCGAACGTCCATGCTGGCCTCCCGCGTTCCGACCGCCGGTGCGCGGGCGCGGGTGACGGCGGTGTTGACCACCGCCCTGCTGGCGCTCTCGCCAGCCGCCACCGCCGAGGAGTGGCTCGAGCTGTTCAACGGTCGCGACCTCGAAGGCTGGACGGTCAAGATCGCCGGCCACGAGGCGGGCGACAACTTCGCCGGCACCTTCCGGGTCGGGGACGGCGTGCTCAGGGCGGACTGCTCCGGCTACGGGGAGTTCGGCGGGCGGTTCGGCCACCTGTTCCACCACCAGACCTTCTCGCGCTACCGGTTGCGGGTCGAGTACCGGTTCGTCGGCGAGCAGTGCCCCGGCGGACCCGAGTGGGGGTACCGCAACAGCGGCGTCATGATCCACGGCCAGACGGTCGAGAGCATGGAGCGCGACCAGCAGTTCCCGGTGTCGATCGAGGTCCAGTTCCTGGGCGGCGACGGCAGCGGGCCGCGGCCGACCGCCAACCTCTGCACCCCCGGCACCCACGCCGTCGTCGACGGCCGGCTGGAGGAGCGCCACTGCATCGAGTCGACGGCGCCCACCTTCGACGGCGACCAGTGGGTCACGGTAGAGGTCGAGGTGCTGGGCCACGAGTCGATCCGCCACCGGGTCGGCGGCCGCACGGTCCTCGCCTACACCCGGCCGCAGCTCGACGACGGCACGCCGCTCGCCGCCGGCACCATCTCGCTCCAGGCCGAGAGCCACCCGGTGGAGTTCCGGCGGGTGGAGCTGCTGGTGCTCGACGAGCCCTGAATTCGAGTCCCGCCCGACCGGCCGCTGCCCGGCCAGGAGGTCCCCAACGTGCCTACCTCGAACGGAGAGATCAACGTCGCCCTCATCGGCTACAAGTTCATGGGCCGCGCCCACAGCAACGCCTACCGCCAGGTCGGACGGTTCATGGCGCCGCCGCTGGTGCCGCGCATGAAGGTGCTGTGCGGCCGGGACGCCGCCGCGGTCGGCGAGGCGGCCGCCACGCTCGGCTGGGAGCAGACGGCGACCGACTGGCGCGAGGTGGTGGCGCGCGACGACATCGACCTGGTCGACGTCTCGACGCCGGGCGACAGCCACGCCGAGATCGCGCTCGCCGCCGCCGAGGCCGGCAAGCACATCCTGTGCGAAAAGCCGTTGGCCAACACGCTGGCGGAGGCGGAAGCGATGCTGGCGGCGGTCGAGCGCGCCGGCGTCGTCCACATGATCTGCCACAACTACCGCCGCATCCCGGCGGTGATGCTGGCCCAGCGGCTGATCGAGGCCGGAGAGCTGGGCGAGATCTACCACTACCGCGGCACCTACCTGCAGGACTGGGTGGTCGACCCGGCGCTGCCGCTCCTGTGGCGGTTCCGCAAGGAGAAGGCCGGCTCGGGCGCGCTCGGCGACATCGCCTCTCACTCGCTCGACCTGGCCCGCTTCCTGGTGGGCGAGATCGCCGAGGTGTCGGGCGACCTCGCGACCTTCGTCGAGGAGCGGCCGCTGCCCGACGACCCCAGCCGGAAGGGCCGGGTGACGGTCGACGACGCCGCCACCGCCCTGGTGCGGTTCGAGGGCGGCGCCATGGGCACTATCGAGGGCACCCGGCTGGCCCTCGGGCGCAAGAACTTCAACCGCTTCGAGGTCAACGGCAGCGAGGGCAGCCTGGCGTTCGACCTCGAGCGGATGAACGAGCTCGAGCTCTACCAGGAGTCGGCGCCCGCCGATCGGCGCGGCTTCCGCCGCATCCTGGTCACCGAGCCGGGCGCCCACCCCTACATCGAGAGCTGGTGGCCGCCGGGTCACATCATCGGCTACGAGCACACTTTCATCCACACCGTCCACGACCTGCTGGTCGCCATCGCCGAAGGCCGCCCGACCTGGCCCACCTTCGAGGACGGCGTCCGCAACCAGCGGGTGCTCGACGCCTGGGAGCGCTCCGCCGCCAGCCGGCGGTGGGAGCGGGTCTAGTCGCCGCCGGTCAGGGCGCGGCGGAAGAAGGCGCCGGCGACGGTCGGCGTGTACTGCCAATCCGAGATCAGGTGCGGGCTCCAGTCGGGGTCGAAGCACCAGGCGGCCCACGAGATGCCCTTCGCGGCCAGGTAGTCGAGGATCGCCTCGCCGTACTCCTCGCCGGCGATCACCGGCACGTGGGCGCCGCGGGCGCCCTCGGGCGCGAAACCGAACTCGGTGACGAACACCGGGTAGCGGTCGGCGACGAAGCCGAAGTCGCGCTCCCACTTCTCGCGCCACGGCGGCGGCACCTTCTGCGGGTAGGGGTGGGAGACGTAGCCGATACCCTCGGCCTCGATCGGCGCCTCGGCCACCGGCCGGAGGTCGTAGGCCCAGTCGAAGCCGGCGACCAGCGGGATGACGGTCCGGTCGTGGGCGAAGATGATGCCGATCAGCTCCTCGTTGAGCTCCTTCCACTCGGCCCAGTCGGCCCTGCCGAGCTGGCCGTGGTAGGTGGTCGGCTCGTTGAACAGCTCGTAGAAGGCGACCGCCGGCACCTCGCGGTAGCGGGCGGCGATGGTGCGCCAGAACTCGAGCGTCTCCTGGCGGGTGGTGTCGTACATCGGGTGCTGGAACAGGCCGGTCCTGAGGTTGCCGATGGTGTGCCAGTCGATCATCAGGTAGAGCCCGGTCTCGCTCGCCCACACCACCGCCTGGTCCAGCAGCTCAAGGTAGCCCGCCTTGCCGCGCCCTCTCCAGGCCACCGGGTGGACCGGCAGCCGAACCAGCTCGGCGCCCCAGCGCCGCGCCTCCTCGAAGTGGCTTTTCTGCCAGCGGCCGGCGCGCTCCAGCTTGTCGGGGTCGGAGAAGCTGATCCCCTGGAGCACCACCGTCTCGCCCCGCTCGTCCACGAACCGGTTGCCCTCGACGCTGAGGAAACCGAGCTCGGTGTCGAGCCCGGCGGCGTCGAACGGCTGCGGGTAGGGGATGTTCCACCAGTCGGGGCGCTCGGCCGGCGCGGCCGGAGCCTCGGCACCGATGGCGGGCGCGGCCGCCACGGCCAGGACTACCAGAACCAAGCCGCGAACCTTCATGATCGTCTCCTTGTCAGCTCGCCCGGACGCGGCGCGCCGCTCTACGCCCAGCGGCCCGAGAAGCGGCAGGCGTCGGCGCCGTCGAGCAGGCAGGCGTCGTGCTCGATCCGGACCTGGTTGTAGTTGGCGAGCTCGACCGTGCGGTGGAGCCAACCGCCGAAGTCGAAGCAGAAAGCCTTGCTGATCGGGTTGAAGTCGGTCACCAGCACCGAGCCCGAGCGCCGGCCGATCTCCTCCACCCGCAGGTGGCCGGCGCTGTAGTAGCGACCCCACATCAGACCGGCGGTCCGCACCCAGAGGTCGAGACCGGCGACCCTGAGGAACGCCTTGTGGATGGTCTTGAGCTCGTTTTCGGAAGTGAACTTGCCGACCTCCCAGCACAGCTCCAGATCGCCCCGGCCGAACAGCCGGTCGATGGTCTCGTACAGCCCGACCTGGATGCGGAACGGGTACCAGGTGGAAGGCAGGATCCGCCCCCGGAGAACCGCCTGGTCCTCGGCGCTCGAGGCGTCGAGGAGCCGTTGCCTGCCCTGCTCGCCCCAGCGGCTCTCGACGAAGGCCAGGGCGCCCTTCAAGGTGAAGCCCTTGCTGCGCAGGTCGCCGGCGTCTGGCAGGTGCGGGGGCACGGTCGGGGTCGGCTCGGGCCGGGTGCGGGTGGGGGCGCAAGCGCCGCCGGTGCGACACCGACCCTACCGCGAGATCGCACCCGCCGGCATCCCCCCGGCCGGGCCCGGGGTCGATCGAGGGCTCGGCGCGTGTCGATGCGACCGGGCTCAGGAGCGACCGGTGCGTCCGCTGGTATCTGCAAGCGGTTTCCCGTTACAGTCGGCGGTTCTGATCGTCGAACGTCCTGGCCCCCGGCCGGGCTCTGGGTCGGAGGGACCATTGCAAATCGGTACCGCTCGCATGAAGCCGTCCAGTGCTGAGGTCCGTGGCGAGTACGTCTCGCTGGGGTCGGAGCGCTTCTACCGCATCGCCGGCTACCACCGGATGGCGCCGTTCTTCATGAGCGTCGTGAGCGCCTCGGACCACTGGCTGTTCGTGTCGAGCAACGGCGGGCTGAGCGCCGGCCGGCAGAGCTCGGACAAGGCGCTGTTCCCCTATTACACCGAGGACAAGATCCACGACGACGCGGATCACACCGGGTCCAGAACCGTCCTGCGCGTCTCTCGCGACGGGCAGCGCTTCCTGTGGGAGCCGTTCAGCCGCCACAGCGGGCGGCTCTACCATCTGTCCCGCAACCTCTACAAGAACCTGTACGGCAACAAGCTGGTGTTCGAAGAGGTCAACCGGGACCTCCAGCTGGTGTTCCGCTACACCTGGACGACCTCCGAGCGCTTCGGCTTCGTCAAGCGCTCGGAGATCGAGAACACGGGCGGCGAGCCGGTGTCGGTGGAGGTGCTCGACGGCATCGAGAACATCCTGCCGTGGGGCCTGGCGGAGTCGTTCCAGAAGAACTTCAGCTGCCTGGGAGACGCCTACAAGCAGAACGAGCTGGCGAGCGCGACCGGCCTCGCGACCTACGCCCTGAGCTCGCTGCCGGGCGACAGCCCGGAGCCCGCCGAGGCGCTGCGGGCGACCGTCTGCTGGTCGACTCGGCCGCCGGCGGCGACCCGGCTGCTCTCCTCGCTCCAGCTCGACGCCTTCCGCGCCGGCGGCGCGGTCGACACGGAAGAAAGGGTGTGCGGACGGCGCGGCTCCTACTTCGTCGCGGAGACCCACCAGCTGGCTGCCGGCGCGCGCCGCGACTGGCTGATCGTCGCCGACGTCGAGTACGGGCCGTGCGAGATCGCCGCGCTCGAGCGGGCGTTCGCCGACGCGCCGGACCTCGACAGCCTGGTGCTCGAGGACGTCGAGCGGAGCACCCGCCGCCTGGCGGCGATCGTGGCGCGCGCCGACGGTCTGCAGCGGACCGGCGACACCCTGGGCTCGGCCCACCACTTCGCCAACGTGCTGTTCAACGTCATGCGGGGCGGCGTCTTCGAGACCGCCTACGCCATCCCGACGGCGGACCTGGAGGAGTTCATCCGGGCCTTCAACCGGAAGACCCGAGCCCGGCACGAGGAGTTTCTGAGCTCGCTGGGGGAGAGCGTCGAGCTCGGGCGGCTGCTAGAGAAGGCCCGCTCGCTGGACGACCCCGGGCTCCTGCGGCTGGTGTACGAATACCTGCCGATCTCGTTCAGCCGCCGGCACGGCGACCCCAGCCGGCCGTGGAACCGGTTCTCGATCAACGTCAGGAACCGCGACGGCTCGAAGGTGCTCGACTACCAGGGCAACTGGCGCGACATCTTCCAGAACTGGGAGGCGCTGTGCGTCTCCTTTCCCGAGTACCTGGAGAGCGTGATCGGCAAGTTCGTCAACACCACCACGGCGGACGGCTACAACCCGTACCGCGTCACCAAGGCCGGTTACGACTGGGAGAAGCCCAGCCCGGACGAGCCGTGGGCGCACTTCGGCTACTGGGGCGACCACCAGCTCATCTACCTGCTCAAGTTCCTCGAGCTGTCCCGCGCGCACCACCCGGGCGAGCTCGAGCGGATGCTCGGCGAGCGCCGGTTCGTCTACGCCGACGTGCCGTACGACATCAAGCCGTACGACGAGCTGCTCGCCGACCCGCGCGATTCACTGGTCTACAACACCGATCGGGAGGCGAAGATAGCGGTCCGGGTCGAGGCGATCGGGTTCGACGGCCGCTACGTCACCACCGCGTCGGGCGAGATCTGCCACGCCAACCTGGGCGAGAAGCTGCTCGTTCCGCTGCTCGCCAAGGTGGCCAACTTCGTCCCCGGGGGCGGCTTCTGGATGAACACCCAGCGGCCGGAGTGGAACGACGCCAACAACGCCCTGGCCGGGTTCGGCGTGTCGATGGTGACCCTCTACTACGCGCGGCGCTACGTCTCGTTCTGCCGCGACCTGTTCGCCGGCGCCGGGCGGGAGGAGCTCGAGCTCGGCGAGGAGGTGGCTCGCTGGCTCGCGGGAACCGCCGGCGCCCTGCGGGACCACCGCGGGCTGCTCGCCAAGGACCGCATCGACGACGACGCCCGCAAGGCGCTGCTCGACGCTCTCGGCCGCGCCGCCGAGCAGTACCGCTCCGGCGTCTACCGGCACGGGCCGAGCGGACGCGAGCGGGCGGTCGCGCTGGCCGAGCTCGAGGCGTTTCTCGAGCTGCTGCTGGAGTTCTTCGATCAGACCATCCGGCTCAACGAGCGGGAGGACGGCCTCTATCACGCCTACAACGTGCTGGGGATCTCCTCGCGGGGCGTCTCGGTCGAGCGCCTGAACGCTATGCTCGAGGGCCAGGTGGCGGTGCTCAGCTCGGGAGCGCTGAGCGCCCGGCAGGCCCTGGCGGTGCTCACCGCCCTGCGGCAGAGCGAGCTGTACCGCGGCGACCAGCACTCCTACCTGCTCTACCCGGACCGGAAGCTGCCGGCGTTCCGCGACAAGAACACCATCCCTGCGGAGCTGGCGGCGCGCTCCGAGCTGCTCGGCAGGCTGGCGGCCGACGGCAACACCGACCTGGTGGAGCGGGACGTCGGGGGGAGGCTCCACTTCAACGGGCTGTTCCGGAACGTACGGGACGTCCGCGCCGCGCTCGCGCGGCTCGAGGAGCTGGGCTACGGCGAGCTGGTCGGCAAGGAGACCGACCTGATCGCCGAGATCTTCGAGTCGGTCTTCGAGCACAAGCGGTTCACCGGCCGCTCCGGCACCTTCTACGGCTACGAAGGGCTCGGCTGCATCTACTGGCACATGGTCAGCAAGCTGCTGCTGGCGGCCCAGGAGTGCTGCCTGGCGGCCCACGCGCGGGGCGACGAGGCGTTCGCGGGGCTGGCGGCGTGCTACTACGACGTGCGCGCCGGTATCGGCTTCAACAAGACCCCGGACGTGTACGGCGCCTTCCCGACCGATCCCTACTCCCACACGCCGGGCTTCGCCGGCGCCAGACAGCCCGGCATGACGGGGCAGGTCAAGGAGGAGATCCTGACCCGGCTCGGCGAGCTCGGGCTGCTCGTGCGGGGCGGCCGGCTGAGCTTCAGCCCCGCGCTGCTGCGCAGCAGCGAGTTCCTGACCGGCCCGCGGTCGTTCGAGCACTACGACGTCGACGGCAGCCCGCGCACACTCGAGTTGGAAGCGGGGGCCCTGGCCTTCACCCACTGCCAGGTGCCGGTCGTCTACCGGCGGTCCGAGCAGCCACGGCTGGCCCTGCACCTGGCCGATGGCACGGTGCGCGAGATCGACGGGCTGGTGCTGGACGCGGCCACCAGCCGCCAGATCTTCACGCGATCGGGCGAGATCGCGCGCCTCGAGGTCTCGCTGGCTCCCGGGCTGGAGAGCTAGCCTGTTCCAGCCGCGCGGTTCATTCCCGGAGAGGAGCTACCGTGAACGCTGAAACGAGGCGAATCACCGTCGCCGAAGACCGGGTGCCGTTCGGGCAGAAGGTGGCCTACGGCATCGGCATGCTGGGCAACCAGATGTTCCCCGCCGCCCTGAGCATCTTCATGGTGGTGCTGGTCAAGGGGCTGGGCTTTCCGCCGCTGCTGTGGGGGGTCATCTTCTTCTTGCCTCGCGTACTGGATGCGGTCACCGATCCGGTCATGGGCTTCATCACCGACAACACCCGGTCCCGCTGGGGTCGTCGGCGGCCCTACATCTTCCTCGGGGCGATCGTCACCGGCCTCACCTACATCGCCATGTGGCAGCTCCACGAGCACAACAGCCTGGTCTTCAACTTCACCTACTTCCTCGCCCTGTCTCTGCTCTTCTACGTCGGCCTGACCATCTTCGCCACGCCCTACGTCGCGATGGGCTACGAGATGAGCCGCGACTTCCACGAGCGCACGCGGCTGATGGCGGTGGCGCAGTTTCTCGGCCAGTGGGCCTGGGTGATCGTGCCCTGGTTCTGGTCGCTGATCTACAACGACGCCCTCTTCCCGTCGGCGGCCGCCGGCGTCAGGAGCCTGTCTATCTGGGTCGGGCTGGGATGCATGGGCCTGGCGCTGGTGCCCGCGATCTTCGTTCGCAGCCCATCGACGGTGGACGCGGACCACCTCCAGGAGCTCAGCCGCAAGAACATGAAGGCCAACCAGCGCGCCCTCTTCGACAGCTTCCGCTCCGCCTTCCGATGCGTGCCGTTCCGCAAGCTGTGCGCGGCGACCTTCCTGGTGTTCGGCTCCTTTCAGACGATCGCCGCCTTCGGCTTCTTCGTCGTCGTCTACTACCTGTTCGACGGCGACGCCGGCCCGGCGGGGGCCGGCAACTGGCCCGCCTGGTTCGCGACCATCGGCGCTCTGTGCACCACCTTCCTTGTGATCCCCATCATCACCCGGATCTCCCAGAGGATCGGCAAGAAGAACACTTTCGTGCTCGCCCAGTCGGTCTCCATCGTCGGATACGTCCTGTTCTGGTGGGCCTTCCGGCCGGGAACCCCCTTGTTGATGCTGGCGCCGCTGCCCTTGTTCGCCTTCGGCATCGGCGGGCTCTTCACCCTCATGAACTCGATGACCGCCGACGTCTGCGACCTGGACGAGCTCGACAGCGGCAAACGGCGGGAAGGCACGTTCGGCGCCATCTACTGGTGGATGGTGAAGTTCGGCATGGCCTTCGCCGGCGGCCTGAGCGGCTTGATCATGGCGCTGGTCGGGTTCGCCCCGGACGCGCCGACGCAGGTCGACGGGGCGGTGACCGGAATCAGGCTGGCCTACAGCGTGGTGCCGATCGCCGGCGCGCTGCTCGCCATCTGGGTCATGCGCGACTACGACCTGACCGAAGAGAAGGCGAACGAGATCCGCGCCGAGCTCGAGCGCCGCCGCGGCAGGACCGCGTTCGGCTGAGCGGGAGCGGTAAGCCGGAGAGCCGGTCCGGAGCTCGTCGAGCGAGTCCCTCGCTCCGTCCGACACCGGTTCGGCGCGCCGGAGCTCCCAGGCCTCGGCTGCCGCCGGGCTCAGACCTGCCAGAGGCCGTGGTGGACGCCGCCCTGAATGTAGATGGCGAACTTGCCGTGGCCCGGCAGCTCCATCGGCGGGTGGGCGATTTCGCCGCCGGCCGCCTCGGCGGCCTGGGCCGCGGCGTCGACGTCGTCCACCAGCAGGTAGGGCCGCACCACCGGCTCCTCGGTCTCGTGCATGGGCGCACGCACGCCCACCAGCCCGCCTCCCGGCAACGGCGCGGTGCGGGCGTTGCCGAGCGCCGCGACCGGCTCGCTGAAGCTCACGCCGTGGAGCTTCTCGTGGGCCGCGCACACGGAGTCGACGTCGGGTGTGACAATCTCCAGGTATTGGATCTTCATGGCGTCCTCGTCCCCCTCAAAGGAGCTGGTAGGTGGGTTGGCGCGCGACCATAGCATGCCGCTCGCGGCGGCCGCCGTCCTAGCCCGACCTCACCGAGCCGCTCGGCGAGCGGCCGCAAAGGCATGAAGATGCACGACTTGCCGCCGGAGGGCACCGCAGGCGTACTCGAAGTACGTCGAGGACGTTCGAACAAGGGATGTTGCGCAGAGTCAGGCGCATCCGAACGCGCAGCAGCGGCTCGGTGAGAAGGTCGGGCTAGTCCAGGATGACCGTCTGGACGGCGCTCGGAGCGATCGCCGCCTCGACGTGGTCGCCGTCGAGGGCCAGCGCGTACGCGACCTCCGACTCCGACTGGTTGAGGAGCGCGACGACGATGGGCCCGTCCGGGTTCAGGAACGCGGTGGCCATCAGCCCCTCGGGCAGGCCGTCCGGCGTCGTCAGCCCGATGCGCACCGCGCCCGGCCGGATGTAGCGGCTGAACTGGGCGAGCACGTAGTAGAGCGGCGTGTAGTAGACCTCGTCTGTCTCGGGCTTGGCGATCACCGGGGCGATGCACCAGTTCTGGGCGTGGTTGGGCCCGCCGCGGGTGTCGAGCACCATGTTCCAGTCGATCCAGCCGACCAGCCAGCTGTTGAGCCCGCCGATGATGTCGCGGGCGTAGCGGAAGGCGGGCACGTACTTCGGGTGGAGCGGCTTGTCCGCCTCGGGGGCCCAGTCGTAGCCCCAGTCGGTCGCCTCGCGCCGCCAGTACCAGTCGTCGTCCCGCCACACCGGCAGCTCGGCGTCGATGGTTCCCTCGGTGTGCAGGAGCGCCTTGTCGGGGTAGCGCTCGTGAATGGCGTCGAGCGCCTCCGGGTACCAGTCGACGGTGCTCGAGTACCAGTGGACCGCCGTGCCCCAGGCGTACTTCGCAGCCTCCGGATCGCCCAGGATGACGTCGGCCCACTCCTCGAGGTGATCCCGGTTCTGGTCGTAGACGAGGATCCTGGCCTCGATGCCGTCCTGCTCGAAGCGGGGCCCGAGGTGGTTCTTCAAGAAATCCGCCATCGACTCGGGTGTGAAGATCATGCTCTCCCACTGGCCGCCGTTGCCGAGCGGCTCGTTCTCGATCGTCACCCCCCAGATGTCGATGCCCTGTTCGCGGTAGGCGCGGATGTACTTCGAGAAATAGAGCGCCCAGGTGGGATAGAGCTCGGGCTTCAGCGAGCCGTCGTTCCAGGCGTTGTTGTCCTTCATCCAAGGCGGCGCCGTCCACGGCGAGGCGATGATCCGGAAGCCGGACTCGGAGGCGGCCATGGCGTCCCGGATCAGGGGAACGATGTCGTCCAGGTCCTCCTCGATGGTGAAGTGCTCGAGCTCGATGTCGCCCGGGACCTCGGCGTAGGCGTAGTTGCCGAGCGAGAAGTCGGAGCTGTTGATGTGGGTGCGGGTCAGCGTGTAGTCGGCGCCGCTCGGCCCGAAGTAGGCGGCGATGACCTCTTGCCGCTTCTCGTCCGAGAGCTGGTCGAGGACGTACGCCGTGGACTCGGTGAACGAGCCGCCGAAGCCCAGGATGGTCTGGTACCCGGTCGCCGGTTCGAGGGCGATGACCGGGCGGCCGGTGGAGCTCGCTTCGGTGAGCTCGTAGGTCGCGATCTCCGCCAGCTTGTCGCCGGCGCGCGACGTCTGGACGACGGTGGCCGTGGTGTACCCGCGGTTGGCATCTTCCTGCTGGCTGCCG
>JBFGNS010000058.1:0-24038 GCA_041574955.1 Thermoanaerobaculia bacterium | reverse complement strand
GGGCCACCAGACCCAGCTGCAGCGCGACCAGAACCGCACCGGCGCCGTAGGCCAGAGCGTCGCGGCCGGCGGAGAAGGCGAGGCAGATCACCAGGCTCATTGCGGCCGCCGCCAGGCCGGCAAGACGCCGCGGCAGCGGGTCGGGCGGCAGGGCGGGGCCGCCGGTCAGCCGGCGGACGGCGTGGTTGTAGAGGAGGTCGAGCGGGTGGTGCGCGGGCAGCAGGAAGCTCGCCAGCGCGATCGCCGCCAGCACCCCGTGCACCGCCGGCGAGCGCAGCACCAGCCCGGCCAGGGTGCCGGCCAGCATCACCGCGGGGGCGAACCTCAATCCGGCATCGAGCCGTGCCCGCTCCTCGGGCGACAGCCGGTAGTAGCCCTGCTCGTTGAGGCCGTCGAGCGCCGGCCCCGCACCGATTCCACCCACGATCGGCGGGACCCTAGCACAGCGCCGCGGCGCCCGGTGGGGCCGGGAACCGCCTCAGCCGGCGCCGGTGCGCAGCCGCCGGGCGAGCCGCAGCGAGTACCAGAACATCATCGCGATGGCGGCGAACAGGCGGAGCGCCGCCGCCGGTGCGCGGCCGCCGCGGGCGCGGCCCAGCCGCTGGCTGTCGTACAGCACCGAGGCGCCGGCGAGGGCGATCATCCCCACCGGGAACCAGCTGCCCAACCGCCAGCCGTAGAGCCAGGCCGAGAGGATCAGGAGGAGCGCAGCGAAGCCCCCCCACACCAGCAGCGAGCGCAGGAAGGAGAGGTCGACGCCGGTGTGGAGCCCGATCCAGCAGAGCGCCGCGAAACCGGCCACCGTCAGCCAGGCCGCCGCCTCGAGGCTGCCCGGCGCGAACCGCTCGGCGTGGTCGAGCAGCGGCACGAAGATCACCACCTTGACGGCCAGGTAGAGAGCCAGCGCGGCGTACTGGGCGGCCGGCGAGCGCAGCCGGTGGGCCCAGCGCGAGGCCAGCCAGCCGACGACGATGTAGACGCCGAGCACCATCGGCCACGGCACGGCGCCGAGCGCGGCGGCGATCGGGTCGGCCACCCCGGAGCGGAACAGCGCCGCCTCGGCGGCGACGAACGCCACCGCCAGGGCCAGCAGATGGCCGAAGACCCGTCGCCGGAACCGCTCGGCGGCCGGCCCGGCCGCTTTGCCCGTCCGGCGCGCCGCGGCCCGTGGCCGGCCCATCAGCCGGCCGGCTCGAGCACCAGGGTGTGCACCGCCGGTCCGGGGAGGAACGGCGTCGGCTCGCCGGTCTCCCAGGCGCGGTGCATGTCGCCGTAGTGGGGCGACAGCGGATGGCCGCTCTGGCCCACCGGCATGTGCAGGTAGCCCTCGGCCTCGCGGCCGGGCGACACCGCCATGCGCTGCGAGGCGCCCTCGGTCGGCGACTGGTAGCGCGGCATGTGGGAGTCGCCGGGGAGCGGTGTCGCCGGCATGTCGAGCATCTGCCGCGCGAACGGCAGCAGCCGGCTGAACGGGTGCTCGACGCGGGCGGTGTTGCGGTCGCCCCAGGTGCGGCCGGCCAGCGAGGTGGAGCCGCCGGTCAGGAAGTAGCCGAGGAGGTCGTCGACCGCGGCATCGATCTCGGCCTCCCAGCCCAGCTCGGGGTCGGCGAGCGCCGCGGGGCGTTCCTCGACCAGCCGCCAGAGCGGGCCCTCCCACAGCTGGAGCGCCAGGTAGTCGAAGCCCGGGTCGGCCGCCTTGCAGGCGGCGGTCAGCCGCTCGAAGACGCGCTGCGCCAGCAGCGAGCGGAAGGCGCGCACCATCCGGTAGCCGACCGAGTCGACCGACGCGTGGCCGCCCCAGCCCTCGACCTGGCGGCGCAGCTCGGCGCGCCGTGGGTCGCTCGGGGCGTCGCCCAGCACGCTCAGCAGCAGCTCGCGCCAGCGCGCCAGAAACAGCGCCTCGTCGTCGAGCTGGATCGCCAGCATGTCGGCCTCGCTGGCTCGCTCGAGGGCCGCCAGCCGGTCGCGGATCTGGCCGCCACGCGCTCCCTGGACGTAGCTGCCGAGGCCGATCAGCCGTTCCATCTCGCCGCTCACCGCGCGTCCGTTGGCGGTCCACAGCCGGCCCGACGGCGGGTCCACCACCCGCGGGTAGTCGGCCGGCTCGAGGTAGCCGTCCCAGCCGCGGTCGCCGGCCGCCCAGCTCGACGGCCGCCGGCCGTCGTGGCCGAACCGCCGCGGGATCGGCCCCATCACCGTCCAGGCGATCCTCCCGTCGCGGTCGGCGACGACGAAGTTCTGCGGCGGCGCTCCCACCTGGTTGGCGGCGGCCACCGCCTGCTCGACGCCGGCCGCGGTTTCCAACCGCATCAGGTCCAGGTTGACGGCGCGCGGATCGTGGGCGATCCAGCGCAGCGCGCGGCGCCGGCCGCGGTGGTCGGTGTCGACCACCGGCCCCCAGATCGTCTCGAGCACCTCGAGCGGCTCGTCGTCGCCGCCCTTGACCCGCAGGGTCTCCTGGTGGCGCTCGAAGCGGCGCGGCCCGTCGGGCGTCAGGTAGGCGCCGTCGGGATCGGCGGGGTCGGGCTCGAGCTCCACCAGGTCCTCCCAGTCACCCCAGGTATTGGTGAACCCCCAGGCGACCGAACCGTTGCTGCCGACGACCACCGCCGGCGTGCCCGGCAGGGTGACGCCGGTGATCCGCACCGTGCCGCCGTCGGGCGCGGGGTAGACCAGCGAGGCGCGGTACCAGACGTGCGGCACGCGGATCGGCAGGTGCATGTCGTTGGCGAAGATGGCGCCGCCGTGGGTGGTCCGCGTCCCGGCCACCGCCCAGTTGTTGCTGCCGGCGATCGGCGGCTGGGCGGGTGGGCGGCGGAGCGCCACCGCGGCCTCGTCTGCGGCCTCGTCCGCGGCCTCGTCGGGCGAGCTGTGGCTGGCCGGCGCCGCCGCCGGCAGCGGCGGCGGCGGATACGGCTCGCCGAAGATCGGCGAGTCCCAAGGGTCGCCGAGCGGTGCCAGGAAGGCGAACATCTCGCCGCCCAGCAGGTCGTGGATCAGCCCGCGCGCCGACTCGCGCCGCGCCAGCTCGTCGTTGAGCTGGAAGTACATCGAGTGCACCACCAGCACCGTGTCCTCGAGACGCCACGGCTCGGGCTCGGCGGCCAGCAGCAGGTACTCCCACGGCTTGGCCCGCAGTGCCGCGAGACCGGCGTTGACGCCCTCTACGTATGCCTCGAGGATCCCGCGATCGCCGCCGTTCATCGCCGCCAGCGCCCGCCGTGCGCGGTCGCGGAAGCGGTGCAGACGAGCCTGCCGGTCGGCCGGCAACGCTGCCGGGCCGACCAGCTCGGCGAGCTCGCCGGCCGCCTGCCGGCGCGCCAGGTCGAGCTGGAAGAAGCGGTCCTGGGCGTGGACAAAGCCGAGGCCGCGGGCGACGTCCTGGCGGCCGCCGCCGCTCACGGTCACCACCCCCAGCGCGTCTCGCTCGACGGTGACCGCCGCCGACAGGCCGGCCAGCGGCACGCTGCCGTCGAGCTGCGGCAGGCTGGCGCTGAGCTGCGACCACGCCCACAGCGCCGCTGCCGCGGCCAGCAGAACGAGCGCCGCCAGCGCGCTGCCGGCCAGCCGCCAGCCGCGCCTGGCGGGGGTTCCGGGCTCGATCGGCCCGCTGGGCTCGGCGTACATCGCGGCGGATCTTACCCCGCGGCGCGCGCTGCGCCGGGCGGTGCTAGCGGGTGGGTGAAGAGGTCAGGCTAGGCGCCCGCGAACTCGGCCCGGATCTCCGGATAGTAGGCGGCGAAGTCGGAGTTGACCCGACGGACCTGCTCGAGCACCTGCTCGGCCCGCGTCTCTTCGCCGGCCGTCTCGAGCGCTGCCGCCAGGTTCATCTGGTTGAACATCTTGAGGATGGCGGCACCCTGGCCCCAGTAGAGCAGCAGCTTGTCGGCCTCGGCCAGCGACTCGGCCGCCGCCGCCGCCTCGCCGGTCGCCAGCTGGCGGACGCCGGACATGTGGAGCAGCAGCGCCCGCTCCAGATCGGAGTTGAACCCCTCGCGCTTCTCGCTGCGTTTGCGCACCACCTCCTCGAGATCGTGGGCGGCCTCCAGCCGGCCGCTCAGCAGCGCCAGCCGGTGGAGCAGGAAGTACTCGTGCGCGTACTGCTTGCGGCACTCGTCCCGGTCCTCGCCCCAGGGCGCCTCGTAGTCGCGCTCGAGGTAGTCGGTCCACAGCTCGGCCACGCACGCCATCGTCTCGGCCATCCGCTCGCCGCAGTGCTGCCGCGCGCGCTCGACGATTGTCGGGAACTCCTCCGTCTGGCCGGCGAGGGTGACGAGGCTGAACAGGTGCTCGTAGGAGGGGCAGAAATCGGGCTTGAACTCGAGCGCCCGCTCGAGCGCCCGCCGGGCCTCCTCGTAGCGCCCGAGCACGGTCAGCAGCTCGCCCATCGAGTCGTGCGGGTTGGCCTGGTCGGGCGCGATGAAGTTGTAGGTCTCGAACAGCTGCTCGGCCTCCTGGAAGCGCCCCTGCGCCATCGCCATGTAGCCGAGGTGGTTCTGCGCCGATACCCAGTTGGGGTCGACCTCGAGCAGGTGGCGGTAGTGGCGCTCGGCGCGCTCCCAGTCGCGCTCGTCCCACGCCTGGGCAGAGCACACCGACAGCGCATACGGGTCCTTGGGATACCGCTCGAGGTACTGCTCGACCAGCCGCTCGGCCTCCTGGTCGCGGCCGTCCTCGCGCGCCAGCGCATAGCTCAGCAGGAACCGCTCGCGCGGGTTGAGCCGGTCGAGGTTCACCGCCCTGAGCTCGTCGATCAGCTTCTTCTTGCGCTCGGGATCGCGCTCGTAGCGCCACAGCGACAGCTTGGCGGCGACGAACTCGGGATCGATCTCGAGCGCCTTCCTGTAGCTGTCGGAGGCGTCTCCGCCGTAGTACTTCATCTGGGCGTCGAGACCGCGCTCGAACTCGGCCAGGGCCGCGGGCGAGTCGGTGGTCCAATCGCTCCCGGTACGCCGCGCCATCAGCATCACGCCGCCGGCGACTGCCAGCAGCAGAGCGAGCACGATCCAGGTCTTGCGCATCTTCAGGCCTCCCGGTCGCGGCACACGGCGACCAAGGTTACGTCGTCATAGGGCTCGGCGCCCTCGGTGAATTCGTTGAGTGCTTGCACCACGGTTGCGATCACCGACCACGGCTCGGCGGGAGCCCGCGCCACCACCGCAATCAGCCGCTCGACCCCGAACGGCTCGCCGGCCGGGGAGCGCGCGTCGAGCACGCCGTCGGAGTAGCCCAGCACCAGCTCGCCGGGGTCGATCTGGGCCTGGGACAGCCGGTAGCTGCCGTTGTCGAGTGCGCCCAGGGGCAGCCGGTGCGCCGGCAGCGGCAGCTCGTCGACGCGCCCGTCGCGCGCCCGGTGCAGAGGCTGCGGCTGACCGGCGAGGATGTAGCAGAGATCGCCGTTGGCCGGCGCGCACGCCAGGTAGGCCATCGCCACGAAGCTCTTGCGCGGCCCGAGCTGGCGCAGCCGGCGGTTGGCCAGCGTCATCAGGGTTTCCGGGTCGCGGTGGGTGAGGGCCAGCGAGTGCATCACCTCGTGCGCCGCCATCATCACCATGGCGCCGGAAACCGACTTGCCGGCGACGTCGCCGTAGACGATGGCGGCGGTGCCGTCGACCGGCCCCGGCAGCTCGGTGAAGAAGTCGCCGCCTACCTGGCGCGCCGGGCGGCAGACCGCCGCCGCCTGCCAGCCGGGGGCGAACTCGACCGACGACGGCAGCAGCGACGACTGGACGCGGGCGGCGATCTCGAGGTCGCGCTCGAGCTCCGCCTGCTGGGTGCGCTCCTCGAGCAGCATGCTGGTCTCGACCGCCATCGCCGCCTGGTGGAGCAGATCGTCGATCAGCTCCAGCTCCGCCGGATCGAGGCTCAGCTGGCCCTCCTTGCCCGACAGCAGCACCAGACCCACCCGCCGGCGTTGCGAGGCCAGGTCACCCAGCACCTCGACGCCGGCGGCCTCGAGGGTGCGGGTCAGCTCGGCGACCTGGGCCGAGTCGGCCTCGATCGGCGCCAGCTCGTCGATCTGGGTCAGCCGGTCGCGCGCCGCCAGCGCCTGGTGCAGCTCGGGCAGGTAGGGCAGCTCACGCGGCAGGTCGGCCGGACCGGCGGCGCGCTCGAGCTTGCCGTTGCGCTTGAGGTAGAGGGCGGCGAAGTGCAGGCCGGCGACCTGCGGCAGCTTCTCGACCAGGTCGCGGACGACCTGGGTGAGGTCCATCTGCAGGGTGAAGGCGCGCCCCAGCTCGCGGATGGCGCGCTCCAGCTTGGCCCGCTCGGCGTAGAAGAACCGGTCGACCAGCACCTGGATGCGGCGGCGCAGCGGCTCGAACAGCAGCACGATGACGAGCGCGAACACGATCGGAAAGTAGGCCGAGTTGGCCAGCTGGGTGCCACGCGTCACGGCGTTGAACAGCGCGATGCCGGCGGCGTACACCGCCGTCACCACCGCGGTGGTGACGGTGTAGAGCAGGCTCTTGCGCAGCATCACCCGGATGTCGAGCAGCTGGAATCGGATGATCGCCCAGGCGAACGTCAGCGGCACCAGCGCGAGCGGCCCGACGCCCCAGATGAGGAACTGCTCGGTGTGCAGGAACGACGGGAACGCCACCGCCACCACCAGGAACGGCAGCAGGCCGAAGGTGGCGCCGAACAGCACCAGCGCGGCGCCACGCCGGGCGCGCGGGTTGCGCACCCGCCGGGCGTTGAACGCCAGCGCCACCAGGCCGAACAGCATGTAGATGGCGAGCACCCACCAGTTGGCCGCCGGGGCGCCGCTGATGAACAGGATCGAGCGCTCCCGCCAGTGGGCGTGCGCCAGGGTCGCCACCAGCACGGCCACCGGCACCAGGTAGATCGTCACCAGGACGGCGAGCCACAGTCGCCGCTTGCGCTGGTACGCCGGGTCGCCGGCCACCGGCCGCAGTGGGAACGGCTTGGGGAACACCAGGAAGAAGTGCAGGAAGCTCGCCGGCAGCAGCAGCAGCGCCAGCATGCCGGTGGTCAGCACAAAGCTGTCGATCCAGGTGTACGAGGCCGGCCTCAGCCGGCAGACCAGGAACAGCAGAAACAGGCTCGACAGCAGGAAGAAGATCTGTGCCGGCCGCAGCCGCGGCTGCCGCGACAGCACGAACAGCCCGAAGAAGAAGAAGGTGAAGCCCAGCACGCAGGCGTACAGGTAGGGCAGGCTGCCGATGCGGCGCGGCCCGAGCCGTACCTGGAGCTGCTTCAGCTTGTCGCCCCGGCGCACGAAGTAGGCCACGGTCTCGCCCACCTGGCGCTGGTTGAGCAGCTCGGCGGCGTGGCGGGTGGAGCGCAGCAGGTTGCGGTCGATGCCGAGGATCACGTCGCCCGGCAGCAGCCCGGCCTGGTGGGCGCCCGAGCCCGCGACCACCTCGCGCACCATCAGCGTGCCGGGGGCGTCGGACTCGAGCACCACGCCGTCCGACGGCCGGGGCCGGTACATGTCGACGATCGACAGACCGGCGACGCAGAACGCCACCAGACCGAAGGCAAACAGCCACCGGGCGGTGGTCATGCGGCTCGCCACCATCGCACCGAATGATACGTCTGACGCCGCCGAGAGTTGTTGCCGCGGGGCCCCGGGGTGCGCCGTCCGGCTAGTCGCGCTCGAGCTCCAGCAGCCGCTCGAGGGCCGTCAGCAGGTCGGGCCGCTGCTCGAGCACCGCCGCCAGCGGGTCCTTGCGCCACCGGCGGATGCGCGCGGGGGCGGTCTCGATGGTGAACCGGCGGGGGTCCAGCCTGGCACTCACCTCGCGCCAGCCGAGCGGCATCGAGACCGGCGCCCCGGGCAGCGGGCGCACGCTGAACGGCGCCACCAGCAGCTTGCCGTAGCCGTTCTGCAGGGCGTCGATGTAGACCTTGCCGGCGCGCGAGCGGGGCAGCCGCGCGACGCTGGCCAGCTCGGGCAGCTGGCGGGCGACGATGGTTGCCAGCAGGGCGGCGAGCTGGCGCGACTGCTCGAAGGTGCACTGGCCGCCGAGCGGGATCAGCACGTGCAGACCGCTGGCGCCGCTGGTCTTGACCAGCGCCGGCAGCGAGATCTGCCGGCACAGGCGGCGGACGCGGCGCGCCACCTCGACGGCGGCGGAGAACGGCGCGTCCTTGGCGTCGAGGTCGAGGATGCACCAGTCGGGAGTCTGGATGCTCCCCACCCGGCTGGACCAGACGTGCAGCGGGATCGCCGCCGAGTTGGCCAGGTACAGCAGGCTGGTCTCGTCGTCGCACACGAAGTAGCGGGTCTCCTTGCCGGAGTCCTCCGACCACACCGGCTCGGTGCGCACCCAGTCGGGCGCGAACTCCGGCGCGTTCTTCTGGAAGAACGACTTGCCGGCGATGCCGTCGGGGTAGCGGTCGAGCACCACCGGTCGGTCGCGCAGGTACGGCAGGATCACCGGCGCCACTCGCCGGTAGTACTCGATCAGATCGCCCTTGGTGAAGCCGTCCTCGGGCCAGAACGGCTTGTCGAGCCGGGTCAGCTCGAGCGCCGGGGCGGCGGCCCGCCGTGGCGGCGCCAGGCTGACCGGCGGCGGGGCGTCGGTGGTGCACTCGGCGGGCGGCTTGTCGTCGCGCAGCCGCACGAACACCGGGTGCCGCAGTTGACCGGCGCTGGTGCGCTCGGTGAATCGCACCTCGGCCACCAGCCGCGGCTCCACCCAGCGGTGGTCGGCGCCGCCCGGGGGAGCGCCGGCGGGCGGCGGCTGGGCGCGGCCCAGCTCGCCCAGACGGCCGCGGATCTCGTCCAGGTCACGGTCCGAAAAGCCCGACCCGACGCGGCCGGCGTAGCGCAGCTGGGAGCCCTCGAACTGGGCCAGGTGCAGGGCGCCGAAGCCGGTGCGGCTGCCGGTGGCGCGCGTCCAGCCCACCACAACGAAGTCGCCGCTGCGCTCGGCGCGGATCTTGAGCCAGTCACCGCCGCGCCCGGCGCGGTACGGAGAGGCCGCGCGCTTGGCCACGATGCCCTCGAGGCCGGCGGCGCGCGCCCGGCGGTAGAGCTCCTCGCCGCGCTCCTCGACGTGGTCGGTGAACCGAACCGGTCCGGCGGCGGGCAGCAGCTCGCGCAGCAGCAGCTTGCGCTCGACGAGCGGCAGCGCCCGCAGGTCGAACTGCTCGAAGCCGAGCAGGTCGAAGGCGTACAGCACCACCGGCGTTTCGATGGCGGCGCGCTCGATGTCGATCCGGCGGCTCAGCCGGGCGCGCTGCTGCAGCCGCTCGAAGACCGGACGCGCCTCGGCGTCGAGCACCACCACCTCGCCGTCGATCAGCAGGCCGTCGTACGGCAGGGCGGTGAGCGCGCGGGTGAGCTCGGGGTAGAGCGCGCTGGCGTCGAGGCCGCTGCGGTAGCGCAGTACCGCCTCCGGCCTGGCGTCGGCGGCCGCCGGGCGCCGACCGGCGAGCAGCCGGTAGCCGTCGTACTTGAGCTCGAACAGCCAGCCCGCGCGGTCGAAAGGCCGGCGCTCGAGCCGCGCCAGCATCGGCTTGACCGTCTCCGGCCGCAGCCGGCGCCGGCGCGCGCCGAGCTCCTCGAGCCGCTGGCGGATGGCGGCGCCGCGCGACCGGCCGTCGCGCAGCTCCTCGACCGTCAGGCCGGAGAACACCGACGCCGCCGGCAGCTCGTCGGCGGTCCGCCCGTCGGCCGCGCCGTCGGGCTTTTTGATCAGCAGCCACTCCTTGGGGTCGCGCTGGGTGCGCACCAGGGTCCACAGGCCGCGCAGCTTGTAGCCCCACAGCTCGAACAGCAGCTTGCCTTCCTCCAGCCCCTCTGCCGGGTCGAGGTGGTGCAGGCAGCGGCCGCGATCCCACACGATCACCGCGCCGGCGCCGTAGTTGCCGGCCGGGATGACGCCCTCGAACTCGGCGTACTCCATCGGGTGGTCCTCGGTGGCCACCGCCAGTCGCTTGTCGGCGGGGTCGAGCGACGGGCCGCGCGGCACAGCCCAGGAGCGCAGGACGCCGCCCACCGCCAGCCGGAAGTCGTAGTGCATCCGCCGGGCGGCGTGCTGCTGGACGACGAAGCTGCCCGGCTGCTCGCCGACCGAGCCGAACGGCTCGGGCGTGGCTCCGGCGCGGCGCTTGGCGCGGTAGGCGGCCAGCCTGTCGGGGTCGCTCGATCGGCTCCTGGGCATGGTCGGGCAGGTTCCGCTCCGGGCCTCGGGGCGCTCGCCCCAAGTCCCTGATTCTGCGCCGCTTATGCTACAATCCGCCGATCATGCCTGCACGCTCCATGGCCTCCGGCACCATCTCGTTCGGCCTCGTGGCCATCCCGATCAAGATGTACACCACCGGCGAGAGCAGCCAGACGGTGCGCTTCAGCATGGTGCACGGCAAGTGCGGCACGCGGGTCAAATACCGTTACTACTGCCCGACCGACGACGAGCTGGTCGAGCGCGACGAGCTGGTCAAGGGGTACGAGTTCGCCAAGGGCCAGTACGTGCTGTTCTCGGACGACGAGCTCAAGGCGCTGATGCCCGAGCCGACGCACGCCATCGAGATCAGCGAGTTCGTGCCGCTCGAGGCGGTCGACCCGATCTTCTACGAGAAGTCCTACTACCTGGGCCCGGACAAGGGGGGCGCCAAGCCGTACCGGCTGCTGGCCGAGACCATGCGACAGACCGGCCGCGCCGCGCTCGCCCGCTACGCCGCGCGCGGCAAGGACTACCTGGTGCTGCTGCGGCCGTTCGAGGACGGACTGATCCTGCAGCAGCTGCGTTACTCGACCGACGTGCGGCCGTTCGCCGAGGTGCCGGTCGACGACGCCAAGATCACCAAGCAGGAGTTGCAGCTGGCGCGCCAGCTCGTCGAGCAGAGCGCTGCGGAAGAGTTCGACGGTGCGGTCTACAAGGACGAAGCGCGCGACAGGATCTGGCAGCTGATCGAGCGCAAGGTGCAGGGCGAAGAGATCGTCGCCGCCCCCGAGGAGGAGCCCAAGGCCCAGATCATCGACCTCATGGAGGCGCTCAAGGCCAGCCTCGGCGAGGGCGAGAAGAGTCCGGCGCGCAAGCCGCCCAAGCGCTCCAGCCGCAAGCCCGCGGCGAAGAAGAAGGCGGCCGCCAAGCGCGTGCGCGCCAAGAAGAAGTAGTCGCGTACCTCGGCATGGCGCCGCTGGCAGGCTTCTCGACCCGTCAGGTCGCGCAGCTGCTTCGGGTGTCGCCGGAGCGGGTGCGGTCGCTGGTCAACGCCGGCTTCGTGTCGCCGCGGCGCGCCGCCGGCGGCCGCTTCCTGTTCGGTTTCCAGGACCTGGTGGTGCTGCGGGCGGCGCGCGACCTCGAGGCCGGCGGCATCGGCGCCGCGCGGGTCAAGCGGCTGCTCCAGCGGCTCAAGGAGAAGCTGCCGCGCGGGCGGAGTCTGGCGGCGGTGCGGATCACCGTCGATGGCAGCCAGGTGGTGGTGCGCCACGGTGGGGACGCCTGGGTGGCCGACTCCGGGCAGCGGATCCTGGACTTCCAGGTGGCCGATCTGGCCGAGCGCGCCGTGCCGATCGCGCGCCTGGCGGCGAACGCGGCGCACCGCCAGCCGGACGGCCCGACCGCCGAGGACTGGTTCGAGACCGGCTACGAGCTGGAGGCGACGGCGGTCGACGAGGCGGTGCGGGCCTATCTCGAGGCGATCCGGCTCGACCCCGAGCACACCGACGCGCACGTCAACCTCGGCCGGCTGCTGCACGAGCAGGGCGACGTCGACGCCGCCGCCCGCCACTACCGCCGGGCGCTGGAGCTCAGTCCCTCCGATCCCACCGCGGCCTACGATCTGGGGGTGGCGCTGCAGGATCTCGGCCGGCTGGAGGAGGCGGCGCGCGCCTACCGCCTGGCCATCCGTCTGGAGCCGGCCCACGCCGACGCGTACTTCAACCTGTCGGCGGTTTACGAGCGGCTGGGCAGACGGGCGCAGGCTTTCCGTCATTTGAAGACCTACCGCGACCTGGTCGGAGCGGGCGGCTGAAGGCCCGTTGCGGTCCCCGCGAGCCGCTCCCTGGCCGGCTCCGGCGGTGGCCCTTGACAGGGCGTTACGTTTGGCCTTACAGTTCTGCCCCCAATCGGTGGGGCCTTCCAGTCTCCGCCCGCGCAAGGCGAGCCGGTCCGGAGGTACGAAGGCGAGGCCGGGGTTTCGGGGCAGGAGCCCAGGCCGGTCGGGCCGCCATCCGGCGGCCCGACCTGTAGGCGGCGCAGACGGTGACCGGCCGCTCGGCTAGCCGGCCGGCACACACCGCAAGCGTTTTGGGCGTAGAATCGGCGACGGTGAGGACCCGATCCCTCAGCCGCTGGGTGGTGGCTTGCGCCCTGCTCTCCCTGACCGCGCCGGCGTTGGCCGAGCGGCCGCGGCTGCGCGCCGGCGAACGGCTGGCGGCCGGCGGCTGGCGGGAGTCGGCGGTGGAGGCTTCGCGCCTGGAGGTGGACGCCGCCTGGCTGGCCGGGCGACCCGTCGCCATCGACGTCGAGCTGTCCGACGGTGAGACCGTGAGCGCCGTGCGCCGGCGCTTCGAGCGGCGCGGCCCCGACAGCTTCCTGTGGCACGGCAGGGTGCGGGGCGGCGGCGAGATGCTGGTCACGGCCGTCGCCGGCCGGCTGGCCGGTGTGGTGTGGGCGGGTGACCGCCAGCTGGAGATCGTGCCGCTGCCGGGGGGCGGGCAAGCGCTGCTGACGATCGACCCCGCTCGACTTCCCGGCTGCGGCCTGGTGGGCTCGGCGCCGGCGGCGAGCTCCTCCGGGTTCGGCGCTGCCGCCGGTGACGCCGTCGTAGAGACCGGGGCCGTAGAGACGGGGGCCGTCGAGACCGCGCCGCGCGGCTCGCCGATCGACGTCATGGTGCTGTACGACGCGGCTACCCGCGATCGGCTCGGCGGGCGCGCCGCGGTGGAGGCGGTGATCCAAAACAACGTCGACCTGACCAACGCCGCCTACCGCAACAGCCGCATCCGGCCGCGGCTTCGGCTGGTCCACAGCCAGCTGCTGGCGCCTCCCGGCCCGCCACGCTCGCACGACGACAACCGCGCCTGGCTGCGCAGCGACCCCGAGGTGAGGCGTCTGCGCGACCGCCATGGCGCCGACCTCGTCGGTCTGCTGTTCGGCCGCGACCTCGGGTTCTGCGGCACGGCGGCGATGATCTACGGCCGCGGCGGCGGCGAGCGCGACGCGGTGTTCGACGTCTACCTCGGCTGCGGCGTCTCGTCGCTGACCTTCGCCCACGAGGTCGGGCACCTGCAGGGCGCCGATCACGACCCGGACAACGCCTCGGGCGGCGCGCCGGTGGCCGGCTACGCCTTCGGCCACCTGCACGACGGCCTCTACCGGACCGTGATGGCGTACTCGTCGTCGTGTCTCGGAGGCTGTCCCTCGCAGCCGTTCTTCTCCAACCCGGCGGTGTCGTACCGCGGCCGGAGGACCGGGGTGGCCGGCGAGCGCGACAACGCCCGGCGGCTCGAAGAGACCGCCGGCGAGGTCGCCGCCTTCCGGGCGCCGGCCGCCGGCTGCACGCTGGCGCCCGGCCATCCCGACTTCTGCCGGGACTGCGGTCCGTGCGCCGAGCGGGAGGGCGACTGCGACGGCGACGCGGAGTGCGCCGCCGACCTGCTGTGCGCCGTCGATGCCGGCGAGGAGTTCGGCTTCGACGCCGCCACCGACGTCTGCCTGCGCCGCGGCGCGGCCTGCCCGCTGCCGCAGGGGCACCCCGACCGCTGCCGGGTGTGTGGACCATGCGGCTTCGGCGACGGCGACTGCGACGGCGACGACGACTGCCAGAGCGGTCTGTCCTGCCTCGATGACGCCGGCGCCGACTTCGGCCTGCCGGCCACCACCGACGTCTGCGGCCACCGCTCCGGCGGCTTCTGCCCCTATCCGCTCGGCCACCCGGACTACTGCCGGGCCTGCGGACCGTGCCGTCACGGCGAGGGCAACTGCGTCGACCGCAGCGACTGCGCGCTGCCGATCCTGTCGCGCTGCGCCGAGGACGTGGGAGCCCAGTTCGGCCTGGCGCCGGACGTCGACGTCTGCGTGCTGGGCCAGCCCGGCTGCGTGGCGTCGCTGGGCGAGGCCGACTACTGCCGTGCCTGCGGTCAGTGCGACGTCGGCGAGGGCGACTGCGACGCCGACCGCGAGTGCCGTGGCGAGCTGGTGTGCGTAGACGGCGCCGGCGCCGAGTTCGGACTGCCGGGGGCCGATGTCTGCCTGCCGCCCGACCGCGAGCGGCGGCTGCCGGCGCCCAGCCAGCTGCGCGGCGCGGCGGTGTCGCCGCGGGCGGTGCGGCTGCGGTGGCAGGACAACTCCGCCGACGAGGACGGCTTCGTGGTGGAGATGCGCATCGACGCCACCAAGTTCGAGGGCGTGGCGAGGGTCACGGCGAACGTCCGGACGGTGGTGGTCGCCGGCCTGCGACCGGACACGGCCTACACCTTCCGGGTCGCGGCGCGCGGCCCGGCCGGCCGCTCGGACTACTCCAACGAGCTGGTCGTGCGTACGCCGCCGCGCGCCGAGCCGCCAGGATGAGGCGCGAGCGGTCCGCCGACCGGGAAGGGGGGGCGGGTGCCGGTCTCCCGAGCAAGGAGGCCGGCACCGGTGGGTTGGGTTTGGTGGGGTGGTTGAGGGGGGGTAGGGGAACGCTCGGTAGGCATCATTTGCTGAAGCAAGGCTCGTGCCAGACCTCGGTTCTCCCCGCCGGTCGCGGCTGCTCGGGCCGGCGGCGGCGCCACCGTCCCCGGCCGTGGCTGCGGCTGCCCACGGGAGGCGACGCCGGTTGTGACGGAGTCCACTTACACCGCGTCCGGTGGCGCGTACACTGGCACCAATGACAGACCAGGCGCTGGCCCACGACATACCTTTCGAGTCTCGGCGCGTGCCGCTGGAGCGCAGGATCACCCTCAAGTTCCAGCACCGCGATGGCTTCATCAACGAGTACGCCGCCAACATCTCGCTCAAGGGGATGTTCATCAGCGCCTGGGTGCCGGAGCCGCCGGCAAGCGTCTTCCTGTTCGAAGTGCAGCTGGCCGACCGCCAGCGGCTGATCCACGGCGTCGGTGAGGTGGTGTGGGTGCGGGAGCAAGACGAAGGCCCGGATCGGCCGGCCGGCATGGGCGTGCGGTTCCTCAAGCTGGACGACGACAGCCGCGCGGTGATCTCCGGGATGGTCGCGGCCCACGTTGGCCGCGGTGGGACGCCGTTCGATCCGGCCCTCCGGCCGGTGGGTACCGTCGGCGTGGAGGAGCTGTTCGCCGACCGGCCGCAGCCGGCCGGCGAGCCCGAGGCGGCTGCCGAGTCCCAGCCGTCCGACCCTCGGCCGGTGGCCACCGTGCTGCTCGACGAGCGGCTCAACCCGCTGGCCGGGCGGGCGATGGCACGCCGGCCCGCCCGGCACGGTCTGCTGGCGCTGTGGGCGACACTCGCCGTGCTGCTGGCCAGCTCGGCGATGTTGATCCTGCTGACCTGAGCCGAGGCGCCGGCCGGTGCGGCCGGCGCCGGGGTGAGCGGCCGGCTGCGGTGGGTCGTCGGCCCCTGGATCGTGCACCCGACGATCGCGGTTCTGTTAAATTGCCGGTGACGGGCGGAGGGCGCCCGTCAGACGGACGAGCCAAGAGGGATGAGCGAATCGGGCCACTCGACGGAGCTGCCGCTGGAGTCCCAGCGCGTACCGCTCAACCGTGAGGTGGTGCTGAAGTTCGACCACTTCTCGAACTTCATCCAAGAGTACTCGGCCAACATCTCGCTCGGCGGGATGTTCATCAAGACCTCCGAGCCGAAGCTGCGCGGCACCGTCTTCCGTTTCGAGGTCCGTCTGCGCGACGAGGAGCCGCTGGTGGCGGGTCTCGGCAAGGTGCTGTGGGTTCGCAGCTTCGCCGAGGGCCCGGATCGGCCGGCCGGCATGGGCGTGCGGTTTTTGTCACTCGAGCCCGGCGGCCGGGAGCTCATCCAGCAGATTGTCGAGGAGCACGGCGAGCGCGGCGGCGCGCCGTTCGATCTCGGCGAGCCCGGCGTGGCGGCCGGCCGTGCGGAGCGGGAGGTCGCCAGCCCCGAGGCGGCGCCGCCCGGCGCGCCGGCGCCCGCCAAACCCGCCGCCGCGGTGCTGGATGCCGCCCTGCCGGTGCTCGACGAGCTGCTCGACGAGCGCGAGAAGCCCTCCGAGGTGAGCATGCAGACGCCGCCGCGGGGTTGGAAGCCGCGCGCCTTCTCGGTGCGTCCCCGCACGCGGCCGCAGCTGCTGGCGGCGATCGCGGTGGCAGGCCTGATCGTGGCCGCGCTGGTCTACCTGCTGATCGGCTACTTCAGCCGGCCACCCGAGCTGCCGACCGACGAGACGACCCCCCGCGAGCTGCCACGGCAGGCGGCCGCCGACGAGGAGCAGGCCGCCGAGGGCGAGCCGGCCCCGGAGCCGCTGGAGGCGTTGAAGGACCTCGGCTGGCGGCGGACAGGCGGCGGCGTCGAGGTGACCATCGAGGTCGAGGGCGGCCTGCCCGAGGGCTCTTGGAGCGAGAGTCGGCTGACCGATCCGCCCCGCCAGCTGGTCCAGTTCAACGGCGTCAGCAGGCCGTACCCCACCCGCACCATCGAGGTCGGCGCCGGTGGCGTGCGGCAGCTGCGCACCGGCTACCACTCCCGTGCGTCGGGCAGCGAGCAGCACGTGGTGATCGATCTGGTCGATCCTCGCGTCGTGCTGGACAAAGCCCAGGCCGAGGGCTCGACCCTGCGGTTGACCTTCCGCCGTGTCGGCGGCTGAGGGGCAGTGTGATCTTCTCACCCGTCCGCTGCTGCGCGTCCGCATGCACCTGAATCTGCACGACCGACCTTGTCCGGGCATGCTCGACGTACTCCCGGTACGCCTGCCGTGCCCTCCGGCGGTGAGCCGCGCATCTCGAGGCACCCACGGCCGCTCGGCGAGCGGCTCGGTGAGAAGGTCAGGCTAGCCGCGCAACGCGTGCCAGAGGATCGCCGGCAGGTGCAGCGGGCTGCGATCCCGCTCGAGCGCGGTCAGCTCCCGCCCCACGCGGTGGGCCGCGGCGTGGGTCACGAACCACGCCGGCTTGGGCGTGACCCGGAACGGGCCCCGCACCACGCTCTTCTGGGGCCGCTCGAACAGCCAGCTGTTGTGGACGAAGCCGCGGCCGCTCTGGACGTCGTCGAGCGGCTGCCCCGGAAAGCCGCCCCAGGGCGTCGAGCCGAGACCGTAGGCCATCGCCGGCCAGTGGTTGATCGCCACCGAGCCGTAGCGTAGCCGCGCCACCGCCCGCTCGACCGCCCCACCCAGCGCCCGCTCGGTGCGTGGGTCGACGATAAGCCCGGCGTTGAGCGTACCGTGCAGCCGCTCGTTGCAGAACTCGACCGCCCGTTCGAGCAGCTCGCCGGCGTCGGCCGCGGGCAGTGCGGTCTCGACCGTGAAGGCGCAGAACGACTCCTCCTCGAACGCCAGACCTTCGGCCTGCGCGGCGTCGACGTCCACGGCCAGCGCCGGCGGTAGCACACCCGCGCGCCGGACGCCCAGCAGCTCGCTCTGCGGGTAGGCGGTGACGAAGCGCTCGAACCGCTCTTCGGCACCCGGGTAGTAGGCGGGGCGGGGCGGCAGCCTGGTGAGCGTGCGGCGCAGCCGCTGCAGCAGCTCCCGTCGCTGCGGCCAGTCGCGCGCCGTCAGGACGACCTTGGTGGCGTTGCAGTTGAAGCCGCCGTTCTGGACGATCTGGGTGGCCAGGTTCTGGGCCTGGAACTCGAGGTCCGCGTCGCTCCATTCGCCCGGCAGCACGATCATCGGGCTGACGTTGCCGAGCTCGCTGGTGATCTTCTTGTCGAGCAGCGGGGCGCCGCGCCGCTTGCGCGCCGCGCCTTCCTCGCCCGGCCCGTAGACAATGGCGTCGTGGGTGCGCTGGCTGCCGGTGATGTGGATCTCGTCGATGCCGGGATGCCGGCACAGGTACTCGCCGACCTCGGCACCGCCGTAGGCCAGGCGCAGGAAGCCGGCCGCGATCAGCTCGCTGAACGCCTCGGCGACCAGCGGCCCCAGGTAGTCGTTGACCGGGTTGAACTTGAGCAGCGTCGGCCGGCCCTCGGCGAACAGCTTGTGCACCGCGTCGAGGGTGGGGATGCTGGCGACGTTGCCGGCGCCCAGCACCAGCGCCACCGCCGGTCGCGGGGCCGGCTGCCGGTAGATCATGCCGACGTGCTCCGCCAGGTTGTCGCGGCGCACCTCCGGCTGCATCCAGACCTCGGCGCTGAAGCCGCGGAACAGCAGCCCGTCGAGCACGTCGCCGGGGAACACCCTCACCGCCAGCTGCCCGTCGCCGCGCTCGGCCAGGCGGTCGGCCGGCAGCTCGATCCGGCCGCGGTCCCGGATCTGGCGCAGGCTGTCGAGCAGCAGGCGCAGACCGCGCAGCTGCACGTACGGGCCGGCGAACCACTCTTCGCCGGCCACCGGCTGGTCGGCCGGCAGCCCCTTGGCGGCCAGCGCCGCCGCGACCTGCCGTTCCGCCACCCGGCCGAGCCCGTCGAGGGTGGCCTCGGCGAAGCCGATCTTGCGCTCGATCGGCATTTCCAGCCAGGCGCGGCTGCGGTTTTGCAGCGTTTCGACCGCGGCCTCGAGGTCGTGTCGCGAGCTGACGTCGGCGGCGCCGGTTGCGGTAGCGATGGCCATGGCTCCTCCCTCGGTGGTCCGGTGCCGAGTCTGCCACAGGCGCCGGCCGGCGGGCGCCGGCGCCGGCTTGCCCGGCGCCCTCATCCGGGGCAGAATAGGCCGGCGCCGCGGCCCGCGCGGCTCGCGGTCACCCCTCCCCAGACCAACTCGGAGTAGCAGCAGCCATGGGATCCATCGACGCCAACGCTTGCCGTCCGGGCACCAAGCTCGAGCTGGACGGCGAGCCGTACACCGTACTCGAGCGCGCCCACCACAAGCCCGGCAAGGGCGGGGCCTTCGTCCGTTTCAAGCTCAAGGGGATCATCTCCGGCAAGGTGATCGACCACACCGTTCGCGCCGGCACCAAGATGGAGCTCGCCGACGCCACCACCCGTTCCATGCAGTACCTCTACAAGCACGGCGACGACTACGTGTTCATGGATCTGGAGACGTTCGAGCAGCACCTGGTGCCGAGCGAGCTGCTCGGCTTCTCCGCCAACTTCCTGGTGGAGCAGGCGGAAGCGCAGGTCACGCTCTACGAGGGCAGGGCGATCGGCGTGCAGCTGCCCCAGAAGATGGTGTTCCAGGTGGTCGACACGATCGAGAACCCCAACATGGGCAACACCGCGACCAACGTCACCAAGGACGCCACCATCGAGACCGGCTACGTGGTCCAGGTGCCGCCGTTCATCAAGAACGGCGAGAAGATCCGCCTGCTCACTGACGACGGCAGCTACCTGGAGCGCGCCTGAGCGCTTGCCGGTGCCTCGCCGTCGATCATCGCTCCGGGAGTCCCGCATGAACCGTAACTTCTGGCGCGGCCGCGCCCTGGCCTGCGGCCTCGCCCTGATCTCGCTGGCGGCGGCCGCCGCCGCCCAGGACCTGGCCGAGTTCGAGCGCCGCACAACCGTCGAGGTGCTCGACAACGGCTGGACCTTCGTCATCGTCGAGCGTCCGGTGGCGCCGGTGTTCACCTTCGCGACCTACGTCAACGTGGGTGGGGCGCAGGAGGTGCCCGGCATCACCGGCCTGGCGCACATGTTCGAGCACATGGCCTTCAAGGGCTTCCCCAACCTCGGCTCGAAGGACTACGCCGCCGAGCGGCGGGCGATCGACGCCATGGAGGAGGCCTACCAGGCGTACCTGGGCGCCCGGCTGACCGGCTCCGAGGACGCCGACAGGCTGTACGAGGAGTTCAAGCAGCGCGAGGAGGAGGCCAACTCCTACGCCGAAAGCGGGGCGTTCGACGAGGTGCTGACCCGCGAGGGGGCGACCGGGCTCAACGCCTTCACCAATACCGACTTCACCGGCTACTTCTACTCGCTGCCGGTCAACAAGTTCGAGCTGTTCGCCTATCTCGAGTCCGAGCGGTTCCTCAATCCGGTGTTTCGCGAGTTCTACAAGGAGCGCGACGTGGTGCAGGAGGAGCGGCGGCTGCGCACCGAGAGCACGCCGGTCGGGCGGATGCTCGAGCAGTTCCTGGCAACCGCCTTCGTCGCCCACCCCTACAAGCAGCCGGTGGTGGGCTACATGAGCGATCTGCAGTCGTTCACGATCACCGACGCCCGGGAGTTCTACCGGCGGCATTATGCGCCGTCCAACATGGTCACCGCGATCGTCGGCGACGTGCGCGCCGACCAGGTGCTGCCGGTGATCCGGCGCTACTTCGGGCGCGTGCCGGCGCGGCCGGCGCCGCCGCCGCTGCGCACGGTCGAGCCGCCGCAGATCGCCGAGAAGACCATCGTGCTCGAAGATCCCGCCCAGCCGGTCTATCTCGAGGGCTACCACAAGCCGGCGGTGACCCACCCCGACCAGCCGGTGTGGGAGGTCGTCGACGACGTCTTCTCGGCCGGTCGCACGTCGCGGCTCTACCGCTCGCTGGTGCGGGACCAGAAGATCGCCGTCAGCGCCGGCTCGTTCAGCTCGCTGCCCGGAGGCAAGTACCCCGGGCTGTGGATCACCTTCGCCTTCCCGGCGCCCGGCTCGACCAACGAGCAGGTGCAGGCCGCGATCCGCGACGAGATCGAGCGCCTCAAGAGCGAGGACGTCAGCGACGAGGAGCTGGCGCGCGCCAAGACCCGCGCCAAGGCGGGCCTGCTGCGCTCGCTGCGCAGCAACTTCGGCATGGCCAACAGCCTGGCGCGCTGGCACACGCTGTACGGCGACTGGCGCGAGCTGTTCCGCTATACCGACCGGATCGAGGCGGTGACCGCCGCCGACGTCCGCCGAGTGGTCACCGACACGCTGGTGCCCGCGAACCGTACCATCGGCATGATCGTCACCCGCGCCCCCGAACCGGCCCCCGAACCGGCCGCCGCCGCCGGCAGCGCTCGCTGAGCGGTTCCCCCGGAGAGCTCGCCATGTACCGACTTCGCCTCGCGTCCCGGTTCGCTGCCGCCCTGCTGCTGGTTGCCGCCCTGCCGTCGGCGGCCCAGGTCGCCAACGTCGAGGAGCTGACCTATCCGCCGCTGCCGTCCTTCGATCCGCCGCAGCCGACCCGCGTTGTGCTCGACAACGGCCTGGTGGTAATGCTGCTCGAGGACCACGAGCTGCCGCTGATCGACGTCTTCGCCCGTATCCGCACCGGCAGCCGGCACGAGCCCGCCGGCAAGGTGGGGTTGGCGTCGCTCACCGGCACCGTGCTGCGCACCGGAGGCACCGAGCTGCGCAGCGGCGACGAGATCGACGACTACCTGGAGAGCCGCGCCGCCAGCATCGAGACCGGCATCGACACGGCGTCGGGCTCGGCGTCGATGAGCTGCCTGAAGGAGGACTTCGTCGACGTCCTCGGCCTGTTCGCCGAGATCCTGCGTCGACCGGTGTTCGCCCAGGACAAGCTGGACGTCGCCAAGAACCAGCTCAACGCCGGCATCGCCCGCCAGAACGACTCGCCGCAGCAGGTGCTGTTCCGCGAGTTCGCGGAGATCGTCTACGGCGCCGACTCGCCTTACGCGCGCAATCCGACCTACACCTCGGTGGCGGCGGTCGGCCGGCCGGACCTGATCGCCTGGCACCAGCGGTACTTCCACCCCAACAACGTCATCCTCGGCGTGGTCGGCGACTTCGACTCCGAGCAGGTGCTGGCCGAGATCCGCGCCGCTTTCGGCGACTGGCCTGCCGGACCGGCGGCGCCGCCGCCGCCGCAGGGCGACTGGGGCGAGCAGTTCGCGCCCGGCGTCTATTACGCGCGCAAGGACGACATGACCCAGTCCAACATCATGATGGGTCATCTCGGGATCCGGCGCGACAACCCGGACTATCTGGCGGTGGAGCTGGTCAACGAGATCTTCTCCGGTGGCTTCGCCTCGCGCCTGTTCTCGAACGTGCGCACCAAGAAGGGGCTGGCCTACGCGGTATCGGGTGGCATCGGCGCCGAGTGGGACTACCCCGGCGACACCGGCATCTTCATGACCACCAAGACCGAGTCCACCGGCGCCGGCATCGAGGCCCTGCTCGAGGAGGCGCGCGGCCTGAGCTCGCGACCCCCGACGCAGGAGGAGCTCGACCGGGCGCTCGCGGGCATCCTCAACTCATTCGTCTTCAACTCCGATTCGCGGCGCGAGATCCTGAGCCAGCAGCTGACCTACGAGTACTTCGGCTACCCGCTGGACTGGCTGAGCCGCTACTACCGCGGCATCCAGCAGGTCGGTCTGGAGCAGGTACGGGCGGCGGCTCGCGACTACCTCGAGCCCGATAGGTTCGCCATCCTGGTAGTGGGTCCGGAAGCGGGCCGCGATCGGGCGCTCGACGAGTTCGGCACGGTGCGCGCCGTCGACATCTCGATCCCCGAGCTCGAGGTCGAGGCGGCGGCGGCGACCCCCGAGGCCACCGAGCGCGGCCGCGAGCTGGTGGCCAGGGTGGTCGCCGCGCACGGCGGCGGCGAGGCGCTCGACGCGCTGGTCGCGCTGCGCCAGTCGGGCCAGGCGGTGGCCCACACGCCGCAAGGCGCGATGCAGATCAAGGTCCGCGAGCTGGTCGTGTTCCCCGACCGCTACCGTCAGGAGGTGACCCTGCCGTTCGGCACCATGACGACGGTGGTCACCCCCGACGGCGGCTTTGTCGACACGCCGCAGGGGGCGCGCGACCTGCCTGAATCCCAGCTCGCCGACACCCGCAAGTCGATACGCCGCGACCTGGTGGCGCTGCTGCGTCTGCGCGACCAGCCGGGGTTCGAGGCGGTGGCGACGGGCGCCGGCGAGATCGACGGTCGCGCCGTCGAGCGGCTTCAGATCAAGCTGGCCGACGACCTGATCGGTCTGGCGGTGGACGCCGCCACGGGCGAGGTGGTGGAGATGAGCTTCCGCGGCAGCGGCTTCGGCGGCGGTCCCGGCGAGGTGGTGCAGACGTTCTCGGACGTGCGCGCCGTCGGCGGCCTGCGTCTGCCGCACCGCACCGTGTCGACCTTCGAGGGCGAGCCGTACATCGAGCTCACCACCGACGCGATCGAGCTCGACCCGCAGGTGGGCGAGGAGCAGTTCGATCGCCCGGTGGAGGAAGCGGCCGCCAGCGGCGGCTGACGCCGCTCAGTCCAGCCGGACCTGGAGCTCGCCGCCCTCGGCGACCAGGATGCGCAGCACGCTGGTCGAGCCGCCTGCCAGCGTCGCCTGCAGCGCCTCGCTGACCGCCGGCCTGCCGGGCAGGCTCAGGTAGACGCGCAGCTCGGCGTCGCCCGCCCGCAGCCGCCGGCGCGCCTCCAGCCGCCCGGCGCCGCTCTGGCGGCGGAACACGCCGGTCCGCTTGCCGAAACGGAAGGTCTGCTGAAGCACCTGCTCGCCGTCGGCGTACAGCGTCAGCACGCCGCGCGGCAGGTGGCTGAACAGGTCGACGCGCAGATCCGCCCAGTCGGGCTCGGGCTCCGGCTCGGGCTTGGTCGCGGCGCGCCGCACCACCGGCTCGTCGACCACCGCCGGCGCGGCTCGGCTCTGACGCTCGGCCAGCGCCTGCTGCCGTGCGTGGGCGTTGCGCACCCGCCGCTGCAGCTCCCTGACCGCCGGCAGCTCGGGATCGAGCTCGGCAGCGCGAGTCAGAGCCGCCAGCGCCTCGCGGAAACGGCCGGCCTGGCGCGCCTCCTGCGCCGACTGCAGCAGCAGCTCGACCTCGCCCTGGCGGGCCCGCTCGTCCCGGTAGCCGTCGGCCTCGGTCTCGAGCAGCCGGCTGAGCTCGGCGAGATCGCCCCGGTGCGGCGCCAGATCGGACGCCAGCCGGGCGGTCCGGGCGGCCGCCAGCAGGTCACCCGCCGCGGCCAGCTGGCGCGCCTTCGCCGCCAGCTCGGCATGGGGAGCGTGCAGCCGGTGCGGCGGCGCGGTGCGCACTGCCGCCGAGGTCTCCTGGCTGCGCTGCACCAGCGCCCAGCCGCTGGCCGCCGCCGCCAGCAGGGCCAGGGCTGCTGCTGCGGCCCACGGCAGCAGCCGGCGGTGGCGTCGGGGCGCCGGCGGCGGCGCGGCCGC
>JBFGNS010000057.1:0-24392 GCA_041574955.1 Thermoanaerobaculia bacterium | reverse complement strand
TCGATCCAGTGGTCATACCAGGCCGTGAGGTTGAACAGCGTCCACAGGTAGAGGCTGTTGTCCCGGCGACCCGCCCGGTGGTCGCGGAACAGCCCGGCGATGTACCGGCGATCGAGGAAGCCACGCTCGAGCAGCCGGGACGCGCCGATCGAGGCTTCCACCTCGTGGCCGAACCCGCCGCTCATCCACTGCGACATCGGCGCCCCGAACCCCATCTTCTTGCGGTAGATGATCTCGTCGGGAACCAGTCCCGCGACGGCCTTCTTGAGCAGGTACTTGGCGGTGTTGCCATGGACCTTGTCGGCCATCGGGATGTTCATGGTGAACTCCACCAGGTCGTGGTCCAGGAAAGGGACCCGCGCCTCGAGCGACACCGACATGGCGATCTTGTCGACGCGCATCAGGAGAAGCTCGGGCAGGCGCAGCTTGAACTCGTTGTAGATCATGCGGGTGAGCGCGTCCTGCCCCGGGTGGGTGCAGTCGATGCGCTCGTTGAACGACTGGATGACCTTGAACGTGTCGAGCTCCAGATAGCCGGCGGGTAGCAGCCCCGACTCCAGGAGCTCGGCCGGCACCGCGGTGGCGCCGATGCTGCCCGGCATGACCAGCTGGTCCTTGAGCGTGTCCCAGAAGACCGTGGCACCGCTCCAGAAGTGCTCGCGATCGCGGCTGGCGCGATCGATGATGTCGGCGTAGACCTCCAGCCGGGGATGCAGCCTCGCCGCCAGCCCGGCGGCACCGGCCACCGAGCGCTGCAGGAAGCCGGGCAGGTAGCTGCGGAACGGCTGCCAGTACTTGCGGTGCAGATCCAGGTAGCCCATGTAGCTGGCGTAGCCCGAGAACTGCTCGTCCGAGCCCTCGCCCACCTGCACCACGGTCACGCCGCTGTCCTTGGCCAGCTTGGAGACGAAGTAGAGCGGAATGCAGACCCAGTCCGCGATCGGCTCGTCCTGGTGGTGGATGAGCTCGTCCAGGTAGCCTCGCATGTCCTGCTCGTCGATCAGGATCTCGTGGTGTTTGGTCTTGTAAAGACCGGCGACGAGCTCGGCCTCGTCGAGCTCGTTGAGGTGGGTGTGGTCCTTGAAGCCGACGGTGAAGGTGTCGACCGGGCGGTCCATCAGGCGAGCCATCAGCGCCACGTTGGTCGACGAGTCGATGCCGCCGGAGAGAAAGACCCCGAACGGCACATCCGACATCATCCGTTTCTCGACCGCTCGCTCGAGCCGCTCCCGGATGCCCGCCACCCAGTACCGCTCGCGCTCGGGCCACGGGCGGGCGGCCAGGCCTTCCGGCACCGCCGCCCTGCCCGGCAGCGCGTCCCAGTAGCGCTCGGCACGGAACCGCCCGTCCTCGCCTACCTCCAGGTAGTGTCCCGCCGGCAGCTTGAACACCCCCTTGAACATGGTGAACGGGGCGGGCGTGGTGAGGAACGACAGATAGTGGTACATCGCCACCGGGTCGATGTCCCGTTCGACCGCGGGGTGGGCGACGATGCCCTTGATCTCGGAGGCGAACAGCAGCATGTCGCCGGGAAGGGCGAAGTAGAGCGGCTTGATCCCGACGCGGTCCCGCGCCAGCAGCAGGCGGCGCCGGCGCGCGTCCCACAGGCCGAAGGCGAAGAAGCCCTCGACCCGCTCCAGCAGCCCCTCGATGCCCCACTCCTCGTAACCGTGCACCAGCACCTCGGTGTCCGAGTGGTCGGTGCGGAAGCGGTGGCCGGCGGCTTCCAGCTCGGGACGCAGCCGGGCGTGGTTGTAGATCTCGCCGTTATAGGTCAGCCAGACGGACTCGTCCTCGTTGGCCATCGGCTGGGAGGCGGTGTCGCTGAGATCGATGATCGACAGCCGGCGGTGGCCGAACCCGACACGTCCGTTCGGCGCGATCCAGTTACGGGCGCCGTCCGGCCCGCGGTGGCGCATGGTGTCCCGCATACGGGTCAGCAACGACTCCTCGACCCGATGCCGGTCGGTGTAGTGGAGCACTCCGACTATGCCGCACATAGGATCAACACGGTATCTGCCTGATTCGAGAGGGCCGCGCCCGTCGGCGCGGCCACCGAGAGTATTCCAGAAAACGCCGGCCGCTCGACGCCGTGCGACCGCCAGCGAGCTGCCGGCATCAGACCAGGTCCGCGCGACCTTCTCGCGAGCTCACTCCCACCTCGGCACGGCAACCGCCACGCCCAGCAGCCGGTGATCGCGCGATGGAGGAAGCGTCGCGTGCCGTTGGTAGTCGGTGAACGGCCTGAAGGTCGGCTCGACCTGCAAGCTGAGCACGGCCTCCCCCTGCCGGCGAGCCGGACCCAGCTCGATCCTGTGCTCTTCCCAGCCGCCCGCGATCGTCCACCGGCCGGCGACCCGGCCGTCGACACCGAGAGTCACTGTTACGGGCCGCTGGGCGCCCAGCGGATGGCCGTTGGCCAGCGACAGCACCAGGGTGTCACCGGTCCGTGGCAGACGCCGGGCGGCGAAGCCCTCGGTCCACTGGAAGCCACGTCCGCTGGCCTCGGCCTCGTGGAAGCCGAACTCGCGGTTGCCGGCGTAGCGGTGCCAGCGCTGCGGCGGTAGCCGGAAAGGCAGCACCAGAACGGCCGCCACGGTGAGCGCCAGGGCCGCTCGGCCGATTCCGAGCGACGGCCGCGAGCGCCCGACGGCGGCGATGCAGCCGAGCAGAATCCAGATCAGCCAGCCGTTGATTCGCAGCTGGAAGAGGTTCTGGACGAGCCCGTAGACGGCCGCTCCCAGCAGGGACAGGCCGAGGCCCAGGGCCAGCACCTCCTGCCCCGGCCGCGGCCGACGCAGGCAGAGCACCACCGCGCACCCGAGCAGGCCGAGCGCGAACAGCCCGAGGACACCTCGCTCGGCGGCGAGCTGGAGGTAGAGCTGGTGCCCGCTGGCGTGGAACGGCACCGTCGCCGCCCGATCCGCCGCGCGGAGCTCGTCGTAGGCTGGCGACCAGGAGCCCAGGCCGTGGCCCAGCAGCGGCCGGTCGCGGACCATCTCGAGGGCTGCGGCCCACAGCGGCACCCGCTCCGCCAGCCCAACGTCGAGCTCCCGCAGCCGCTGACCCAGCGGAGCGGATGGAAGGGCGCTGACCGCGACGACACCGGCCACCAGCAGCGCGGCCATGGCGGCCGCCAAACCCGCTCGGCGCATCAACGCTTGGTCCCGGCGCCAGCGCCGGCCGGACACGCCGGCGAGAGACAGTATCTGGCACGCCGCCGCTCCCCACGCGCCACGCTGCAGCGTCAGCGCCAGCCCAACGAGGGTCACTCCGGACAGCGGCAAGAGAAGACGCGCAGGCCATCTGCCGGCTCCGGCCAGTGCCGCCAGCGCGAACGGCGCCGCGACCACCAGGTACTCCCCTAGCCGGGTGGAGGCGAAGAACACCGAGCGCAGCCGGTGGTCGACCGGCTGAGCGACGATCAGCGGCGGACGGTAGCCGTCGAGGCTGATCAGGCCGCCGTGCGCCGCAAAGCCCAGCAGCAGCGTACCGCTCAGACCCGCCAAGAGAGCCAGCGCCAGGGGGCGCAGCGAGCGCCCGCCGTAGGCTCGCCGCACGGCCATGAACAGCAGGCACCCGATGGCCAGATCGGCCGCCGCCCGCCAGGAGTAGAAAGCCGACCACGGCTGCGCCCCCGGCAGCGCCCGCAGCAGGGCGAGCAGCATGTCGGGCTCCCAGGAGGGCGGTTGATACGCCGGCGGCACCAGGGTGAACAGGCTGACGGCGGCGAAGGCGGCCACCGCTGTCGCCAGCGGCGACGGCTCCGCCCGGCCGCCGCGCCAGGCGGTTACGATCGCCGCGAGAGCCGCCACCTCGAGCGCCGCCAGGTAGGGACCGCCCTCGGACGCACCGAACAGGGGCAGCGTCGCCACCAACACCAGGAGTCCGGCCCGCGGCCTCCACGCTCCGAGGACCGCCACGGCCAGCGGGACGATCCAGATCAGGCGCTCGAAAACAGGCACGGTCTGAGTGGGACCCCGCGGAGATCGCGAGCAGTGTACTCGATCGCCACGGGCTCGCCGGTCGCACCCGAGACTACGAAGACGGTTACCGCTGGTACGATCTCGACACCACCGAGGGCTCCGGCGTCGAGCCGGGAAGCCCTCGCTGAGGCCTGTGCCCAACAACATGAACCGCAAAGGCATCCTCCTCGCCGGCGGCGCGGGCAGCCGGCTGGCGCCGCTCACCACGACGGTCAGCAAGCAGCTGCTGCCGGTGTACGACAAGCCGCTGGTCTACTACCCGCTCAGCGTGCTGATGCTGGCCGGAATCCGGCAGATCCTGGTGATCACCACGCCGCGCGACCGGCCGGCGTTCGAGGGCCTGCTGGGTGACGGCAGCCGCTGGGGTCTGTCGCTGGCCTACGCCGTCCAGCCACGGCCCGAGGGCATCGCCCAGGCGCTGGTCATCGGTGAGCGGTTCCTGGCCGGTGACCCCGTCTGCCTGATCCTCGGCGACAACATCTTCTACGGCGGGTCGCTGGCGGCGACCCTGGAGCGCGCGGCCGCGCGCCAGCAGGGCGCCACGGTCTTCTGCTATTACGTGCGCGACCCCCAGCGGTACGGCGTAGTGGCCTTCGACGGCGAAGGCCGGGTGGTCGACATCGAAGAGAAGCCGCAGCGCCCGCGCTCGCACTTCGCCGTCACCGGGCTGTACTTCTACGACGGCCGGGCCTCGGCCTTCGCCCGCGCCCTCGAGCCGTCGGCGCGCGGCGAGCTCGAGATCACCGACCTCAACCGCGCCTACCTGGAGCGCGGCGAGCTGGTGGCCGAGACCCTCGGCCGCGGTACGGCGTGGCTCGACACCGGTACCCACGACTCTCTGCTCGACGCCGCCACCTTCACCCGCATCATCGAAGAGCGCCAGGGGCTCAAGATCTGCTGCCCGGAGGAGGTGGCCTACCGCCGTGGCTTCATCGACCGGCGGCAGCTCGAGCGGCTGGCCGGCGAGCTGGCGGGCAGCGACTACGGCCGCTACCTGCTCGAGATGCTCGACGGCGAGGCTCCGGGAGACGGCTGATGGCCGGCCTCCTGGTGACCGGCGGTGCCGGTTTCATCGGCGCCAACCTCTGCCACTTCTGGCGGCGCCGGCACCCCGACGACCGGTTGGTGGTGCTCGACGCCCTGGCCTACGCCGGCAACCGCGCCAGCCTCGACGGGCTCGAGAGCGGTCCGGGGTTCCGCTTCGTGCACGGCGACATCCGCGACCGCGAGCTGGTCGAAGGTCTGCTGCGCGCCGAGCGGATCGACACCCTCGTCCATCTGGCCGCCGAGTCCCACGTCGACCGCTCGATCCTCGGCCCCGACGCCTTCGTCGAGGTCAACGTGGGCGGTACCCACAGCCTGCTCGAGGCGGCACGCCGGGTCTGGGTGGAGGGGCAGGGGGCGCCGGTGCGACACCGCTTCCATCACGTCTCGACCGACGAGGTCTACGGCAGCCTAGCGCCCGCCGACCCGGCCTTCACCGAGAGGACACCATACGCCCCCAACTCGCCCTACGCCGCCACCAAGGCGGCCGCCGACCACCTGGTGCGCGCCTACCACCACACCTACGGGCTGGCCACCACGATCAGCAACTGCTCGAACAACTACGGTCCGTACCAGTTCCCCGAGAAGCTGATCCCGCTGTGCATCATCAACCTGCTCGAGGGCCGCGAGCTGCCGCTCTACGGCGACGGCTCGAACGTACGCGACTGGCTGCACGTCGCCGACCACTGCCGCGGCCTCGAGCGGGTGCTCGCCGGCGGCGAGCCCGGTGAGGTCTACAACATCGGCGGCGACAACCAGCACACCAACCTGGAGCTGGTGGAGCGGCTGTGCGACCTGGTCGACGAAGCGTTTACCGGCCAGGCCGGCCTCGCCGGCCGCTTCCCACAGGCGCCGCCGGCAGGCGGCGAGACCTCGCGCTCACGCATCCGGTTCGTGCGCGACCGGCCCGGCCACGACCGGCGCTACGCCATCGACGCCAGCAAGATCCGCGACCGGCTGGGGTTCCGCCCCGAGATCGGCTTCGAGCAGGGGCTGCGCGACACCGTGAGCTGGTACCTCGAGAACGAGCAATGGTGGCGGGCGGTGCTCGATGACTCGTACCGCGAGTGGGTGAACCGGCAGTACGGAGGGTAACGGGGTCGGGCCGGATGACGGGGCGCGACCTCAGCGACCGGGCCGGATCCGCGAGCCGCCCGGCGCTCGCGACCGGTGCCGAGCCCAGGCTCATCGGCCCGTGGCAGGCCACCGCCATCTGCGCCGGCAACATGATGGGGGTGGGGATCTTCCTGCTGCCCAACCAGGTGGCCGCCACCACCCAGCGCCCGGGGCTGTTCCTGCTGCTGTGGCTCGTCGGCGGCATCTGGGCGCTGACCGGCGCGCTCAGCCTCGCCGAGCTGGGCGCCATGCTGCCGCGCGCCGGCGGCGACTACGTCTACCTGCGCGAAGCGTACGGCCGGCCGTGGGCGTTCATGAGCGGCTGGCTCGCCCTGCTGGTGACCTTCCCGGGCTCGATCGCGGTCATGGCCTACCTGACGATGCGCTTCCAGGGGCCGACGGTCTTCGGTCCCTGGATCTCGGCGCCGATCTTCGAGACCGGTGTCGGCTCGTGGACGCTGACGGCGACCTGGTCACATCTCGCCGCGGTGGTGCTGATCGTCGCCCTGACCTGGATCAACCACCGCTCCACCCGTCTCAGCTCGCGCTTCCAGGTCCTCGTCACCGCGGTCCCGATCGTGATCCTGATGGTGCTCGCCTCGGCGGCGTGGAGCTACTTCGGGGAGGGGGCGACGGCCGCGCCGACCCCGGTCGAGACGCCCGCGGTGCCGCCGCTGGCGGTGGTGCTGCTCGGCCTGCTGCCGATCTACTTCGCCTACGCCGGCTGGAACGCCATTACCTACGTCGCCGGCGAGGTGCGCGAACCGGGCCGGCGGATCCCGGTGGCGCTGGCGCTCGGCTCGATCCTCGTCACCGCCGTCTACCTGCTGGTTTGCGTCGCCTATGTGCAGGCCGTGCCGGTGCCGGCGATGACCGCCGAGCTCAACCTCGGCGTCACCGTGGCGCGAGCCCTGCTTGGAGAGCTGGCGCCGCGCGTTGTCGACTCGCTGATTTTCGTGGCCGTCGTCGGTAGCATCAACGTCACCATCATGGCCGGCTCGCGGATCTACCTGGCGATGGCGCGCGACGGGCTCTTCCTGAGCCGCGCCACGCGTCTTCACAGCGACTACCGGACGCCCACCTGGAGCCTGTGGATCCAGGGCCTGTGGGCGGGCGTGCTGGTGTTCGTCGGCACCCTCGAGCAGCTGCTCGACTACACCGTGACGATGATGCTTGTGCTGAGCATCATGAGCGTCGGCGCGGTCGTCGTGCTGCGCCGCACCCGGCCCGATTGGGAGCGGCCCTACCGCACCTGGCTCTACCCGCTGACGCCGCTCGTCTACATAGCGATCTGCGTGGTCGTGCTGTGGGCCAACCTGCAGAAGGAGGGCGTCGCGGGTCAACTCGTCGGCATCGGCATCGGCATCGCGAGTCTGGTCGTCTACCGGTTTGCCGCCGGCCGTGGCGGAACCGGCTCCACGCCCGCCTCAACGGCCGCTGGAGCCGTCTGATGATCTCGCCCTCCTCCCGCGGACCCCGTATCGCCGTCGTCTCCTGCCACGGGCCGAGCGCGACGAGCACAACCCACTGGGGCGACGAGTCGCCGTCTCCTGCCCACGGTTCCCGACCATGACCCGACAACCCTCCTGGTGGAGCCACGACTGGAGCGACGAGGCCCCGGCGGCACTCGCGCTCAGCATCGTGGTGCCGGTCTACAACGAGCGCTACCTCGCCGGCGCGCTCCTCCAGCGCCTGTTCGACCTGGAGCTGCCGCACGTCGGCTCGACAGAGATCATCGTGGTCGACGACGGCTCGACCGACGGCACCCGCGACCTGCTGGCGGCGCTGGCCGAGAGCCGGCCCGACAAGATGCGGCTGCTGCTCCAGGAGCGCAACCAGGGCAAGGGCGCCGCGATCCGGAGAGGCATCGACGAGGCGCGCGGCGACCTGATCGTCATCCAGGACGCCGACCTCGAATACGACCCGCGCGACCTCGGCCTGCTGGTCGAGACCTTCGTCGAGGCCGGCGCCGACGTCGTCTACGGCTCCCGTTTCCTCGCCGGCAGCCGCCGCCGGGTGCTCTACTTCAAGCACCAGCTCGGCAACCGGCTCATCACCTTTCTGAGCAACTGGTTCACCGACCTCAACCTCACCGACGTCGAGACCTGCTACAAGATGTTTCGCACCCCGCTGCTCCAATCGCTGCCGCTGCGCTCGAACAGCTTCACCATCGAGATCGAGCTGACGGCCAAGGCCGCCAAGCGCGGCTGGACGGTGTTCGAGGTGCCGATCAGCTACCACGGCCGGACCTACCGGGAGGGCAAGAAGATCGGCCTCAAGGACGGCTTCAAGGCGCTTGGCGCGATCCTCAAGTTCTGGCTGATCGACGATCTGTACCGCGAGGACGCCTACGGCGGGACCATCCTCCACAACCTGGAGCGCGCCCAGCGGTTCAACGGCTGGATGGCCGACGCGATCCAGCCGTGGATCGGCTCGCGGGTGCTCGAGATCGGGGCCGGCATCGGCAACATCACCCGCCAGCTGATCCCGCGAGACCGCTACCTGGCCAGCGATCTCAACGCCAACTACCTCCACTACCTCAAGAACTTCTCGCACGGCAAGCCGTACCTCGACGTCGCCCAGATCGATCTCGAAGACGAGTCCCACTTCGCCCCGTTCTCCGAGCAGTTCGACACGGTGGTCTGTCTCAACGTCCTCGAGCACGTGGCGGATCCGCTCGCGGCGTTGCGCAACATGCGCTCGGTGCTGGCGCCGGGCGGCCGCGTGGTGCTCTACGTCCCGCGCGGTCAGCGCCTGTACTCGACGCTCGACAGCGCGCTCGGCCACCGCTGCCGCTACGACAGGGCGATGCTGCGCTCCGAGCTCGAGCAGGCGGGCCTCGAGATCGAGCACCTCGAGGGCTTCAACCGCGCCTCCGTACCCGGCTGGTGGTGGAACGGCAAGGTGCTCAAGAAACGCGACTTCAGCCGCGTCCAGCTCAAGATCTTCGACCTGCTGGTGCCGCTGCTCAAGAGGACCGACCGGCTGCTGCCCTGGGGCGGACTGGGCCTGATCTGCGTCGGCCGACGGCCGGCCTGAGCACTCGCAGCTGGTGGGCCGCCCGCGCGAGAGGACGGCTCCCCGGGCTACACCGCGCCGGCGGGCCCGTCGAGCAGCGCTTCGATCGCCGGCCGCAGGCTCTTCGGCGTGGCGATGAAGCCGCGGAACTTCGGCTTCGGCCGGTTGAACCGCGGCGGCCGGCGATCGAGGGTCAGCACCTCGCCGCCCGCCGCCGCCACCAGCGCCGCGCCGGCGGCGACGTCCCACTCGTGCTTGGGCACCAGGGTCCAGGTGGCGTCGGCCAGCCCGGCGGCCACCAGCGCCAGCTTGAACGCCACCGAGCCGGAGGCCTCGATCGCGAGGCCGCGATCCTCGAACCGCCGCCACTCGCCGCGCCGCACCTCGCTCCTGCTGGCCAGCACCCGAGCGCCGTCGAGCGAGGTGCGCCCGCTGACCTCGACCGGTTCGCCGTTCAGGGTGGCGCCGGTCTCGACCGCGCCCAGCACCAGCTGATCGGTAGCCGGGTTGAAGATGCCGCCGGCCATCGGCCGGCCGTCCTCCACCAGGCCGATCGAGATGCACCACTCGGGCAGTCCCTCGACGAACTCGCGGGTGCCGTCGACCGGGTCCACCACCCAGACCCGGCGGCAGCCGAGCCGCACCGGGTCGTCGGCGGTCTCCTCGGACAGCCAGCCCTCGCCGTCGCGCGGCAGCCGGCGGCGGAGGATGCGGTCGATCCTGAGGTCGGCCTCGGTGACCGGGTCGCCGGGCGTCTTGTACTCGGCGGCCACCGCGCCGGGCACGATGTCGGCGATCGCCGCCGCCGCCTCGCGCAGACCCGACTCGATCCGCTCCAGGTCGTCACGGCGCCCGGCGGCGTCAGTCGGTGCCGGCACCGATGTAGCCCTCGTGCTCGAGGTGGAGGATGATCTGCTGCGCCGCCTCGTCCGGCGCCAGGTCGGAGGTGTCTAGCACGACGTCGGCGTCGGCCGGATCCTCGTACGGGTCGGAGATGCCGGTGAACTGCTGGATGATGCCGGCGCGCGCCTTGGCGTACAGGCCCTTGCGGTCGCGCAGCTCGCACACCTCGAGCGGCGTCGAGACGTGCACCAGCACGAAGCCGCCGCCCGGCTCGATCATCCGGCGCACGTCCTTGCGCACCGAGTCGTACGGCGCGATCGGAGCGCACAGCGCGATGCCGCCGTTCTTGGTGATCTCGGAGGCGACGAAGCCGATGCGCCGGATGTTCAGGTCGCGGTGCTCCTTCGAGAAGCCGAGCTCGGAGGAGAGGTTCTTGCGCACGATGTCGCCGTCGAGCAGGGTCACCGGGCGGCCGCCCATCTCGAGCAGCTTGACCATCAGCACGTTGGCCAGGGTCGACTTGCCCGAGCCCGACAGCCCGGTGAAGAAGACCGTGAACCCCTGCTTGTGGCGCGGCGGATGGGTGCGCCGCAGCTCGCGGGCCACCTCCGGGAAGGTGAACCACTCGGGTATCTCCCGCCCGTCGGCCAGCCGGTCGCGCAGCTCGGTGCCCGACAGCGACAGCACGCGGGCGCCCTCCGGCACCTCGTCGTGCGGCCGGTAGGCGTCGAGGTCCTCGACGTAGACCACCATCTGGAACGGCACCATCTGGATGCCCAGCTCGGCCTCGTGCTGGCGCATCAGCTGCTGCGCGTCGTACGGGCCGTAGAACGGCTTGCCGGCGGCGTCGTTGCCCGGCCCGGCGTGGTCGCGGCCGACGATGAAGTGGGTGCAACCGTAGTTCTTGCGGATGATGGCGTGGAGCAGCGCCTCCCTCGGCCCGCCCATCCGCATCGCCAGCGGCAGCAGCGACAGCATCGCCGTGTTGTGCGGATAGCGCTGGAGCAGCTGCTGGTAGCAGCGCACCCGGGTGTAGTGGTCGACGTCGCCCGGCTTGGTCATCCCCACCACCGGGTGGATCAGCAGGTTGGCCTCGAGCTCGCGCGCAGCGCGCAGCGTCAGCTCGAAGTGCGCCCGGTGCATCGGGTTGCGGGTCTGGAACGCCACCACCTCGCGCCAGCCCAGCCGCTCGAAGGCGGCGCGCAGCTCGCGCGGCGTGCGGCGCAGGCGCACGAAGTCGTAGTGCCACGGCAGCTGCACGCCCTCGACCCTGCCGCCGACGGCGATGTTGTTGGTGCGCTCGTACAGGTGGGCGACCCCCGGGTGGCCGCGGTCGAGGGTGCCGTAGACCCCCTGCGCCTTGGCCTCGCGGTCGATCGGCCACATCTCGTCGACGGTGATCACCGCCAGCATCACGCCCTCGGGGTCGCGCAGCGCCAGCCGGTCGCCGGCAGCCAGGCCCTCGGCCGCCTCTTCGGTGACGTCGAGGGTGATCGGGATCGGCCACAGCGCGCCGCTCTCCAGGCGCATGTCGGCGCACACGGCGTCGAAGTCGGCCTTGCCCAGGAAGCCGGTCAGCGGCGAGAAGCCGCCGTTGAGCAGCAGCTCGAGGTCGCACAGCTGGCGCGGCGTCAGGTCCCACGACGGCCAGTCGCGCGACGCCCGGCGCAGCTCCCCGGCGCGCTCGGCGCCGGCCATCAGCTCGGTCAGCTCGCCCCCGTGGGCGGGGTTCGGTGAGTCACCCATAGCAGTAGAACCTGTTCGGAAGTGGGTGGGCGGCGGCGCAGACGCGCGGCGGGCCCGGGCATGAAAAAGGCCCGGCCACCCGCGCCGTGCCTCGGAGGAAGCTAGCACAGGGGGGGTGGGGTGGCAAGGTGTTGGGGTTGGGAGGTTGGGGGCTTCGGCCCGGGTGCGCTGGCCGGTCGGGGACCCGGGGCTGCGCTCCAAAGGCGAGGGTGATGTCGCTCCGCCCCGGCCCCCCGACCGGCGGGCGCACCCTCCGGTGGTGGCCTCGGGACGCTCCTCGCTTCGAAGGAAGCCGGTGCCCGCGACGACCGACATCGCTGGCGGGTTCCGGAATGCGCATGCCCCGGCTGGTGCAGAGGTCCCTCGCTGCGCTCGGGACGACATTCGCTTGCGGCGGAGGCTCGGACTCCGCGTGTCGAGCAGCAACGCCGTCCGACTCCGGGTCCTGAGCCGCCGACGGCAGCCCCACGAGGCTGAGCACCCCCGGCATCCGACCCGAGGCTGAGCACCGACAGCATCCGACCCGGGCTGAGCACCGACGGCGTCCAACCCGAGGCTGAGCACCCCCGGCATCCGACCGCGGTGCTCAGCACCGACGGCGTCCGACCCGGGTGCTGTACGCCGCTGTCATCCCGAGCGCAGCGAGGGACCTCAGCACTGCCCCTGGCATGCGTTCCCCGGCACAGGCAAGCGCGCCGCACCCCCAAGCCCCCAACCCCCCAAGCCCTCAAGCCCGAAGCCCCCACCCCCCCTAGAACGGATTGCCGACGCTGAACGACACCACGAACGAATCCTCCCCCGGCTCGCGGTCGAGCTTCCAGCCGATCTCGAGCCGCACCGGGCCGATCGGGGAGAGGTAGCGCACGCCGAGGCCGGCGCCGGCCTTGGCCTCGGCCGGGTCGATGCTGCGCCAGTCGGCCCACACGTTGCCGACGTCCACGAACACCACGCCGCCCACCGGCCCGGCGACCGGGAACCGGTAGTCGAGGTTGGCCAGCAGCTGGGCGGCGCCGCCGATCGGCACCAGCCGGGGCAGCGGCGACGTTCCACCGGGATCGACGAACGGCACCAGCGTCTGGCCCGGCACGCCCAGCCGGTCGCGCCGGTAGGCACGGTGGGTAGTGCGACCGCCAGCGAAGAACCGCTCGGAGATCGGAATGCGCGCCGACAGCAGGCCGGACGGCACCGTCGGGTCGACGGCGTTGCCGCTGTCGAGCGGCTCGATGGTGCCCACCCGCAGCGAGGCCGCCACGGTGCCGAACGCCCGCAGGTCGAGGTGCGCGGTCTGCTGGCCGAACAGCTTCAAGAACGAGGTCTCGGCGCCGAAGCCGCGGAAGGCGTACTCGGCGATCAGGTTGGTGCTCCAGCCGCGCCGCGGATCGAGCGGGTCGTCGCGGCGGTCGAAGAGCAGGCTCGGCGCCAGGCTGACGATCTCGACCTCGCGCAGCTCGCGGTCGATCGCCAGGTCGACCAGCGCCGCCTCCAGCTTCTCCACCTCGACCAGCCGGTAGCTGAGCTGCAGCCCGTACCGGTCGCCGCGCCGCAGCCGCTGCGCCTCCACCTGCACGCCGCGCCGCTTGGAGTCGAAGCTGTCGCGGCTCTCCTCGATGCGGAACAGCGAGTAGCTCACCGGCCAGCGCAGCCGGCCGAGCGACGGCTGCCGGACCAACGCGCGGATCTGGCTCTCGCGCTGGCTGACCCGTACGTCGAAGCGGCCGGAGACGGCGCGCCCGAACAGGTTGCGGTGGCCGACGCCCAGCAGCCCGCGCGCGCCATCCTCGGAGTCGTAGCCGACGCCGTAGGTCACCCGCCGGTGCTGACCCTCCTCCACCCGCACCAGCACGTCGCGCTCCTCGCTGAACGGCGTCCCCGGCGCCAGCTCGACGCCGACGCGTGAGAACACCCCCAGGTCGTACAGCCGTCGCTGCGCCTCGAGCAGGCGGCCGGTGCTGACTGCCTCCTCCGCCTCCAGCCGCACGGCGCGGCGCACCACCGACGGCCGCACCCGCTGGTGGCCGCGCACGATCACCCGGTCGACCACGTTGCGCGGGCCCTCGAAGACCTTGATGGTGACGTCGGCCAGCGAGCGGTCGTCGTTCCACGAGACGTCGGCGTTGACCTGCGCCGCCAGCATGCCTGCCGCCTCGTAACGGGCGCGGATCTGCGCCAGGCTCTCTTCGAGCAGCCGCGCGTGGTAGGGGCCGGCGGGTCGTAGCGCCAGCCCTTCGAGCAGCGTCTCGCGGTCGAGCCGCTCGGCACCGACCAGCTCCAGGCCCACCACCCGCCGGCGCGGCCCCTCGGCGATCGGCACGACGAGCGCCAGCTTGCGCTCCCGCTTCTCGACCTCGGCCGGGCCGACCACCACCTCGCCGTAGCCCTGCAGCACGTAGTACGAGCGGATGTTCGACAGGTCGGCGGCCAGCGACTCGTCCACCAGCCGACCGCCGCCTCCCAGCAGCCGGCCGCCGGCGTTGGTCGCCATCAGCGCCGCCAGCTGCTCCGAGCCCACCGCCTCGTTGCCGCGGAAGGCCACCGACGCCAGCCGGTAGGTCGGACCCGGCTCGATCGCCAGCCGGAGCACCACCTCGTCGTCGGACTCCTCGGCCGCCAGCTCGACCGCCACGTCGTAGTGGCCCTGCCGCTGGTAGTGGGCCACCAGCGCGTCGCGGGCCTGCTCCAGCAGCGACTCGTCGTACCGCTCGGTCTGGAGGAACGGCAGCAGCCCCTTGCGCTTCAGCCTGTCGACCGGCACCTCCGACGCCTCCAGCCGGAAGCGCGGGCCGACGTCGACGGCGTAGAGCAGATCCACGGTGTCGCTGTCGGGGTCGTAGCTCTCCTCCGGCGGATCGACCACCGCCTGCCGATAGCCCTGCCGGATCAGCCAGTCCTGCAGCCGCTCGCCGTCGCTGGCCGCGCCCTGCTGGTGGTGGTGGCGGCCGGGCTCGCTGCGCAGCGGCTGGCGCAGCTGGTCGGCGGTGAACGGCCCCAGCCGGCCGGTGAACTCGACCTCGCGAATACGTGCCCGCGGACCGGCGTCGACCTGGTACGCCACCCGCGCCCGCTTGCGCGGCTCGTCGAGCGTCACCGCCAGCCGCACCACCGCCTCCGGGTAGCCGCTCGTCCGGTAGAAGTCCTGCAGGCGGTAGACGCCGCGGATCACCTTCGACTCGTTGAGCGGCTGGGCTTCGCGCTGCAGCAGGAGGCGCCGCAGCTGGTAGCGCTTGACCCCGTAGTCGCCCTCGATCCGCACCTCGTCGACCTCGTAGCGCGCCCAGATGCCGAACACCACCGCGACGCCGTCCCCCTCCTCGCGGGTGAAGGCGGCGATCTCGCCGCCCGCGCCGTAGGCGTGCAGGTTGCGCAGGCTGCGCGCCACCGCCGCTCGATCGAGCGACTGCCCCGGCACCACCGCTATGAGCTCGAGCAGCTCTTCGCTGCGCTCGAGCGGCACCTCGCTGCGCAGCTCGACGGCGGTCACCACCGGCGGCTCGGAGTGCGCGGCGGCCGCCGCCAGCAGAGCGGCGAGCGCCAGGAGCACCGGCCGGCTCAAAAGCTCTTCTCCCAGCGCGCGTCGACGGCGTAGGTGCCGTCGCCGTTCTGGGTGACGACCAGCACCAGACCGCGCGCCACGCTCCACTCGAGCTGCAGGATCTGCTGCTCGGTCTGCGACGGATCGTACGAGTAGGTCGCCAGCACGTCGCGCGACAGCTGCTTGCCGACGGTCACCCGCGCCGAGGAGAGGCTGCCGCCCGAGCCGCTCAGCGGGTCGATGCGGAAGCGGTCGAGGCCGAACAGCCGGTTCACCCGCTCGGTGACCAGCGACGCGGCCTGACCGTAGAGAAAGGCCTCGGCGCCGAGCGCCGGCGCCCCGGAGCCGGTGGGCTCGCCGGTGGCCAGCAGCCCGAGCACGTCGAGGTCGGCCAGCGGCGGGTCGGAGGCCAGCGAGGTGTTGAGCCGGTCGAGCGTGCCGGAGATGGTGAGCGACAGGTCGTAGTCCCGCCGCTGGGTGCTGGCGGCGAGGTCGATCACCGGCTCCATGCGGTACGGGTTGGCGAAGGTCAGAAAGCCGCGCTCGACCGTGTAGTCGCTGCCGCCCACCTGCAGCGTGCCGCCCGGCGCCAGCTCCACCCGGCCGAACAGCACCGGCCGCGCCAGGCTGCCGCGCAGCGACAGATCGATGTCGCCCCTCAGGTTGGCGACGTTGTTGCGCACCCTGAGGGCGTCGGGACCGCGGATCAGCACGCTCAGCTGGGTCGCCGCCAGCTCCTCGTCGGCCGACTCCACCTCCTGCCGGCGGCGTTGGAAGACCGCCTGCAGCAGCTGCGTCAGGCCGACCTGGACGCGGCGCTGGTAGAGCGCCCGGTCGAGGGTGACCGAGCCGCGGATCTGGCGCCCCTCGTCGAGCGACACCACCGACAGCTCGGCGTCACCCCTGAGCTCCCAACCCTCCGGGTAGCGCACGCTGACGCCGCGCCCGCTGACCTGCAGCCGGTAGCCCAGCTCGCGCTCGGGGGTCGGCAGGTCCACCCGCCCGCCGATCAGCAGGGCACCGCCGGCAAACTCGCCCCGCACGCTGTCGAGCACCACCTGGCCGGGATAGAACAGCAGCCCACCGGTCAGCCCGTCCACCGCCTGCGGCAGCGCCGCGAACCGCAGCCGGGCGCCGACCACCTCGCCCTGGCCGTTGATCCTCGGCGCCGCCAGAGTGCCGCGCACGCTGGCCAGCATGTCGAAGCGGCCGCCCTGGAAATCGAACCCCGGCAACAGCAGGCCGGCCATCGCCGTGTCGAGGCTGGTCTGCAGCCGCAGGTTGAGCGGCGCCCCCTCGCCGAGGCCCACCAGCCCGGCGACGAAAAGGTCGTTGGTGGTGCCGGGCTGGCCGAGATAGAGCGAGTCCACACGCACACCCTGATCCGTCCAGGCCAGCTCCACCGGCTCGAGGTTCTCCAGCCGGGAGTCGCCGCGCGACAGCTCGAGGCGGCCGAGCGACAGCCGCGGCTGCCACGGTTGGTCGCCGCCGAGCTCGCCGGCGACCAGCAGCCGGCCGGCGGCGGCGCCGCCGAACTCGACCCCCTCGAGGACACCGAACAGCTTCGCCAGCGCCGGCAGGTCGGGCGCTGCAACCGCCAGTTCGAGATCCGTGCCGGCGCTGTCCAGCCGGCCACCGCCAGCCAGCTCGACCAGGCCCAGGACCGAGCCCTCCACCTCCAGCCGGCCGTCCGACCAGTCCACCGCCAGCTCGGCGGCCCCGCCTTCGCCGAGGTCGGTCTCGCCGAGCGCCAGCTCCGACGCCACCAGCCGGCCGGAGATGCTCGGCGCCGCCAACGTGCCGGCCACCCTGCCGTCGACCGCCAGCCGGCCGCTGAGCTCGCCCTCCCACCAGCCGGCGAACGGCTGCCGGCCGAGGTCCAGCCCATCACCCGCCAGTGCCAGCGACAGCTCGTCGGTCAGCCGGTCCCACTCGCCCTCGGCCGTCAGCCGCCCGGCCTCGGCGGCCAGCTCCAGCCGGTCGAAGTAGATCCGGTCGGGGGCGAACCGCAGGTCGGCGCCCAGCTCGTCGGCGGTGATGCCCATGACGCTCGCCGGGCGCAGCTCGGCCGCCACGACTCCCATCGGCTCGTCGAGCGAACCGCTCAGCCGCAGTGCGCCGTGCAGCGGTCCGGCGACCGGCAGCTCGAACGGCAGCCACACCCGCGCCTCGTCGAGCGGCCAGCCGGCGGCGTCGATGTCGAGGGCGAACGGCGCCTCGACGGCGCCGTCCGGCTCGCCGAACGGCAGGCTGCCGGTGACGATCAGGCCCGAGTCCGGGCGCAGCAGCTCGAGCCGCATCCGCCGGATGCCGGCCCGGTCGAGCAGCAGCGAGCCGTGCAGCGCGTCGGCGGCGGCGCCGGGGGCGACGACCTCGGCGAGGTCGAGGCGCAGCTCGAGCGACGGCCCGGCCGGCGTCAGCAAGAGCGTACCGCCGAGCTCCCCCCGCCCCGCGGTCGGCCGCCACAGCGCGCCTCCGGTATCCTCGCCGATCGGCAGCAGCGGCAGCAGCTGCTCGACGCGGTCACTCAGCAGACGGAAGCGAAACCGGCCCTGCTGCCGGTCGATGTCGTAGCGGCCCGAGCTCTCGAGCCGCTGGGCACCGGAGACCAGCCGGGCCGCCGAGGTGCGCACCACCCCGCGCTCGATGAGCAGCGGCACCACGCCGCGCAGCGCCAGCCCCTCACCCGCTCCCGGCCGTACCCGCAAGTCGCCCCAGCCCGTGCCACGGTCGGCCTGGCCGAAGCCGAACCGGTAGCTGAACGGCCCGCTGACGGTGGCGGCCACTCCGCTCACCGGCAGCCCCCGGTCGGCCAGCAGGGTCTCGAAATCGACGCCGTCGAGCATCAGGTCGAGCTCCATCGCGCCCGGCCCGCCGCCGGTCTCGATGCGCACCGCGCCGCCGACCGCTCCACCGGCATAGCGCGCCTGCTGGATGTCGGCCTGCCACCGCTCGCGGTCGCCGGCCACCACCGCGCGCAGCTGGGACAGCGGAAAGTCGAGCGCCACCAGCGCCGCCGAGTCGACCGCCCCCTGCACGCTCCAGCCACCGGTGTCCCACAGCACGTTGCCGGTGAACTCGAACTCCCCCGCCAGCTGACCCTCGAGGTAGCCCAGCCGCTCGAGCAGCGCCGTGGAGCTGGTCGCCCGCACGTCCAGGATGCCGCCGCGATCGGCGCCGAACTCCAGCCGGCCGCCCAGCGTGGCGCGCAGGTCGGGACCGGAGACGCGGCCGGCCTGCACCTCGAGCGCGCGACCGTCGAGCCGGCCGCGGGCCGACACCGCGCCGACGAACGGCCGCGCGGCGCGCGGCAGCAGCAGCTCGAGCTCGGCGACGTCGGCCCGCCACTGCGGGAACTCGTCGCCCCACAGCCGCCCCTCGACGCCGCGCGCGCTGAGGTCGAGCGGCAGCCGGTTCTCGTCGACCACCAGCAGGCCGTCGATCACCGTCAGCTCCTCGAGGCTGACGTCGACCCGCGAGCCGGCCGGCCGGCGTCCGCGGCGCGCCAGCTTCGGGGTGTTCCAGCCGGTCTCGGGGTCGAACAGCAGGTTGAGCACGGCGCGCTCGAGGCGCACCCGGTGCAGCTCGAGCTCCAGCCGGCCGCGCCAGTAGGCCGAGGCCTCGACCGTGGCCCGCGGCACCACCGCCAGCGGCGCCTCGCCGGCCTGCCGGCCGCCCACCACCAGCCCCTCCACCTCCAGCCCCAGCGGCAGCAACGACAGGCTCAGCCGATCGACCGACACCGGCCGCGCCAGACGTTCGCTGGCCTGCTCCTCGGCCAGCCGTGCCAGCCGCGTTTCGAGCCAGGCGCTTCGCGCCACCAGCGCCAGCACCAGCGCCAGCACCGCGGCGATCGCCAGCGCCCAGCCCAGCGGCCTCAGGAACCAGCGCCGGAGCCGCCCGGGGCGCCTCTTGCGCCGACGCTCACTCACCCCAGTGGAGCTTGTCGCGCAGCCCGTCGTAGAAGCTGCGGTCGGTGGTCTTGACGAGATGCACTCGGGCGCTCGAGCGGCGCACCCGGACGCGGTCGCCCTCGTCGAGCGGGGTGCCCTCCTGGCCGTCGAGCGTGAGAAATACCTCTTCGCGCGGGGTCTCGAGCGTCACCTCGATGACGCTGGTGTCCGGCACCACCATCGGCCGCAGCGACAGGGTGTGCGGGCAGATCGGCGTCAGCACCACCACCGGCAGCTGGGGATCGAGGATCGGACCGCCCGCCGACAGGTTGTAGGCGGTGGAGCCGGTGGGAGTCGAGATGATCAGCCCGTCGGAGCGGCAGGCGGCGAGCAGCTGGCCATCGATGCGGAAGGTCAGCTCGATGATGCGGGCCAGCGCGCTCTTGGCGATCACCGCGTCGTTGAGCACCCGCCAGCGGTCGCTTTCCCCGTTCGCCCGCTCCAGCCGAACCGCCAGCAGCGCGCGCTCCTCCAGCCGGTAGCGGCCGGCCAGCAGGTTGACCAGCGCCGGGTACATCTCGCCCTGACCGACGTCGGTCAGGAAGCCCAGGCTGCCGAGGTTGATCCCGAGGATCGGCACCTCGGTGCCCAGGCCGCGAGCCACCGACAGCAGGGTGCCGTCGCCGCCCAGCACCACCACCAGGTCGTAGGCCAGGTCGGTGTCGAACGCCGTCGCCTCCCCACCACCGTCGGCATCGAGCACCGCCTCGTCGGCCGCCACCTCCATGCCGCGCCGGGCCAGCCATTCGATCACTTCGCCGGCCGCCTTCAAGGCCTCCTGGCTGGTGCGCTTGGCAACCACGCCGACGCGGCGGAATCGGTGGCTCGAGGTCAATCGGATCGCTCCAGCAAAGCAAACGCCTCGCGGTTCCCCCGCGCGCCGTGGACCGGCGAGTCAACTATATCTTCGAGCTCCAGACCGAGAGCGGCGAGCTGCTCGGCGACACCGGCGATCACCACCCGCCGCACCGCCTCGTCGCGCACCACGCCACCCTTGCCGACCTGCTCGCGGCCGGCCTCGAACTGCGGTTTGACGAGCGCCAGCAGAAGGCCGCCCGGGGCGAGATGCGGCAGCAGCGCCGGCACCACCTTGAGCAGCGAGATGAACGACACGTCGACCGTCACCAGCGACACCTCCTCGGGCAGCGCGTCGGCCGCCAGGTGGCGGGCGTTGACGCGGTCCATCACCACCACCCGCGGATCGCGCCGCAGCCGGTCGTCGAGCTGGCCGTAGCCGACGTCGAGGGCGTAGACCCGGCGCGCGCCGCGCTGCAGCAGGCAGTCGGTGAACCCGCCGGTCGAGGCTCCGACGTCGAGGCAGATCCGGCCGGCGGGGTCGACTCCCAGCCGGTCGAGGGCGGCGGCCAGCTTGAGCCCGCCGCGCGAGGCGAAGGACCGCTCGGGCTCGCTGACCCGCAGCTCGGCGTCGTCCGCCACCGGCGTACCCGGCTTGTCCACCCGGCGTCCGTCGACCTCCACCAGGCCGGCCATCACCGCCCGCCGCGCCTGTTCGCGGCTGGCGAACAGACCGCGCCGCGCCAGCAGGCGGTCCAGCCGCTGCCTGCCGCCCGCCACCCTTCTACGCCGGCCGCTCCGACCCCGCCCGCCAAAGGCGGAAACAACGGCGGTCGGCCATCGTGGACGGCTCGGCCGGCGGGCACCGCAGGCGTACTGGGACCAAGTCGAGGATGCCCCAACCAGGCGGGTCGTGCAGATTCGGGTGCATGCGGACGCCCAGCAGGGGATGGGTGAGAAGGTCAGGCTAACGGTCGCGGGTGGCGACGAAACGGATCAGCGAGGAGAACAGCTCGCCGCCGCCCGGCAGCTCGGCCAGCAGCGCCTCGGCCTCGCCGGCCAGCCGCTCGAGCAGCGCCTTCGAGTCGGCGACGCCGACCAGCGCCGGGTAGGTCAGCTTGCGGGAGCGGGCGTCCTTGCCCGCGGTCTTGCCCAGCACCTCGGCGCTGCCCTCGACGTCGAGCACATCGTCGGCGATCTGGAACATCAGCCCGATGCGGTCGCCGAGCTCGGCCAGCAGCCGGTCCGCGGCCTCGCCGGCACCGGCGTGCAGCCCGCCGAGGCGCAGCGCGACAGTGATCAGCGCGCCGGTCTTGCGCCGGTGGATCGACTCGAGCGCGGCCAGCGGCTCGCCCGGCCACTCCGCTTCGGCCTCGAGATCGGCCATCTGGCCGCCGATCATGCCCAGCGAGCCGACCGCCCGGCCGGCCAGCTCGGCGGCGCGCAGCCGACGCGCGGCCGGCGCCGCGGCCGGCCGGGTGGCGAGCACGGTGAGCGCCAGGCTGAGCAGGGCGTCGCCCACCAGCACGGCGGTGGCTTCGTCGTAGCGGCGGTGGACGGTCGGCCGGCCGCGCCTCAGATCGTCGTCGTCGAGCGCCGGCAGATCGTCGTGGACCAGGCTGAAGGTGTGGATCAGCTCGAGCGCGGCCGCCACCGGCAGCAGGTCGGCCCGCGCCGCGCCCCAGGCCTCGCCGGCGAGCAGACAGAGCGCCGGCCGCAGCCGTTTACCGCCGGCAAACAGGCTGTAGCGCATCGCCTCGTGCAGCCGCGCCGGCGGCTCGTCGGCCGCCGGCAGCAGCCGCTCCAGCTCGCCGTCGACCCGCGGCTTGACCGCGCTCAGGTAGCCGGCGAACCGCTCGCCCGCACTCACGCCGCCTCCTGCGTCGCGGCGAGCGCCGCGTCCCGGGAGGCCGGCGCCGCGGGCAGGCACCACGGGATCGCGATCACGAACAGCACCAGCCGCTGCACCTCGGTGTCGGCCCAGTTGTCCTCGAACAGCCCGGCCAGGTTGAACGCCACCAGCACCAGCAGCGTCGCCACGTACAGACCGGCACGGTCGCCGTGCCAGCCGCCTTCGGCGCGAAAGCGCCGCGCCGCCGCCAGTCCGGCGGCGCCCATCAGCCACAGGTAGGCGGCCAGCGCCGGCAGACCCTTCTCGGCGGCGATCTGCAAGAAGCTGTTGTGCAGGTGGGGCGGCCGGTGGCGCGGCGAGGTGGGGTGGCCGTAGATCGGATAACGCTCGCGCACCATGCCGGGACCGAGGCCGAACAGCGGCTTCTCACTGACCATCAGCAAACCGGCCTCGGCCATGCAGAGCCGGTCGTAGTTCGACAGCTCCCGCACGTCGGCGATCGACAGCACCCGCTCCACCACCGGCAGCGGCGCCGCCAGCAGCAGCACCACCGCCGCCGGCACCACCGCCAGCAGGGCGCGCCGGCCGCGCAGCGCCAGCAGCACCAGAACCGCCGGCAACAGCGCCACCCAGGCGCTGCGCGTCAGGCTCACCACCAGCGCGGTGGCTATCAGCACCAGCACCGGCCAGCGCCACAGCCGGCCGGCGGCCGGCCGGTGGGCGAGCTGCGCCAGCACGATCAGCAGCGCCACGCTCAGCACGCCGGCAAACGTCATGTAGTGCGACAGCGGACCGCGGATCCGGTGGTGCAGGTCGCCGAAGCCGAACAGCAGCTGGGTGAGCCCCGACGCCGCCAGCAGCGCGCCCAGCACCACCACGCCGTTGGCCAGCCGGTGAACCCGGTCCTCCCGGCGCACCAGGAGGAACGCCAGCGGCAGGGTCAGCAGGCCGAGCAGCTCGCGCGCGCCCTCCAGGCTGTGGCGCGGATCGTACGAGCCCGCGATCGAGGCCAGCACCAGCACACCGTACACGCCGAGCGGCAGCAGGGCTTCGCGGTAGCGGCGCCAGCCGGCGCCCAGCGCCACGGCGCCCCTCAGCGCAAACAGGGCGGCGAGCGCCAGGCAGAGGTTGGAGATCGCCAGCGCCCAGATGTTCCACAGGTGGCCGGCGTAGGCCCACCAGCCACGCTCGGCGGCGGTGCGGGGCAGGCGGCTGGCAAGCCGCGCGAGCGAGCCGCTGCCGCCGGCGGCTCGTCCACGAGCTGCCTGCGGCGGCGCCGGCGGCCCGGAGACCGTCACCGGGCGGGCTAGCGCCCGATCTCCGCCGCCGACAGCGCTTCGTCGATCAGCATGATCGGAATGTCGGAGACGATCGGGTAGACCAGCTTGGACTCGGCGCAGTACAGGCCCTGCTCGACCACCGGCTCCTCGTCGCGGAAGTGCTCGCGGTACTTCTCGACCAGGCCGCTGCGCGCCGCCTCGGGCAGCTCGACCAGCTCGAGCGAGCCCTTGGTTTTGGGGCAGACGAGGATCTCGAGCAGCTCCGGGTCGACCGCCATCTCTGCGATCGAAGATAGCACAACCACCGCCGTGCTAGGCTCGCCACGCACCGCGCCCGCGCCCCGTCGCGCCGCGCGCCGTGCCGGCCAGGCGACGTCTCATGGCACCCCACAGCTGCAGGTTCTGCGGGCGCGAACTGGAGCATCTGTTCGCCGACCTGGGGATGTCGCCGCTCGCCAACTCCTACCTCGAGCCGGCCGAGCTGGGCGGCATGGAGCCGTTCTACCCGCTGCGCGTGAGGGTGTGCGACGGCTGCTTCCTGGTGCAGCTGCCGGAGCTGGCGACGCGCGAGGAGATCTTCTCCGACTACGCCTACTTCTCGTCCTACTCGGACACCTGGCTGGCGCACGCCGAGGCCTACGCCGAGGCGGTGAGCGAGCGGTTCGGCATCGGCGCGGACAGCCACGTGGTCGAGGTGGCGAGCAACGACGGCTACCTGCTCCGGTACTTCCGCCGCCGCGGCGTGCCGGTGCTCGGCATCGAGCCGGCCGCCAACGTGGCGGCGGCCGCCGAGCAGGCAGGTATCCCGACGCTGGTGGAGTTCTTCGGCGCCGAGCTGGGCCGCCGGCTGGCTGCCGAGAGCCGCGGCGCCGACCTGCTGGTGGCCAACAACGTGCTCGCCCACGCGCCCGACGTCAACGACTTCGTGGCCGGGCTGGCGGCGGCGCTCAACCCCGGCGGGGTGGTCACCCTCGAGTTTCCCCACCTGCTGAGGCTGATGGCCGAGAACCAGTTCGACACCATCTACCACGAGCACTTCTCGTACCTGTCGCTGGCCACCGCCGCCGCTGTGCTGAGGGCGCACGGCCTCGAGCCGTTCGACGTCGAGGAGCTGCCGACCCACGGCGGCTCGCTGCGCCTCTTCGCGCGCCGCGCCGAGAGCGGCGCGCCGGCGTCGGCGCCGGCCGTCGAGCGCGTGCTGGCCGACGAGCGCCGGGCCGGGCTCGACAC
>JBFGNS010000056.1:0-24562 GCA_041574955.1 Thermoanaerobaculia bacterium | reverse complement strand
GCTCAGGATGACAGCGGGCTTCGGGTCCCGGAGTCGGACGCCACCCCTGCATCACCGACGGCGAAGCGACCTTCGTCTCTCGAAGCAACAGCGGCCCGGAAGCCACCTCCGGAGGGTGCGCCCGCCGGGCGGGGGCCCGGGGCGGAGCGACATCACCCTCGCCCTTGGAGCGCAGCCCCGGGCACCCGAACGGCCAGCGCACCCGGCCCGAAGCCACCAACCCTGCTGCCCACCCGAGGTCGCCTGCCGGAGTCGGCGCCGAGGTCCTTCGCTGCGCTCAGGATGACTGCGGGTTCCCAGCAAGACCCCGAGCTTTCAACCCCTCAAACCCTCAACAGCGCACACACCGTCTTGGCGTCGCGGATCCGGCCGTCGAGCGCCCGCGCCCGGGCCTCGTGAAGCGGCAGCCGCTCGAGGGTCAGCAGCTCGTCGGGCTCCAGCTCCTGGCGGCCGGCGGCAAGATCGTAGGCGGCGAACAGGTGGAGCTTCTCGTCGGTGAAGCCCGGCGAGCTCCAGATCCAGCCCAGCGGCTCGAGCCGGCCGGCCCGGTAGCCGGTCTCCTCCTCGAGCTCGCGGCGCGCGCAGCAGTCCGGCGCCTCGTCCGCGGCGAGCTTGCCGGCCGGCGCCTCGAGCAGCCAGCCGCCGACGGCGTGGCGGTACTGGCGCACCAGCACCACCTCGCCGGCGCCGGTCACCGGCACCACCACCGCCGCCCCCGGATGCCGGATGATCTCGAGAACGGCCTCGCGTCCGCCCTCGAGCGCGACGCGCTCGCGCGTCACCTCGAGCAGCCGCCCGCTGAAGACGGCGCGGCGGTCGATCAGCCGCGGCGGTTTCAGCCGTCGTCCTTCTTCAGCCGCTTCTTCAAGCGCCCGAACATGCCGCCCTTCTCCTCCTCCTCCGGCTCCTCGTCGGCCGTCGCCTCACCACCCTGGGCGGCCATCTCGCCGGTCGGCATGATCTGCTTCTCGGTGTAGCCGGCGGGCACCGTGAAAGTGCCGGGCGCGATGGCCACCCCGCGCTCGAGCTCCACCACCTCGGTGATCGTGCGGGTGGTGGTCTCCTTGCCCTTCTTGCCGGTCATCGTCGACTGGTCCACCGTCTTGAGCGGGAAGCCGCGGATCTTCGACGTCTCGAGCGCGATCAGCCGGTCGAGATCCTCGTGGCCGGTCTGCGGCGGCTCCTTGCGCAGCCAGACGCCGAAGGCGGGATCGCCGATCGCCTCGGTGAACCAGATGTCCTGCAGCGTCTCGACGCTCTGACTGCGGTTCATGCCCAGGACCTTCATCCGGAGGTCGTAGCTGGTGCGGTAGCGGTAGTGGGTGGTGGGCAGACCGAGCAGGGTCCCGCCCGGCTCCTCGAGCAGCGTCTCTACCCGGGGGTTGTCGAACTCCATGCTGAAGACCCCCTTCATGCCGCCCAGCAGGCCGCCCGCCATCTTCATGATGGCGTCGAGGTCCCACACGCCGTAGCTCTTGTCCTCGGGGTCGACCAGGTACAGCGTGCGGCCGCCGTCCTGGGTCACCAGGTAGCTGCCGGCGGGCATCCAGGGGTTGCCGCTCTGGCTGAAGACGATCTTGGCCCCCTCGCCCTCCACCCAGCCTTCGACGGTCATGTTCATCGAGTCGTTGGCCTGGGACCCCTCCTGCCAGGTCTTCGACTTGTAGTGGAGGCCCGCCCACGCCTCGAGCGGCAAGGCGAGCGCGACCAGCAGGGCGATCGTCAGACTCCTGTCGAGCTTGTGATTCACGTCGTTATCTCTCCTCTCGTCCGCTCGGGAAGCCGTCCCGAGCCTTGGTTACTCTACACGGCGCCGGCGCGGCTTCAAGCGCCGGGCCGGCCGGCTGCCACGCGCCGACCGGCGTCTGCGAGGGCTCGGCCGCCGCGCGGTGGGCGGTGTACGATGCGGCTTCGGCTCGCCGCAGAGTCAGAGGAGATCGCCCCATGCAGCGCAACCCGTTCCCAGCCGCCCTGCTCCTGGCGGCCGCCCTCACCGGCCCGGCCGCGAGCGCCGCGGCCACCGGCCCGCCGCCCTCGACCGAGCTCGCCGGCCTGGCCTACGACCGCGAGTTCTTCCCCGGCACCGAGTACGACCCGGCGGTGCCGGCGCCGCTCGACTGCCTGGGCTTCCGGCCCGGCGACCGGGCGGCGTTCCCGCACGAGATCGAGCGCTGCCTCGAGGCCTGGCAGGAGGCCAGCGAGCGGGTGACGGTGGCCGAGTACGCGCGCAGCTACGAGGACCGGGCGCTGTACATGGTGACCATCACCTCGCCGGCGAACCACGCCCGCATGGCCGAGATCCGCGCCGGCTGGCGACGGCTGGCCGATCCCCGCGGCCTGTCGCAGGCCGACGGCGAGCGACTGGCCGAGGGCCTGCCCGGCACCGCCTGGCTGGCCTACTCGATCCACGGCGACGAGACCTCGGGGTCCGACGCGGCGCTGGCGGTCATCCACCACCTGGCGGCCGGTCGTGGCACCGACGTCGAGCAGCTGCTCGAGCGGCTGGTGGTGATCGTCGACCCGATGCAGAACCCCGACGGCCGCCACCGCTTCCTGCAGCAGATCGCCGAGCACCGCGGCGCCCACCCGAACGTCGACAACCAGAGCCTGCTGCACGCCGGCTACTGGCCCTGGGGGCGCACCAACCACTACGGCTTCGACCTCAACCGCGACTGGATCCTGGGCGTCAACCCGGAGACCCGCGGGCGGATCCGGGCGATCGGCGAAGTCACGCCGCTGCTGGTGGTCGACGCCCACGAGATGGGCTCGCTCGACAGCTACCTGTTCTCGCCGCCGCGCGAGCCGCGCAACTTGCACCTGTCGGCGGCGGCGCGCCGCTGGGGACAGCAGTTCGCACGCGACCAGGCGCGCGCCTTCGACGACAACGGCTGGGTCTACTACTCCGGCGAGTGGAACGAGGGCTGGTACCCCGGCTACACCGACGCCTTCGGCGAGATGCGCGGTGCGGTGGGCATCCTGTACGAGCAGGCGCGTTTCGCCGAGGACGGCGTGCGGCGCCCCGAGGGCACCATCCACACCTACCGCGAGGCGGTGCACCGCCAGGCGGTGAGCAGCCTGGCCAACCTCCGCACCCTGGCCGCCAACCTGCCCGAGCTGAAGCGCGACTTCGCCGCCGACCGCCGCCAGGCGGTGAGCGCCGAGGGTCCGTACGCCGACCGCACCTTTGCCGTCCTACCGACCGCCAACCGGGGCCGCCTGGCGCGCTTCGTCGACCTCCTGCGGCTGCTGGGTTTCGAGCTGTACGAGGCCGGCGAGGAGTTCACCGCGGCGACCGCCGTCGACCAGCTCGGCCGCAGCCAGCGGCGGGCGCCGGTGCCCGCCGGCAGCCTGCTGATCCCCAACCGCCAGCCGCTGGCGCGCCTGCTCGCCACCATGCTCGAGTTCGACCAGCGCATTCCGGAGGAGCCGCTGCGCCGCGAGCGCACCGAGATCGTGCGCGGCGAGGGCAGCACGATCTACGACCTGACCGCCTGGAACCTGACCATGCTGTACGGTCTCGAGGCGCTCACCCTGAGCGGCGGCCTGCCGCCGTCGGCGGTGCCGCTGGCGGCCGCCGCGCCGGCCGCGCCGGCGCCGACGCCCACCCCGGACGCCGTCGCCTGGGTGATCGACGGCGCCGACGACGCCTCGCTCGGCGTCGCCGGACGGCTGATGGAGCGTGGCGTCGAGGTGCGCGTCGCCCGGCGCCCGTTCACCCTCGGTGAGAGCTCGTTCGCCCGCGCCTCGCTGGTGGTGCTGCCGATCGACAACCGCGGGTTCACCGGCGATTTGGCAGCCACCGTGGCGGCCACCGCGACCGAAGGCCACCTGGCGGCCGTCGCCGTTGCCACCGGCCTGGGTGAAGGCGACCTGCCCGACCTCGGCGGCGGCCTGTTCGTGCGACTGGAGCGGCCGCGCATCGCCCTCGCCGGCCGCGGCGGTGCCTCGGTCTACGACTTCGGCTCGATCTGGCACCTGCTCGACCAGCGCCTCGGGCTGCGCCACTCCCACCTCGATCTCGACTCGCTGGGCGACGAAGACCTGCGTCGCTACAACGTGCTCGTGCTGCCCGACCGCTGGTTCGGCGAGCTCGGCGAGGCCGCCACCGCGGCGCTCGGCTCCTGGGTCGAGGCCGGCGGCACCCTGGTGGCGATCGGCGGCTCGGCCGCCGAGCTGGCCGCCGACGAGTCGCAGCTCAGCCGGGTGCGGCTGCTGCGCGACGTGCAGGACGAGCTCGACCGGTTCGAGCGCGCCGTGCTGCGCGAGCATCTGGCGGCGACCGAGACGCTGCCGGCGGCCGACGAGATCTGGCGGCACACCGCCGGCGGCGCCGCCGAGCCGCCGTGGAGCGCCGCCGCCGAGCTCACCCGCCCGAGCGCCGAGGAGCTCGAGCAGCAGGACCGCTGGCGCCGCCAGTTCATGCCGCAGGGCGCGATCCTGGCGGCGCGCGTCGACCCCGACCACTGGCTCGGCTTCGGCGCCGGCGAGCTGCTCCCGGTGCTCTACCGCGGCTCGCGAGTGCTGATGTCCGACGTCGAGACGCCGGTCAGGATCGGCTTTCCGGAGCCCGCCGGCAACGACGCCGTGCGCCGCGTCGGCTGGCTGGCTGTACCGGCCGGCCGCCAGCTCCGGCTGCGGATGAGCGGCCTGCTGTGGCCGGAGGCCGCGGCGCGGCTGGCGGGGGGCGCGCTGGTGACCCGGGAACGCCGCGGCAGAGGCCAGGTCATCCTGTTCGCCGAGCCGCCGGCGTTCCGCGGTTCGACCCCCGGCACCGAGCGGCTGCTGGCCAACGCCCTGGTGCTCGGTCCGGGCTTCGGCGCACGCGCCCCGATCCACCCGTAGCCACGACCCGCCGCCGCCTATCTGCCGGACCGCAGCGGGCGCGGCTTCTGTATCCTTCCCCCGCATGCGCCGCATCCTGACCTCCGAGCAGGACGCTCTGCTGACCGAAGAGCGTGGCCGGCTGGCCGATCTGGCGGCCGCGCTGGCGCGCTGGGGCGCGGCGCGCGACGACCAGCAGACGCTCGAGCGCTCGGTGCGCCAGCTCGACGAGCTGTTCCTGCTGGTGGTGGTCGGCGAGTTCAACTCGGGCAAGAGCAGCTTCATCAACGCGCTGCTGGGCTCGGCGCTGCTCGAGGAGGGAGTGACGCCGACCACCAGCCGGATCCACCGGCTGCTGTGGGGCGAGCAGGTCGAGCGCACCCTGGGCGAGGGGGCGATCGAGCAGATCACGGCGCCGGTCGAGCTGCTCTCCCAGGTCCAGATCGTCGACACCCCCGGCACCAACGCCCTCGAGCGCCGGCACGAGGCGGTGACCCGCGAGTTCGTGCCGCGCTCGGACCTGGTGCTGTTCGTCACCTCCGCCGATCGGCCGTTCACCGAAAGCGAGCGCGACTTCATCGCCGGCATCCGCGAGTGGGGCAAGAAGCTGGTGTTCGTGATCAACAAGATCGACATCCTGCGGCGCGACGACGAGGTCGAGCGCGTCACCGATTACGTCGAGCAGAGCTGCCGCAAGCTGCTCGGCTTCGCTCCGGAGATCTTCGCCGTGTCGGCGCGCGCCGCGCTCGAGGCCAAGCTCGCCGGCGACCGCCAGGCGCTCGAGCGCAGCCGCTTCGCTCCGCTCGAGCGGTACGTCGCATCCACCCTCGACGAGCGCGAGCGGGTACGGTTGAAGCTGCTCAACCCGCTGGGCGTCGGCCGCCGGCTGGCCGAGCGCTATCTCGAAGCGGCGCGCGCCCGCGTCGAGCTGCTGGCCGACGACTTCGCCGCCATCGAGCGGATCGACCGGCAGCTGGAGCTGTATGGCGAGGACCTGGGGCGCGAGTTCCGCTTCCGCCTGACCGACGTCGACAACCAGCTGCACGCCTTCGAGAAGCGCGGCGACGAGTTCTTCGAGGAGACCTTCCGGCTGGCGCGTGCCGTCGACCTGATCAACAAGGCGCGGGTCAAGGCCGAGTTCGAGCGCCGGGTGGTGGCCGACACCCCCCGCCAGATCGAGCTCAAGGTGGAGGAGATCATCGACTGGCTGGTGGCGACCGAGCTGCGCCAGTGGCGGGCGGTGAGCGGCCTGCTCGACCAGCGCCGGGCGCTGCATGCCGAGCGGCTGGTGGGCGAGATCGGCAGCTTCGACACCGACCGCCGACAGCTGCTCGACACCGTCGGCCGCACCGCCCAGCGCACCGTCGAACGGTTCGACCGCGAGCGCGAGGCCACCCGCCTGGCGGACTCGGTGCGGACGGCGGTGGCCGGCACCGCGCTGGTCGAGGTCGGCGCCATCGGCCTCGGCACGGTGGTGACCGCACTGGCCACCACCCAGCTGGCCGACGTCACCGGCCTGCTGGCGGCTGGCACCATGGCGGTGCTCGGGCTGTTCATCCTGCCCGGCCGGCGTCAGCGCGCCAAGCGCGAGCTGGCAGCCAAGATCCTCGACCTCCGCCAGCGGCTGATGGCCGGGCTCAACCAGGAGTTCGAGCGCGAGCTCGAGCGCGGCGTGGCACGCCTCCGCGAGGCGATCGCGCCGTACACCCGCTTCGTCGAGGCCGAGCGGCAGCGGCTGAGCGAGATGGAGGGCGAGCTGCAGAGGGCGGCGGACGGGTTGGCGGCGCTGGAGCACAGGATCGAGAGGTTGCTGGAGGCTTGAGGGCTTGGGGTGGGTTGGGGTGGTAGCGTTCGGGGCGATGGCAGCCATTGCGACCCCCCCGCCGAAAGCCCTGCCTCCCTGCCCGGCGACGCCCAACTGCGTCAGCTCCCAGGCCGCCGAGGGCTCGGCGTGCTGGATCGCGCCGCTGCCGCTCGCCGGCCCGCCCGACCGGGCCATGGCGCGGCTCGCCGGCCTGATCGAGGCGATGCCCGGGTCGCGGGTCACGACCCGGCAGAGCGGCTACCTGGAGGCCGAGTTCCGCAGCCGGCTGTTCGGCTTCGTGGACGACCTCGCGCTCCAGGCCGACGCCGCGGCCGGAGTGGTGCACGTGCGCTCGGCGTCCCGTGCCGGCCGCTGGGACCTGGGGGTCAACCGGCGCCGGGTCGAGACCCTCCGCGCCCGCTACCTCGCCTCGGACTAGCCCGAGCCCCAGACCCCCAGCCCCCCGAGCCCTCAGAGCCCTCGCGCCCCCACCCCCGTGTCCACCATCCACCCTACCGCCCTCGTCGACCCCGCCGCCCGACTTGGCAGCGACGTACGGGTGGGTCCGTACGCGGTCATCGCCGCCGACACCGAGATCGGCGACGGCTGCGAGATCGGGCCGCACGTCGTCGTCCACCGCTACGTGCGGCTGGGCGCGCACAACCGGGTGCACGCCTACACCGTGCTCGGCGACACGCCGCAGGACGTGTCGTTCGAGGAGTGCGAGAGCTGGGTCGAGATCGGCGACCGCAACGTCATCCGCGAGCACGTCACGGTGCACCGCGCCAGCGGCCCCGAGCGGCCCACCCGCATCGGCTCCGGCTGCTTCCTGATGGCCGGATCGCACGTGGCACACGACTGCCGGGTCGGCGACCGGGTGGTGATGACCAACTCCGTGCTGCTGGGCGGTCAGGTACAGGTCGGCGACCGCGCCAACCTGGGCGGCGCCGCGGTGGTACACCAGTTCTGCCGCATCGGCAGCCTGACGATGGTCGGCGGCTTCGCCGGCGTCGGGCAGGACGTGCTGCCCTACAGCATGGTGCACGGCATCCCGGCAGTCCACTACCGGCTCAACACCATCGGCCTGCGCCGCGCCGGCATCACCGGCGAGCGCTACCGCGCGCTCGAGACCGCTTTCCGGGCGCTGCGCGCCGGCAACCGCTCGCTAGCCGACGTCCCCGAGACGCCGGAGACCACCCACCTGCGGGAGTGGCTGGCGGCGCCGTCCAAGCGCGGCGTGGCCGGCTGGCGGCGGCGCGGCTGAGCTCAGCGCTCTTCGCTCAGCTCGCGGAACGCCAGCCGCGCCGAGGCGGCGAGCTCGTGGTCGCCCGACAGGGTGAGGATGCAGCGTGGCAGGAACTCGGCCAGGTCCTCGCCCACCGCACCCTCGTAGCGGTGCAGCAGCTCGATCAGCAGCAGGGCGAAGGCCGCGCTGTCGAGCGTCTTGCCTCCCAGCCGGTCGGCGATGGCGGCGTACAGCGACGAGCGGTCGGGTCGGTAGCCCTCCATGCCCTCGAGCCGCGCAAGGATCTCCTCACTCGACGGAAAAGTGATGTAGTTGCTCACCCGACCGCCCCCAGCCAACGCCGCGGCAGTATACCCTCGGCGGTGGCGGAACTTTGAGTCCGCCGGCCCGTAGTCCAGGGCGAGGAGGAGACGACGATGCCCGACCCCAAGAACCCCCTCCGCCGCTCCAAGCGTCACCGCGTCCTCGCCGGCGTGTGCGGCGGTCTGGCCGACTGGCTGGGCTGGGACCCCACGCTGCTGCGGGTGCTCTACATCGTGGTGTCGATCTTCTCGGCGGCGTTTCCCGGGATCCTGGCGTATATCATCCTGTGGATCGTGATGCCCGAAGAGTAGGCGCCCACCTGCCGCCTGCCTCGCCGGCACTGCCGTCCCCGTGTTCGGTCGACGCATAGAGCTGTTCCGCCTTTTCGGCTTCGCCATCCGGCTCGACCTGAGCTGGTTCGTGGTCGTGGCCCTGGTGAGCTGGTCGCTGGCGGCCAGCGTCTTCCCGCCGCTCTACCCCGACCTGGCGCCGGCCACCTACTGGCTGATGGGCGTCGCCGGAGCGCTCGGGCTGTTCGCCTCGGTGGTGCTGCACGAGCTGGCACACGCGCTGGTGGCGCGGCGCTACAACCTCACCATCCGCGGGATTACCCTGTTCATCTTCGGCGGCGTCGCCGAGATGGACTCCGAGCCGCCGAGCGCCGAGGCCGAGTTCGTGGTGGCGGTGGCGGGTCCGCTGGCCAGCATCCTGGTCGGCGGCGCCTGCCTGGGGGTGAGCGTGCTGTCGCCGGTGATGGGCTGGCCGGCACCGCTCACCGGGGTGCTGTTCCACCTCGCCTGGCTCAACTTCCTGCTGGTCGGCTTCAACATGATTCCGGCGTTCCCGCTCGACGGCGGGCGCGTGCTGCGCTCGGCGTTGTGGCACTGGAAGTCCGACCTGCGCTGGGCGACCCGCATCACCACCAGCATCGGCTCGGGCTTCGGCCTGGCGCTGATCTTCTTCGGCGTGTGGCGGGTGATCGCCGGCGGCGACTTCGTGGGCGGCCTGTGGATGCTGCTGATCGGCCTGTTCCTGCGCAACGCGGCCCAGATCGCCTACCGCCAGCTGATGCTCCGCCGCACCCTCGAGGGCGAGCCGGTGCGGCGCTTCATGCACACCGATCCGGTGGTCGTGCCGCGCGCGCTACCGGTGTCGCAGCTGGTCGAGAGCTACGTCTACCGCTACCACCACAAGCTGTTCCCGGTGGTCGACGACGGCCGGCTGGTGGGCTGCGTCACCACCCGGCGGGTGCGCGAGCTGCCGCGCGAGGAGTGGGACCGCCAGTCGGTCAACGCCATCCTCGAGCCGTGCTCGCCCGACAACACGGTGGCGCCCGACACCGACGCCATGGAGGCGCTGGCGCGCATGAGCCGCAGCGGGGCGTCGCGGCTGATGGTGGTGGAGGACGGCCGGCTGGCCGGCATCCTGACGCTCAAGGACATGCTCAAGTTCCTCGCCCTCAAGGTGGAGCTCGAAGGCGAGGCCGGCGGCAAGCGCGACGCTACCTGACCGGGCGCCCGAGCGCAGCCCAAACCCGCGTCCGGCTTGACAGCTTTCGAGCGGCCAGGGTAGCCTCTCGCCGCCCGTTTCAAGCAGGTACCCTCCTCCACAAACCTCACCCGGGAGGACTTCACGTGGGCGTCGATCGGCACGCACAGGAACAGTGGGGCACGCGCATCGGCTTGGTGCTGGCGATGGCCGGCAACGCCGTCGGACTCGGAAACTTCCTGCGCTTCCCGGTGCAGGCCGCGCAGAACGGCGGCGGCACCTTCATGATCCCGTACTTCATCTCGTTCCTGCTGCTGGGCATCCCGATGATGTGGATCGAGTGGGGCGTCGGCCGCTACGGCGGCAGCCACGGCCACGGCTCGGTTCCCGGGATGTTCGACGTGCTGACCGACAAGAAGAAGAAGTGGGCCAAGTACATCGGCGTGCTCGGTGTGGTGATGCCGCTGGTGGTGTTCATCTACTACACCTACATCGTCTCCTGGATGCTCGGCTTCTCGGTCTTCAGCCTCAGCGGCGACTACTTCGGCATGGGCGACGTCGACGAGATGCGCTCCTACCTGGCGTCGTACCAGAACATCTTCGACGGCAGCTCGACCGGCACCTGGGTGACTCTCGGCTTCTTCCTTCTCACCTTCTGCTTCCTGGGCTGGGTGCTGGCACGCGGCATCAGCGGCGGCATCGAGAAGCTGGCGCTGATCGGCATGCCGATCCTGTTCCTGTTCGCCTTTCTGCTGCTGGTGCGGGTGCTGACTCTGCCGACGATGGCCGCCTCGCCCGCCGAGGGGCTCAACTTCATCTGGAACCCCGACTTCTCGCAGCTCGGCAACGCCAAGGTGTGGGTGGCGGCAGCCGGCCAGATGTTCTTCACCCTGTCGGTCGGAATGGGCTCGATCCAGACCTACGCCTCGTATCTCAAACAGAAGGACGACGTCGCCCTGACCGGCCTCTCCACCGCCGCCACCAACGAGTTCGCCGAGGTGGTGCTGGGCGGCACGATCGCCATCCCCGCGGCGGTGGTCTTCTTTGGCGTCACCGGCGCCATGGCGATCGCGCAGGGCGGCACCTTCGACCTCGGCATCGTGGCCATGGGCGTGGTCTTCCAGGGGCTGCCGGGGCCGGAGATCCTCGGCCGGCTGGCGGCCTTCCTGTGGTTCTTCCTGCTGTTCATCGCCGGCATCACCTCGAGCGTGGCGCTGGCCAGCCCGACCATCGCCTTCCTGCAGGAGAACTTCAACCTCACCCGCCGCAAGGCCGCCGGGGCGGTGACCGCCCTGGGGCTCGCGCTCGGCATGTTCCACGTCGTGTTCTACCGCTTCAAGGTGCTCGACGAGTGGGACTACTGGGCCGGCACCTTCGGGCTGGTGGTGTTCGCCGCCGTCGAGATCGTGCTGTTCGCCTGGATCTTCGGCATCGACCGCGGCTGGGACGAGCTGCACAAGGGCGCCGACATCAGGATCCCCGGCTTCTACAAGCCGGTCATGAAGTGGATCACCCCGCTGTTCCTGTTCACCCTGCTCGGCTGGTGGACCTGGACCGAGGCCATCCCCACCCTGCTGATGGAGACGGTCGACGACCCCGGCACCGTCCCCTACCGCTGGGTCAGCCGCGGCCTGATGCTGGCGCTGGTGGTGGTGGGGATGCTGCTCATCCGCAAGGCCTGGCGCCGGCGGGGCGAAGCCTAGGAGAGACCCGCGATGACCCCGTTCGCCCTCGGCTTCATGATCGTCAGCATGTTGACCGTCACCTGCCTGGCCGGCTGGTGCCTGAGCAAGATCGTCAAGACGCCCCCGCCGGGCGACGACTAGCCCGTCGCTCCGCGATCTCCCCTACGCGCCCGCCGAGCCGCTGGCCGGACGGACGGACGTCGATCTGGATCTCGTTTCCGCGCAGCTGGGCGCGACTGTAGCGGCAGCGCGCCACCCAGGGGCCGGTGGCCTCAGGGCGTGAACACGAACCGCATCTCGATCCAGCTCTCGACCGGCTCGCCGTCCCGGGTGGCGGGCTGCCAGCGGGTGCGGCGAGCCGCGGCGAGAGCGGCCTGATCGAAGCCGAAGCCCGCCTCCGGGCCGGGTTGCAGCTCCTTGGCCGTGCCGCTCTCGTCGACGAGAACTCGCACGGTCACCGTGACCTCACGGCCCATCCGGCGAGCGGCTGCCGGGTAGGCGGCGCGAGCACGCCGCACGACCCGGGGGGGTACGAACACACTCTCGGCAGCAGGCGCCGGAGACGGGCCGGCCGCCGCCGGCTGGACCGCAGAGCGTTGCTCGGCGGCTGGTGACGCGGCCGGCCTCTGCGGGTCCGCCAGCCCCGCCGCCCGCGCGCCGTCGGCGGACGGCAACCCGGCTTCACCGGCCGGCCCTTGCGGCGGGCCGGCCTGGGACGAGGGCGAGCGCGAGCGAGGTGCGGCCTCGGCGCCTGGAGTCGCCGCCGCAAACGCCTTGGCCGCCGCCGCCAGGGTGCCGGACGGCGCCGGAGCCCCGCCGCCTTCGCCCGCGGTCGCCGGCGCTTGATCCTCCACCGACCGCAGAGCTTCGAGCGCCTTCTGACGCTCCGCCGCGGTGCGCTGGGCCTCGCGCAGCTCCTCGCGCAGCAGAGCCAGCCGATTCTCGTAGTCGCCTCGCAGGCGCGCTTCACGTTTGTCGCCCGCGGCGGTCGCGGCCGTGTCAGCTCGAGGCGCGCTGGCGTCCGGCCGCGCGGCTTCCGCCGGCGGCTGCCACGGCTCGGTGACGGTGAAGCGCACAGCTCCCTCGAAACCGGTCGCTGCGGCCGGCTCGCCGGGGCGCAAGAGCAGGTAGGTGACCGACAGGAAGATCACCAGGACGGCGGCCACAGCCGCGGGCAGCAAGCGCCGCCAGAGCGCCCGGGGCGCGCACAGGGCAACCGTACCGGTGGCACCCGCCAAGCTCGACTCGTCGCCCCGCCGGGACGCCGTCACCTCCGGGTCGATCACCTCGGCCAGAGCGCGGCCTCCGGCATCGGGCCCGGCCATCTGGTGGCCCCGGCGGACGGGATCGGCGCCAGCGACCGCCGACGAAGCAAGCTGCGAGGAGGACTCGGACGCCCCCGGCTCGCAAGCGACTGGTGCCGGCCGGTTGGGGGAAGCGCCTTCCCGCTTCGCCGCGGGAGAGGTCTCGATCTCATCGCACTCGCGGGCACCCCGCTCGCTGTCGAGCCGCTCCATGCTCCGCAGCAGGAGGTTCGCGACCTCGATCTGGAGCGGTACCATCGACGACGAGGGCAACGCCTCGCCGGTGAAAGTGAACTCGCCGTCCGAGGTGGTCAGCAGCTGGCAGACGCTCTCCTCGGTCTTGAGTCGCATGACGCGGGCCAGCTCCTCTTCGCTGATCGCCCCCAACGTCACCAGAATCTGACCCGGCAGCATCTGGGTGGCCTCCTGCAGCCGCTGCGCTCGCTCCGCGGTATCGGCATCGATCAGGCCCTGGCGCAGCAGGTAGCTGTCGAGCCGCTGGTCCGGATCGGACGAGCTCGACAGCGCGATCCGGCCGCCCTGGAACCAGATGCTCCGCTCCTCGCCGTCTCCCCGCCGCACCGTCAGCCGGCCGGACTTGCGTCCCTGCGCCAGCCACTGGAGCAGGTCGGACAGCTCGTAGCTCGCCAGATCGCCGTGGATTCTCAACTCGCGCCTCGCAGCAACTGGCCCTACCCTAGCGGCCGGGGGGCGCGTCGGCCGTGAAATGCCTCACACTCAAACGAAACAGCTTTCCAGGTGGAGGGCGGCCGCGCCTGGCGGGATCCGCCGCCGACTGCGCTCTCGACCGGCGCGTCGCAGGGTGTAACGAACGACCCGCGGACCGCGCCCAAGAGGATCGATAGCCCCACCGTTCCAGCTCGAGCGAAGAGGAGCTTGCGATGAGACCATCCAGCGCGGCCGGCCAGACCACCCACCTCGTCCTGACCGCCCTGGCGGTGCTGGCGACCGCGGCCTGTGGTCCGGACCTGACCATCGACCCCGACGCCGCGGTGCCGTACACCATCGACTTCGGCGCCCAGCAGGCCACCGCCCACATCGCCAACGTCGGCAACGAGGACGCCGGCGAGTTCCTCGTCTACCTCGAGATCAGCGACCCCGCCACGCCTGCCGCCGCCAGACCCGAGTCGCAGGCCAGCGTCACGGTCACCGGCCTGGCCGCCGGCGCCGACGACACGCTCACCGTCGCGCTGGCCGACTTCAGTCCCCGGTTCGGCTCCGGCTTCGATCCCACCACCATCGCCACCGGGCTGCTCGAGGTGCACATCGACGCCAAGGGCTTCGTGGACGAGAAGAACGAGGACAACAACTCCTTCTCCGGGGTCTTCTGAGCTCCCCGGCCAGTAGCGCCGGCGTGGAGTAGGTTCCCGCATTCCGGCATCGCCGATGGGAGGTTGGGCCGCCAGGCGCGGCGAGCTGTCCTGCGCCCGGTCGGGGCTGCTCCAGCCGTGGGCGGTCGGCGCCATGCTGGCGGCCGACGCGCTCGAGCCAGCTCGATTTCCTGGCGAGCGCTCCGCTGCCGGCGGCCGGGCGACAAACCGCGATAGGCTGTCCGGCGAAGCGGAACTGATGAGCGAACCTCGCAAACCGCGTCGCCGGCGCGACGCCAGATCCGGTGCCGGCGCGTTTCTCAGCTCGTCGGCGATCGTCAACGGCGATCCGCGGGCGCGGCGCAACCTGATCATCGAGGGGACGATAGACGCCCGGGTGCCGCTGGACGCACACGGCGTCGCCATCGCCCGCACCGGTCGGGTGCGCGCCGACATCTACGCCGCCACCATCCGCGTCGAGGGAGAGGTCGTCGGCGACCTGTTCGGTCATGCCCAGGTGACCGTCTGCTCCTCCGGCTCGGTCAGCGGCCGGATCACGGCGCCGGACGTGATCGTCGAGGACGGCGCCAGGCTCGAGGGGTGGATCGTGGTCGAGCAGGGGCCGGCGCTGCCGCAGCCCTCGGCCCACGAGCCGACCGAGCTCTCGACGACCCGCCGCAACCTGCCGCTGCTGATCGACGCGCTGCGCCGCGCTGGCGCCGGCCGGCGCCAGCAGCGCTGACTCGGCCCGCCCCTGCCGACCCGTGGTGGCGACGGGCCGGAGGCCGGGCGGGCGGGTCGCTTCGGGGTCACACGCCGACGAGCGGGCGGCAGGGAGCCCGAGACCCACCACCGAGCCGCCCCATCGGGGGTACCATGCGCTGCGCGGGATCGTGCCCGAGCGCATCCCGCGAACGGCCGCTGCCGACGGCTGACCCGGCCGAGGACACAACCGATGAAGCCTGTTAGCCGAGTCGTAGCCGCCGCCGCGCTGTGGACCGCGGCCGCCGCCGCGGCGGTCCCCGAGTTCAAGCACTTCTCGACGCTGTCGCTCGAAGACGGCTTGTCGCAGAGCACGGTGTACTCGATCGCCCAGGACGCCCGCGGTTTCATGTGGTTCGGTACCGAGGACGGTCTGAACCGGTTCGACGGCTACCAGTTCACCGTCTACCGGGCCGATGCCAACGACCCCGCCAGCCTCGGCAACAACACGGTCTACGCCCTCGAGCGGGCGCGGGACGGAACGCTGTGGATCGGCACCTGGGGCGGCGGCCTCGCCCGCTACCTGCCCGGCTCCGACAGCTTCGAGGCCTACCGGCACGACCCGGCGAACCCCCGGACCCTCAGCCACGACATGGTGTTCGAGATCTTCGAAGACTCGGCCGGCGATCTGTGGGTCGGCACCCTGGGGGGCGGTCTCAACCGGTTCGACCCCGAGAGCGGCGAGTTCCAGCGTTTCCCGCACGATCCGGACGACCCGGGGAGCTTGAGCGGCGACCGGGTGGTCTCGATTCTCGAGGACTCGGCCGGCGTGCTGTGGGTGGGCACCGACGGTGCCGGACTCAACCGCCTCGACCGCGAGACCGGCCGGTTCGCCCGGTACCGGAGCTCGGACGAGCCCGACTCGCTGAGCAGCGACCGCGTGTTCGCGCTGCTCGAGGACCGCTCCGGCCAGCTCTGGGTCGGCACGCACGGCGGCGGGCTCAACCGCATGGACCGCGCCAGCGGACGGTTCGAGCGCTTCCGCCACGACCCCGAGGACCCTCGCAGCCTGAGCAGCGACCAGGTGCTGGCTCTGCACGAGGACCGCGCCGGCAGGCTGTGGCTCGGCACCGGCGTGATCTGGACCGGCGCCTTCGGCGGCGGCCTCAACCGGCTCGATCCCGAGACCCGGGAGTTCTCGAGCTACCGCGCCGATGCGACTCGCAGCAGCAGCCTGGCCGCCGACGACCTGCTGTCGATCTACGAGGACGCCTCGGGTCTGCTGTGGCTCGGCACCAACGGCGCCGGCGTCAGCCGGTTCCACCCCGACCGCAGCGGCTTTCCCCATTTCAAGAACCGGCCCAACGACCCCTCGAGCCTGAGCGATAACGCCGTCTACGGCATGTACCAGGACGCCGACGGCGTGATCTGGATCGGCACCTGGAACGGCGGGCTCAACCGCTTCGACCCGGCTACCGCCACCTTCCGGCACTACCGGCACGACCCGTCCGACCCACTCAGCCTGCCCAGCGACACGGTCAACGCCATCCTCGAGGACAGCCGGCGCAACCTGTGGATCGGGACCGAGAGCGGTCTGACGCTGATGGACAGGGGCCGGGGTCGCTTCCGTCGCATCCCGCTGGGCCAGGCGCCCGCCGGCCGGTCCGGCGGCAACGAGGTGCAGGTGATTCTCGAGGATCGCCAGGGTGCCCTGTGGCTGGGGACCTTCTCCGGCGGCGTCGTGCGGCTTGATCCCGGCACCGGCGAGCCGACGCGCTACCTGCACGATCCCGGCGATCCCGACTCGCTCAGCAACAACAACGTGTACGCGGCTCTCGAGGACAGCCGGGGCGATCTGTGGTTCGGCACCGAGGGCGGGCTGGACCTGCTCGACCGGGCGAGCGACGGCTTTCGACACTTCCGCACCGACGCCAGCCGGCCGGACTCCCTCGGCAGCAACGACATCATGTGCATCTACGAAAGCCGAGCCGGGGAGCTGTGGGTGGGCACTTACGGCGGCGGCCTCAACCGGCTGGATCGCGCGAGCGGCTCGGTCACCCGCTACACGACGCGAAACGGCCTGCCCAACGACGTCGTTTACGGCGTCCTCGAGGACGGTAGCGGTCGGCTGTGGATGAGCACCAACAAGGGGCTGTCGCGGTTCGACCCGCGGCAGGGCGCCTTCAGGAACTTCGACGTGTTCGACGGACTGCAGAGCAACGAGTTCGATGCCTGGGCCTTCCACAAGACGGCGGACGGCCGGATGCTGTTCGGCGGCATCAACGGCTTCAACTGGTTCGACCCCGACGAGATCGCCGTCAACCCCCACATGCCGCCGCTCGCGCTGACCTCGTTCAAGATCTTCAACCGCGAGGCGCTCGCCTACGGACCGGCGGCCGAGCTGCGCCGGATCGAGGTGCCCCACGGCGATCGGGTGCTGTCGTTCGAGTTCGCCGCCCTCGACTACACGGCGCCGCAGAAGAACCAGTACGCCTACCGGCTGGAGGGGTTCGACGAGGGGTGGGTGGCGGCAGGCACGACGCGCAGCGTGACCTACACCAACCTCGACCCCGGCAGCTACGTGCTGCACGTGCGGGGTTCCAACAGCGACGCGGTGTGGAGCGACGAAGCGCTCGCGGTGCAGCTGGTCGTGGTGCCGCCCTACTGGATGACCGGCTGGTTCCGCGCGCTGGCAGCGCTCGCCTTCGTGGTCGTAGCGCTCGGCACCTATGCGCTGCGCACGCGGTCGGTCCGGCGCCGCAGCCAGGCGCTGGCGGAGATCAACCGCGCGCTCAACGAGGAGGTGGCCAAGCGGCGGCGCACACAGCGCGAGCTCGAGATCAGCAACCGGGAGCTGGAGGCGCGCAACGAGGAGCTCGAGGTCTTCACCTACAGCGTCTCGCACGATCTCAAGAGCCCGCTGGTGACCATCCTGGGTTTTGCCAACCTGCTCGAGCGCGACGCCAAGGCCGGCGACCGGGAGCGCCTCGCCGCCGATCTCGAGCGGATCCGCTCGGCCGCCACCCGGATGCGCCAGCTGCTGGACGAGCTGCTCGAGCTCTCCAAGGTGGGCCGGCTGCGGAGCCCGCCGGAGGCTGTCGACCTGCGCGAGCTGGCCGCCGAAGCGGTCGACCAGGTGGCCGGTCCGATCGCCGATGCCGGAGTGCGCGTCGAGATCCAGCAAGATCTCCCCGAGGTGTTCGGTGAGCGCTCCCGTCTGCTCGACGTGTTCCAGAACCTCGTCGGCAACGCCGTCAAGTTCATCGGCGACCAGCCCGAGCCGAGGGTCGAGATCGGCGGCTTCGTGGAGGGCGACGAGGTGGTGGTCTTCGTGCGCGACAACGGGCGGGGCATCGACCCCAGCCACCACCAGAGGGTCTTCAAGCTGTTCCAGCGCCTGGAGACGGAGATCGAGGGCACCGGTATCGGCCTGGCGATGGTCAAGCGGATCGTCGAGGTCCACGGCGGGAGGGCGTGGGTCGAATCCGACGGGGCCGGGCTCGGCAGCACGTTCTTCTTCGCGCTGCCGCGCTTCCAGGACGCCGGGCTCGAGCCGGGGCCGGTCCCTTACCCCCCGGTTCGCGCCGCCAGGTAGCCGCCACACCGGTTGCGGAACCCGTCCGTCCACTCGTGCCCGCCTTCGAACACCACCGTCTCGACCGCGACCCCCTTGGCGGCCAGCAGCTCCAGGTCGTTGGCGAGCTTGTCGCTCGAGTACCAGTCGTCGTCGCGGCCGCGGCCCAGCAGCACCGGCGGCAGGCCGTCCAGGTCGAGCTCGGCCAGCTCGGGCGGCACGTCGCCGCCCAGGGCGATGAGCCCGTCACAGCGACGGCCCGCGCCGGCGGCGGCGCGGTAGGCCATCGCCACCCCCTGCGAGAAGCCGGCGTAGACCAGCGGGCCGGCCGATCCGGCCTCGTCCAGGATCCGCTCCACCGCGCGGCCGACGTAGGCCCGGTTGTCGGCGATAGCCAGCTCGCGGTCGAGCCGCGTCATCCAGCTCGCCACCACCTCGCCGCTGCGCTTGTAGAACGGGTGGAGCGCCTGCACCGCCGCCACCTGCCAGGCCTCGGCGCCGGGGATCCGGACCAGCTCGGCGAGGATCGAGCCGGCGTCCTCGCCGTAGCCGTGGAATCCCACCAGCGCGCCCGCCGGCGGCCTGCCGGCCGCCGGGCGCACCAGGTAGCGGCCGTGGACTTTGGTCTCGACGTGGCGCGTCTCGAAACCGCTCATCGCCCGGTCCTCACCCGCAGGCCACCTGGGGCCGCGGCAGGCGCGCCCTCATCGCAGCGCCGCCGACAGCTCGAGGGCCTGGCTCTCGATCGCCTCGATCAGGTCGCGGTCACCGGCCTTGCGCTCGACGGTGCGCACCAGGGCGCTGCCCACCACCACGCCGTCGGCCACCCGCGAAACCGCCCGCACCTGGTCCGGCGTCGACAGGCCGAAGCCCACCGCCAGCGGTAGCCTGAGCCGGCGGCGCAGCTTCTTTGCCTGGCGCAGCAGCTCGGGCGGCAGCTCGTCCCGGGTACCGGTGACGCCGGTGCGCGAGACGTAGTAGACGAAGCCCGAGGAGGCGGCCGCCACCGCCTTCTCGCGCTGGCGGGTGCTGGTCGGCGCGAGCAGGAAGATGGCGTCCACACCCGCCTGGCGGAGCGCCGGCAGCAGCTCGGCGGACGCCTCCTCCGGCGGCAGATCGACGCACAGCACGCCGTCGACGCCGGACGCCGAGGCCTGCTCGGCGAAGGTCTCGATGCCGCGCGCCAGGATCGGGTTGTAGTAGCTGAACAGCACGATCGGCACCCCCAGCCGCGCGCGCTGGCGGCCCACCAGATCGAGGATCCCCGACAGGGTGGTGCCCGCCGCCAGCGCCCGGACCGCGGCGCGCTGGTTGACCGGCCCATCGGCGATCGGATCGCTGAACGGCACACCCAGCTCGATCAGGTCGGCGCCACCGGCGACCAGCGCCTCGAGCAGCCGTCCGGTGGTCGCCAGGTCGGGATCGCCGGCGGTCAGATAGGGGATGAAAGCGGCCCGCCGCTCGCGCCGGCAGCGGGCGAACGCCTGGTCGATGGCGCTCACCGCGGCTCCCGCGAGGCGCCGTGCGGCAGCGGTCCGGGCTCCGACTCCCCGTCGCCGGTCGCCTCGCGCCGCTCGGCGTCGTAGCGCACCACCGACTCGAGGTCCTTGTCGCCCCGCCCCGACAGGTTCACCAGCACGATGCGGTCTCGGCCCAGCCGCGGCGCATGGTGGAACGCCTCGGCGAGGGCGTGGGCGGTCTCGAGCGCCGGCAGGATGCCCTCGGTCGAGGCCAGGGTGTGGAAGGCGTCGATCGCCTCGTCGTCGCCCACCGCGGTGTATTCCACGCGGCCCTGCTCGGCCAGCCGCACGTGCTCCGGGCCGATGGCCGGGTAGTCGAGGCCGGCCGACACCGAGTGGGTGGTGGCCACCTGCCCCTCGCGGTCCTGCAGCACCAGCGTGCGGGTGCCGTGGAGCACCCCGGGCGAGCCGCCGCGGAAGCGCGCCGCGTGCTCGCCCAGCGCTTCGCCCGAGCCGCCCGCCTCGACGCCGATCAGCCGCACCCGCTGCTCGTCGAGGAAGGCGCCGAACAGACCGATCGAGTTCGAGCCGCCGCCGACGCAGGCCACCGCCAGGTCGGGCCAGGCGCGACCGGCCTGGCGCTTGAGCTGGCGCTTCGCCTCCTGCCCGATCACCTGGTGGAAGCCGCGCACGATGCGCGGGAACGGATCCGGCCCGAGCACCGAGCCCAGCACGTAATGGGTGGTGCGGACGTTGGTGACCCAGTCACGCAGCGCCTCGTTGATGGCGTCCTTGAGCGTCCGGCTGCCGGCATCGACCGCCGCCACCTCGGCTCCCAGCAGCCGCATCCGCTCGACGTTCGGCCGCTGGCGCCGCATGTCCTCCTCGCCCATGTAGATGGTGCACTCCTGGCCGAGCAGGGCAGCGACGGTGGCGGTCGCGACGCCGTGCTGCCCGGCGCCGGTCTCGGCGATCAGCCGCCGCTTGCCGATCGCCTCGGCCAGCAGACCCTGGCCGAGGGCGTTGTTGATCTTGTGGGCGCCGGTGTGCAGCAGGTCCTCGCGCTTGAGCCAGATCTGCGCCCCGCCGAGCTGCTCGCTCAGCCGCTCCGCCCGGTACAGCGGTGTCGGGCGGCCGGCGTAGTGGCGCAGCAGCTCGTCGAGTCGGCGGCGGAAGCTGCGCCGCCGCGACAGCCGGTCGTACGCCTCCGCCAGCTCGGCGAGCGGCGCCATCAGGGTCTCGGGAGCGTAGCGGCCGCCCCAGCTGCCGTAGTAGCCCCACTCGCTGGCGTCAGCTCTGGCCATCGGCGAGCTCCGAGAATAACCGCTCGAGCGCCTGGCGGTCCTTGACCCCCGGCTTCGACTCGACGCCCGAGCAGACGTCGATGCCCCACGCCCCGGCTGCCGCCTGCCGCACGTTGCCCGGGTGGATGCCGCCGGCGACGAAGACCGGCCTGTCGGTCGCCAGCCGCGGCGCGGCGGCGTAGTCCCACGGCCGGCCGGTGCCGCCGCGCCGGCCGTCGCGGCGGGGCTCGACGAGGTAGCCCCAGACGTCCGGGAACCGCTCCAGGTCGGCCGCCGCGTCGCCTTCCGGCCGCACCACCTTGATCGCCCGCTCGGCCCACGGCCGGACCGTCTCCGGCTCCTCTTCGCCGTGGAACTGCACCAGGTCGACCAGCGGCAGCACCGCTTCGACCTCGCTCGCCTCGGGGTTGACCATCACCGCGACCAGCCGGACGCGCCCCCTGAGCCCGGCCACCAGTCGCTCGGCCCGCGCCGGCGCCAGGTACCGCGGGCTCGCCGGGTAGAAGTTGAGCCCCAGGAAGTCGGCCCCCAGCTCGACCGCCAGCTCGGCGTCCTCGCGGCGGGTGACGCCGCACACCTTGACCCGCACCCGGCTCACGCCGCCACCCCGGCGCCGGCCAGCTCGCCGAGCAGCGCCGCCGGATCGTCGGCCAGCAGCAGCGACTCGCCGATCAGAAAGGCGTCGAAGCCGGCCGCCGACAGCCGGCGCACCTCGGCCGCGCTGCGAATGCCGCTCTCGGCCACCCGCAGCGCGCCCGCCGGCAGCGCCGGCAGCAGCTCGAGCGACTGCTCGAGATCGACCCGGAAGCTCCTCAGGTCGCGGCTGTTGACCCCCACCAGCTCCCACTCCCCGCCGCCCAGCTTGGCGGCGTCGGCGGCGCCGTGAAGCTCGACGAGCGGCACCATCCCCAGCCGGCGCGCCGCGGCCGCCCACGAGGCGAGCTGCCGCCGCCCGTACAGCGCGGCGATCAGCAGCACGCCGTCGGCGCCCGCCTCGCGCGCCCACTCGAGCTGCCGCAGGTCGACCACGAAGTCCTTGGCCAGCGACGGCAGCCGCGAGGCGCGCCGGCAACGGGCGAGCAGCTCGTAGCTGCCGCCGAAGTGGTCCGGCTCGACCACCACCGACAGCGCGGCGGCGCCGTGCGCCGCGTACAGCCGCGCCTGGCTTTCCGGGTCGACGCGGCCGGCCAGCGAGCCCAGCCGCGGCGAGCCCATCTTGACCTCCGCGATCACCCCCCGCCCGCGGCGCTCGGTCAACGCCGCCACCAGCCGGTTGCCGGTCACCGCCGGCGCGCCGGCCGGCGACGTCTCGTCGGCCGGCATCCGCGGCGGGCCGTCCGCCGCCAGCCGGCGGCGCCGGTCGGCCACGATGCGCCGCAGGATGTCGGCTACGCCGCTCACCGCGCCCCCGCCGAGAAGCGCCGCAGCTGGTCGAGCTTGTCGCGCGCGGCGCCCGACACCAGGGCCAGCCGCGCCGACTCCACCGCGGTGGCGAGGTCGTCCGCCAGCCCGGCGACCAGGATGGCGGCGCCGGCGTTGAGCGCGGTGACGTCGAACAGCGCCCCGCGCTCGCCGGCCAGCACCCGCTCGAGCGCGGCGGCGTTGTCGTCGGGCGTGCCGCCCGCCAGCGCCGCCGCCGGAACGCGCTCGATGCCGACCTGCTCCGGCGTCAGCGTGTAGGTGGTGATCCGCCCGTCGCGCAGCTCGGCCACCCGCGTCGCGCCGGTAGTGGTGATCTCGTCGAGGCCGTCCTCGCCGTGCACCACCAGCGCCCGCCGGCTGCCGAGCTCGCGCAGCACGCCGGCCAGCGTCTCCACCAGCTGCGGCGCGTACACCCCCAGCAGCTGGCGGCCGGCGCCGGCCGGGTTGGTGAGCGGGCCGAGAACGTTGAACATGGTGCGCACGCCGAGCGCCTGGCGCACCGGCATCACCCGACGCATCGCCGGGTGGTAGCCGGGCGCGAACAGGAAGGCAATGCCGATCTGGTCGAGCGCCGCTGCCGCCCGCTCGGGACCCTGCTCCACCGTCACGCCGAGCGCCTCCAGCACGTCGGCGGAGCCCGAGCGGCTCGACACCGAGCGGTTGCCGTGCTTGGCCACCGGCACGCCGGCGGCGGCCGCAGCCAGCGCGGCGGCGGTCGAGATGTTGAAGGTACCCTTGCCGTCGCCGCCGGTGCCGCAGGTGTCCACCACCTCCCGGCGGTGGTGGTCGACCCGCCGCGCGCGCCGGCGCATGGCGGTGGCGGCGCCCGCCAGCTCGCCCACCGTCTCGCCCTTGGTGGCGAGCGCCGCCAGCAGGGCGGCCTGCAGCGGCGCGCTCAGCTCGCCGTCCATCAGCCGCCCGATGAGCGTCTCCATCTCGTCGGGGGCGAGATCGCGGCGCGCCATCACCCGGCGCAGGGCAGCTACGGCGTCCAAGGCTCGCTCAGCCTCTCGCGGCGCGCGCCGCCGCCGGCTCACCGCACAGCTCCAGGAAGTTGGCCATCAGCCGCTCGCCGTCGCTGGTGAGCACCGACTCGGGGTGGAACTGCACGCCCCAGTAGGGCAGCTCGCGGTGCCGCATCCCCATCAGCGCGCCGTCGTCGCTCCACGCCAGCGGCTCGAGAGCCCGCGGCAGCCCCTCCTGGCGCAGCTCGAGGCTGTGGTAGCGGGTGGCCACGAACGGGTTGGGCAACCCGGCGAACACCCCCACCTGACGGTGGCGGATGCGGGAGGTCTTGCCGTGCATCGGCCGCGGCGAACGCTCGACCACGCCGCCGAAGCTGGCGCCCAGCGCCTGGTGCCCCAGGCAGACTCCCAGCACCGGCACCGCCGGCCGTGCGGCGAACAGCTCGAGACAGGCGCCGGCGTTCTCCGGCCGCCCCGGCCCGGGCGACAGCACCACGCCGCGCGGCGCTCGCGCCAGCATCTCCGGCGCCGGCTCGGCGTCGTTGCGCACCACCTCGACCTCGGCGCCGGCGCGCAGCAGCATCTGCACCAGGTTGTAGGTGAACGAGTCGTAGTTGTCGACAACCAGGATCATCGCCGGCGCGCGACGGGCGGCTCAGCCGCCGAGCGCGAGTGCCAAGTCTACCGCCGCCAGCAGGCCGGCCGCCTTGTTCTCGGTCTCGCGCTCCTCGCGCTCCGGGTCCGAGTCGGCGACGATGCCGGCGCCGGCGGTGACCGAGATCTCGCCGCGCCGCGCCAGCAGCGTACGGATCGTGATGCAGGTGTCCAGGTCGCCGGTGAACGACAGGTAGCCGACGGCGCCAGCGTACGGTCCGCGCGCCTCCGGCTCGAGCTGGTCGATGATCTCCATGGCGCGGATCTTGGGCGCCCCTGACACCGTGCCGGCCGGGAAGCAGGCGAGCAGCGCGTCGCGGCCGGTGCGGCCGACGGCCAGCTCGGCCACGCCGCTCGACACGATGTGCATGACGTGCGAGTAGCGCTCGATGATCATTTCCTCGGTCAGGCGCACGCTGCCGATCTCGCTGACCCGGCCGCTGTCGTTGCGGCCGAGATCGATCAGCATCAGGTGCTCGGCCCGCTCCTTCGGGTCGGC
>JBFGNS010000055.1:0-24944 GCA_041574955.1 Thermoanaerobaculia bacterium | reverse complement strand
GGCCCCCTGGCGGTTGGCGGCCACCGCCGCCGCCAGATCGCTCAGGTTCTCCACGACGGCGCGCGTGGGATACGGCCCGCCGGCGAGCTGGCGGCGGACCGCCGACCAGCGCGGCCGGCCGCGGCGGACCAGCAGCTGGGGCGGCAGCACCACCCCCTCCTCCGCCAGCGAGCGGCCCTGGGGCGGCATCGAGCCGGGGCGCACGCCGCCGATCTCGGCCGGCAGGCGGCGGACGAGGCGGAGCGCGCCCTGGCGGCGCTCGACGACGGCGACCACCGGGCGCGCGAGGAGCTCGACGACGGCTCGCCGCTGGTGGTACGCGTGCGCATCGCCGGCCGCCGGGCGGAGTTCGACTTCGCCGGCTCGGCGGGGCGACACCCGGGCAACCTCAACGCCACGCCGGCGGTGGTGCGCAGCGTCGTGCTGTACGTCCTGCGGCTGCTGGTCGAGCGGCCGCTGCCGCTCAACGAGGGGCTGCTCGAGCCGGTGACGATCCGCGTCCCGCCCGGAATTCTCGATCCCGGCTTCGACGACGACCCGGCGCGCTCGCCGGCGGTGGTGGGGGGCAACGTCGAGACCAGCCAGCGGCTCGTCGATCTGCTGCTCAAGGCGCTGCGGCTGGCGGCCTGCAGCCAGGGCACGATGAACAACCTGCTGTTTGGCGACCGGGCGTTCGGCTACTACGAGACGGTGTGCGGCGGCGCCGGCGCCGGCCCCGGTTGGGCGGGGGCGGACGCGGTCCACACCCACATGACCAACACCGCGATCACCGACCCGGAGGTGCTGGAGCGGCGCTACCCGGTGCGGCTCGACCGGGTCGCGGTGCGCCGCGGGCCGGGCGGGGCCGGCCGGCACCGCGGTGGCGACGGCGCGCGCCGCGAGTTCACCTTCCTGGCGCCGCTCAGCCTGTCGATTCTGAGCCAGCACCGCGGCGAGGGCCCGTACGGGTTGGCCGGCGGCGGCGCGGGCCGGCCCGGCCGGCAGCGGCTGCTGCGCGCCGGCGGCGAGATCGAGGAGCTGGCGGCGATCGACGCGCGCGAGGTGGCGACGGGCGATCGGCTGGTGCTCGAGACGCCGGGTGGCGGTGGCTGGGGTGAGCCCCGGGAGGGCGCGTGAGGCGGCTGCTGTCGGTGCTGCTGTGGTCGGTGCTGGCGGCGGCGTTCATCGGCCCGGGCACGGTCACCACCGCCGCCGCGGCGGGTGGCCGTTTCGGCGCGCGGCTGATGTGGGCGCTGCTGTTCTCGACCGTGGCGTGCATCGTGTTGCAGGAGGCCAGCGCTCGGCTGACGCTGGCGTCGGGCCTCGACCTCGGCCAGGCGCTGCGGCGCCGCTGGGCGCGCGGGCCACAGGCGGCGGCGGTGCTGGTCGTGGCGCTGGGTGCCGTGGTGCTGGGCTGCGCCGCCTACGAGGCCGGCAACATCCTGGGAGGCGTCGCCGGGGCCACCCTGCTGGTGGAGCTGCCGCCGGCGGCGCTGGCGGCGGCCAGCGGGGTGGTGGCGGCGGTGGTGCTGTGGTTCAACCGCCCACGCCGGGTGGCGCTGCTGCTCAGCCTGCTGGTGGCGCTGATGGGTCTCGGCTTCCTGTGGACCGCCTGGGTTGTGCGGCCGCCGCTGCCGCCGCTCCTCAGCGGCGCGCTGATACCGGCGCTGCCGGAGGGCTCGACGCTGCTGGCGCTGGCGCTGGTGGGCACCACCGTGGTGCCGTACAACCTGTTTCTCGGCTCGGGGCTGGCGCGCGGCCAGCGGTTGTCGGAGACGCGTTTCGGGATCGCTGTCGCGGTCGGTCTGGGCGGTCTGATCTCGGCCGGCGTGATGGTGGTGGGCGGGGCGGTCGAGGGCGAGTTCGGGTTCGCGGCGCTGGCCGAGGTGCTGCGTGCACGGCTGGGACCGGCCGCACCGGCGCTGTTCGCCTTCGGCCTGCTTGCCGCCGGCTTGTCGTCGGCGATCACCGCGCCGCTGGCGGCGGCGATGACCGCGCGCAGCCTGCTGGCCGCCGGCGACGGCGAGGCGGCCTGGGACGATCGCTCGTGGCGCTTCCGCGCGGTGTGGCTGGCGGTGCTCGCCACCGGGGTTGCCTTCGGCGTCAGCGACGTCAGGCCGGTGCCGGCGATCGTCCTGGCGCAGGCGCTCAACGGCGTCCTGCTGCCGCTGGTGGCGGTGTTCCTGATGCTGGCGATCAACGACCGGCGGCTGGTGGGCGAGCACCGCAACCGGCTGCCGGCCAACCTGGCAATGCTGCCGGTGGTCGCGGTCAGCGTGCTGCTGGGCGTCTCCGGCCTGCTGCGGGCGATGGCCGCAGCGGCCGGCCGGCCGCCGCCGGCCGGGGCTACGACCGTGGGCGTGGCGCTGGCGGTGGCGGGCCTGGCCGGCCTGGCCGTGTGGCGCGGGCGGCGGCGGTAGAATGAGCCGCTGGCCGCCGGCCGGCGGAACACCGGCGCTTCACGACCGACAGCCAGAGGAGACGACCATGGACGGCCGACCCATCCATCTCACCCGGCACGCCCCGGCGGCGCTGCTCATGGCCGCCCTGCTGGCAACCTCCTGCTCGGTCAACCCGGCCACCGGCAAGCGCCAGATCGCCCTGATCGGCGAGGGCCAGGAGATCGCCATGGGCCGCCAGGCCGACGAGGAGATCGTCGCCACGCTGGGCCTCTACCCCGACGAGTCGGTGCAGGCCTACGTCGCCGGCCTCGGCAAGCAGCTGGCCGCCACCTCCGAGCGCCCCGATCTGCCGTGGACCTTCCGCGTCGTCGACGATCCGATCGTCAACGCCTTCGCGCTGCCCGGCGGTTTCATCTACATCACCCGCGGCATCATGGCGCACCTCGGCTCCGAGGCCGAGCTGGTGGCGGTGCTCGGCCACGAGATCGGTCACGTCACCGCCCGCCATTCGGTGGAGCGGCTGAGCAAGGCGCAGCTGGTCAGCGTGGGGCTGGGGGTGGGTTCGATCATCTCGCCCGAGGTGGCGCAGTTCGGCGGGCTCGCCGAGACCGCGTTCGGTCTGCTGTTTCTCAAGTACTCGCGCGACGACGAGCGCCAGGCCGACGATCTGGGGCTGCGCTACAGCCTGCGCGGCGGCTACGACGCGCGCGAGATGCCGGAGGTGTTCACGGTGCTCAAGCGGGTGGGGGAGCTGGCCGGCGCCGGCCGCATCCCCAACTGGCTGGCCACCCACCCGGATCCGGAGGAGCGGCGCGAGCGCATCCGCTCCGAGCTGGCCGGGCGTGACGCCGAGTTCGAGGGTCTCAAGGTCGAGCGCGAGGGGTACGTCCGGCGCCTCGACGGCATGGTGTTCGGACCCAATCCGCGCGAGGGTTACTTCGAGGGCGGTACGTTCTACCACCCCGACCTGGCGTTTCGGCTCGACTTTCCCGACGGCTGGAAGACCAGCAACCAGAAGGCGGCGGTGACCGCGGTCAGCGGCGAGAACGACGCCGCCCTCCAGCTCACCCTGGCCCAGGAGAGCGAGCCGCGTGCCGCGGTCGAGCGGTTCGTCAACCAGGAGGGGGTGCGTGCCGGGCGCGTCTCCACCGGCCGCATCCACGGTCTGCCCGCGGCCTCGGCGCCGTTCGAGGTGCCCGACGAGCAGCGGCCGCTGCTCGGCCAGGTGGTGGCGGTGCGGCACGGCGACAACACCTACCAGCTGCTGGCGGTGGCCCTGAAGGCGAGCTGGTCGAGCTACGACAGCCTGCTGGAGCGCAGCCAGGGCAGCTTCCAGCCGGTGACCGATCGGCGCGTCCTCGACGTCCAGCCGGCGCGGGTGACGCTCCAGAAGCTGCCACGGGCGATGTCGGTGAGGGAGTTCGCCCAGCGCTACCCCTCGACCGTCGATCTCGAGACCGTGGCACTGATCAACCACACTCAGCCCGACGGTCAGCTCGCCGCCGGCACGCTCGCCAAGCGGGTGGTGGGCGGCGTCGGCGGCTGAGCCGGCGGCCGGCGCGTTCTGGCCAGGCGCCGCGGCTGGGTGTAGGATCGGCTCACGGTCCCGACAGACGTTTCGACCGGCCGGCGCCCCGCGGCGGGCGAACCCGGCCACGGGAGGTAACCGTCATGAGCGATCCGCATTCCCCGGCAAGCGGTGGCTCGCCGGCACCGCCGGAGCCGACCGGCGTGGCGCGCGACGCCACCTGTCCCTTCATGCGCACCCTGCTGGTGAACGACCCCGAGCTGGCCGACGGCGCCAGCCGGACGATGTCGCGCGCCGCGCTGCGCCGTTTCGTCCGCCAGCAGAGGCCGGCCGGCGTCGACGGCAGCCTGGAGAAGGTGCTGCTGTTCTTCGCCCGCGTCAACCAGACGCCGCTGTCGATGAAGCTCGGCAACCTGCTGACCGGCCGCGACCGCTTCTCGCTGCGCTTCCCCGGCTCGCGCGGCGACCACCCCGGCTCCACCGACATCTACAGCCGCGCCGACGGCGGCTTCGATCCCGCCGCCTTCGAGCGGGTGGTGGCCCACTCGAGCGACGGCGAGACCATGACCCCGCGCGACATGGCGGCGGCCATCCTCGAGGCCAACGCCAACCCGTCGAACCCCGGTTCGCCGGTCGATCTCGCCAACTCGGCGGGCGAGTTCGCCCTGCTGTTCAACCTGCTGGCCGGCGACGGCGACGCCATGCGCATCGCCGACATGCGGCAGCTGTTCGAGCGCAACGAGTGGCCGGCGGGCGCTCTAGACAACCTCGGCCGGGCGACGGTGGGTGGCTGGGTGGCGATGACCCGCGAGATCCTGCGGCGGATCGCCGAGCTCAGGTTCGACGGCGACGAGGACGGTCGTGAGACCGGCCGCCTGATGGGTCACCTCGAGGGGCTGTTCGGCAGGCTGGCGCGGGGGTGATGCCGTCCGCCGGCCTCAGCGCACGCGCCGGCGCCGGTTGCGGATGTAGTCGGCGAGGATGAACTCGCCCAGGTCGTAGGGCGAGGCGAAGTAGGCCCGGCCGCGGTTGACTTGCGTCAGCTTCTCGACGAAGTCGGTGAGCATCGGGTCGGTGGCCAGCATGAAGGTGGTCACCACCACCCGCTGGCGGCGGCACAGATCGGCCTCCTCGAGCGTCCGGTTGACGATCTTCATGTCGAGACCGAACGGGTTCTTGTAGATCTGCCCGCCCTCGGTGAGCGCCGACGGCTTGCCGTCGGTGATCAGGAAGATCTGCTTGTTGGGCTGCTTGCGGCGGGCCAGCAGACCGCGCGCCAGCTGCAGCGCCTCGCGGGTGTTGGTGTGGTAGGGCCCGGCCTCGAGGTACGGCAGATCGGACAGCGTCAGCTGGCGCGCCCGGTCGCCGAACTCGATCACCGCCAGCGAGTCCTTGGGGTAGCGGGTGGTGATCAGCTCGGTGAGCGCCAGGGCGACCGTCTTGGCGGGCGTTATGCGGTCCTCGCCGTAAAGGACCATCGAGTGGCTGACGTCGATCGCCACCACCGTGGCGCAGGCGGTCAGGTGCTCGGTCTCGTGCACTTCGAGATCGTCCTCGGCCAGCTCGAGCGCACCGCGCGTCCGTTTGAGGGCGTTCTGCGTCGAGCGGATGGCGTCGATCCGGCTCCAGTCGTCGCCGAAGCGCCACGGACGCGTCTCGGGCAGCGGTTCGCTGCCCTCGCCGGCAGCGCGCACCGCGTGGTAGCCGGGGCCGCCACGCTCGAGGCCGCGGAAGATCTCGTCGAAGGCGCTGCGCCGGATGCGGCGCTCGCCGCCGGCGGTGAGCGCCAGCCGGCCGTCGCCGTCGCGCGCCACCAGGTTCTGCTCCTCGAGGCCGTCGAAGAACGACTCGAGGTCGACGGCGGCGTCGAGGTAGCCCTCCTGCTGGAGCTGCCGCATCCACTCCATCGCCTGCTCGGGGTCGCCGCCCGCCGCCAGCACCAGCTGGTTGAACAGCCTGAGCAGGTCGAGCCCGGCGAGCAGCGAGGCCAGCAGGCTCGGGTCGAGGTAGCGGTAGCGGTGGCGCACGGCGGCTCTGCCCGCGGCTAGGCGCGTCGCCAATGAGGCGGCGGGAGTCGGCTGGTCGAGGGGCGCATGCGGCGGTCCACCGTCGGCCGGTGCGAGCTCAGTTGATCTCGCCGCGCTGCCGGCCGCGCTGCTTGCGCAGCAGCTGGAACTTGACCATCTCCTTGTAGGTCACCTGGCTGTCGAGGTCCTGCCGGGCCAGCTTGAGGTGCAGGCACAGCCCCTCGAGGATCAGCTCGGCCATCAGATCGCGCTCGGTCTCGTCGGCGGCGTGCTCGGCGGCCAGCTCGGCCAGCCCCGGCACGCCGGTCAGCGCCTGGCGGTAGTCGGCGTGCGGCTGCTCGTCGGTCAGCAGCAGCTGGTTGCCGTCCGCGAACCAGCGCACGATGCCGGCGTACGGACCGGTGTCCTCCTCGCCGCCGCTGCCGAGCGCGCGGTCGACCTCCGGCAGCCGCTCGTCGAACAGCTTCTTGACCGCCTGGCCGATGATCTGGCGGGCCACCACCTCGACGCCCTTCTGCTCGCCCTCGTAGACCATCTCGAGCTTGCCGGTGATCGCCGGCAGCAGCATCTGCAGGTCGCACAGCCGCGGCCGCACCGGCCGGTCGCCGGTGAGCGCGGCGCGGCGCTCGAGGTTGGACACCAGCAGCTCGGCGGCCGAGATCGACAGCCGGGCGCTGACGCCCGAGCTCTGGTCGACCATCTCGCTGTCGCGGGCGGCGAAGCCGATCTCCTCGATCAGGCGGCGGAAGAGCTCGGGCAGCTCGACGCCGGAGCCGCGCTCCAACCAGGCCTCCTGGGCGGTGATCTCGGCGGCGGTGGCCGGCTCGTCGGGGTAGTGGGTGAGGATCTGCGACGAGATGCGGTCCTTGAGCGGCGTGATGATGGTGCCGCGGTTGGTGTAGTCCTCGGGGTTGGCGGAGAACACCATCAGGATGTCGAGCGGGATGCGCACCGGGAAGCCGCGGATCTGCAGGTCGCGCTCCTCGAGGATGTTGAGCAGGCCCACCTGGATGCGCGGCGCCAGGTCGGGCAGCTCGTTGATCGCGAAGATGCCGCGGTTGGTGCGCGGCACGATGCCGAAATGGATCACCTCGGGGTCGGCGTAGGTGAGCTTGCGGGTGGCCGCTTTGATCGGGTCGATATCGCCCAGCAGATCGGCGATCGAGACGTCCGGCGTCGCCAGCTTCTCGCTGTAGCGCTCGTCGCGGCCCAGCCAGACGATCGGCGCGTCGTCGCCCGCCTCCGCCAGCCGCCGCTGCCCCCACGTCGAGATCGGGGAGAGCGGGTCGTCGTTCAGCTCGCTGCCGGCGAGCGCCGGCAGCTCGTCGTCGAGCAGCTCGCTGAGCGAGCGCAGCAGGCGGGTCTTGGCCTGGCCGCGCAGCCCGAGCAGAATGAAGTCGTGCTCGGCGAGCAGCGCGTTGACCACCGCCGGAATCACCGTGCGGTCGTAGCCCAACACGCCGGGAAACAGCCGCCGGCGTTCGGCGAGCGCGCGCCGCAGGTTGTCGCGGATCTCGCGCTTCACCGACCGCGGCCGGTAGCCGCTGGCCTTGAGCGCGCCTACGGTGCCGGGGCGGTCGGCCATCAGTCCTGGAGCTCGAGCCAACGCTCGGCGTCGATTGCCGCCTTGCAGCCGGTGCCGGCGGCGGTCACCGCCTGGCGGTAGCTCGGGTCGGTGGCGTCGCCGCAGGCGAAGACGCCCTCGATGTTGGTGCGCGCGGTGGGCTCCTCGACCTCGATGTAGCCGACCTCGTTCATCTCGAGCTTGCCGCGGAACAGCTCGGTGTTGGGCTGGTGCCCGATGGCGATGAACACGCCCTGGCAGGCGAAGACGCTCTCCTGGCCGCTGTTGACGTCGCGCAGGCGGACCCCCTCGACGCCGCCCTCGCGCGACCCCAGCACCTCCTCGACCACACCGTTCCAGATCCACTCGATCTTGGGGTTGGCCCGCGCCCGGTCCTGCATGATCTTCGAGGCGCGCAGCTCGTCGCGGCGGTGGACCACCGTGACCTTGGAGGCGAAGCGGGTGAGGTAGGTGGCCTCCTCCATCGCGGTGTCGCCGCCGCCCACCACCACCAGCTCTTTCTCCTTGAAGAAGAAGCCGTCGCAGGTGGCGCAAGCCGACACGCCGTAGCCCATCAGCTGCTTCTCGGACTCCAGACCGAGCTGCTTGGCGCTGGCGCCGGTGGCGATGATCAGGCTGTCGCCCAGGTAGCTGCCCTCGTCCGTCTCGACGGTGAAAGGCCGGCGGTCCAGATCGACCGCGGTGGCGGCTTCGAACCTGACCTCGGTACCGAAGCGCTTGACCTGCGAGCGCATGCGGTCCATCAGCTCGGGCCCCAGGATGCCCTCCGGAAAGCCGGGGTAGTTTTCGACGTCGGTGGTGATGGTGAGCTGCCCGCCCGGCTGGTTGCCCTCGAGCAGCAGCGGTGCCAGGTTGGCGCGCGCGGCGTACAGGGCGGCGGTCATGCCGGCTGGACCGGAGCCCACGATGACGACGCGGAAATGGTTGGCTTCGGAGCTGCTCTGCTGTTCGCTCATGGCCCCTCGGTTGAGGTGGGTCGAAGCGGCGGCGGGAGGCCGCCGGCGGTGGGCGGCGAGTATAGCAACGTGGCGCCGGCGGCTCGGCGCGGTGAAGAGAGGTAGAATCGGCCGGCAGAGCAGCCCACCGCGCCCGGGTGTGGCGCAGTCATAGCGACAGCGCGAGGAGGCGAAGATGAAGCCGAGTGAAAAGCTGAACAAGGCCCTCAACCAGCAGGTCGGCCACGAGTTCGCCGCGTCCCAGCAGTACGTCGCGATCGCCGCCTACTTCGACGGCGAGGCGCTGCCGGGGCTGGCCGGTTTCTTCTACCGCCAAGCCGAGGAAGAGCGCGAGCACGCCATGAAGCTGGTCAAGTACCTGGTCGACAGCGGCGGCGAGCTCGAGATCCCCGCCGTGCCGGCGCCGCGGCACGGCTTAGGCTCGGCGGTCGAGGCGGTCCAGCTGGCGGTCGAGTCCGAGCAGCGGGTCACCGGCCAGATCTACTCGCTGGTGGAGCTCGCCCGGCAGGACGGCGACCTGATCGCCGAGCGGTTCCTCGACTGGTTCGTCCACGAGCAGTTCGAGGAGATGACCACCATGGGCGGCCTGCTGCAGGTGGTCGAGCGCGCCGGCGAGGGCCAGCTGCTGCGGGTGGAGGAGTACCTGGAGCGCCAGCCGCACCCCGAGGCCGAGGGCGAAGAGGGCTAGCCTGGAGCTAGGCCTGGGCCGGCGGGGCCAGCACGGCTTCGGCCAGCTCCACGGCGTTGCCCGCGCCGCCGCGGGTGAGGTTGTCCATCGCCGCCCACAGCCAGTAGCAGCCCGGGCGGCCGGCGGCCTCGACGCTGCCGACCAGCACTTCGTCGCTGGCGGCGGCGGCGATCGGGCCGAGGTGCTCGGGGTGCTCGGCCCGCCGCAGCCGCGGCTGCTCGTCGAGCGCCGCGGCCACCTCGTCGGTCGACGGCTCTCCCGCCAGCCGCACGAAGACGCTGGCCGCGAAGCTGTGGAACACGCCCCCCTGGACGACCTGCAGGGCGAGCGCCGGTGGCCGGCGCAGCACCGCGGTCAGCTGACCGGCCAGGGCGTCCAGGTCGAGCCGCGCCGGCAGCAGGTTGAACGCCAGCTGATGGCCGTAGACCGCGTCCGGCATCTCGCCGCTGAACGCCAGGATGGAGCGCGCCTGTTCCATCAGCTCGTCCATGCCGGCGCGCTCGCCGGTGGTGGTCGGCTGCACCAGCCAGGCGATCGCCTCGGCCAGACCGAGCCGCTCGAGCGGCGCCAGCAGGTGGGCGAGCACCACCACCGCCGGGTGCGGGCTGATCAGCAGCCGCCCGGGCACCGCGGCTTCGAGGTTGACGCCCGAGACCACCGGGATGCCGTCCGGCGGCGTCACCGCTGGCGACACCAGCACGGTGGTCGACCCGGCCGGCGCCAGCGCCCAGGGTGGCAGCTCGCTGTCCCAGCCGCCGCACACCAGGGTGAGGTCGACGCCGTCGAGCGAGTCGGGCGCGAACGGCTGCACCAGCGCGGCGCCGCCGTCGACCTCGCTGAGGGTGGCCTCACCGGCGCCTGAAGAAAGCAGCCGCAGGTCGTCCCACAGCGGCTTGCGCCGCTCCAGCTCGCGCTGCAGCTCGCTGCCCAGCAGCGTTTCCGGGTTGAGCAGGGCGACGCGGGTCAGGCCTTGCGCTCCTCGGGGTTGCCCGGCTCGCCCGGCTGGCGCAGCCGGTACTGCCACCGGCCGCGCACCCACAGCGTCGGACCGGACAGGCTGTACAGCACGCCTACAGCGAAGAAGAACGCCGGCGGATGGTAGGCCACCACCAGCAGCACGGCGGCCACCGGGAACGCCATGCGGTAGCTCCAGCGCTGGCGCAGGTCGATGCGCTTGGGGCTCCAGTAGCGGAAGGTGGAGACCATCAGGCCGGCGAGGATCAGGATCGCCACGATCACCAGCGCCAGCCCCCACAACGGGACCTGCTGCACCGACGGCCTGAAGAACAGGATCGAGGCCAGTGTGCAAGCGGCAGCCGGCGCCGGCAGCCCGACGAAGTAGCGGCTGTCCACCGCCTTGGTCTGGACGTTGAACCGCGCCAGGCGGGTGGCGGTGCACACCACGTAGAGCAGCGGCACCAGCCAGCCCAACCTGCCGAGTGAGTCCAGCCCCCAGCGGTACGACAGCAGCGCCGGCGTCACACCGAAGGCGATGACGTCGGCCAGCGAGTCGAACTCGCGGCCGAACTCCGATTCGGTGCCGGTGAGGCGGGCGATGCGGCCGTCGAGGCCGTCCAGGATGCCGGCGGCGAACACCAGCAGCGCGGCCTTCTGGAAGTCGCCCCGCAGGCCGCACACCAGGGCGTAGAAGCCGAGCAGGATGTTGCCGATGGTGAACAGGCTGGGCAGCAGATAGATGCCGCGCTGCAGCCGCCGCCGGACCCTCCCCGGCTCCCGTCTCACGGCTCGCTCCGGCGCCGCGCCACCACCGTCTCGCCTTCGCGCACCCGCTGCCCGGGCCGCACCGCCGGCTGGTAGGCGTCGGGAAACAGCAGATCGACCCGCGAGCCGAACTTGATCAGGCCGAGCGGCTGGCCGCGCGCGACCCGCGATCCCGGCTCGAGGTAGCAGACGATGCGGCGGGCCAGCAAGCCGACGATCTGACGCACGCCGACCGCCAGGCCGTCGGTACGCCGGATCACCGTCAGTCGACTCTCGTTGAGCTCGTCGGCGTCGTCGCGGAAGGCGGCCACCTTGCGGCCGCCCCGGGCAGCGCTCGACGCCACCTCGCCGGCGGTCGGCGCGCGCTGCAGGTGGACGTCGAACACCGACAGGAAGGTCACCACGCGGTGGTACCGGCCGGCTCCCAGGGCGGGCTCGGCCACCCGGTCGACGCGCGTCACCCGGCCGTTGGCGGGCGCCAGCAGGTCGTCGGAGTCGGCCGGCGGGCGGCGCCGGGGGATTCGGAAGAACGCCAGCAGCAGGAGGGCGATGGCGGCCGCCGCCAGCGCCCACCACCACTGCCGCAAGACGGCCAGGGCGAGGGCGGCCACCGCCGGCGGACCGGCAAACGGCCAGGCTTCCCTGGCGAAGGTCATGGTGTCGGAGACGACCGGCGGCCTAGCGGGGCGCCGTCACGCTGCGGTCCCGGTGGTCGCGAGCGATCGCTTCCATGCGGTCTTTGAGAAACAGCTTGTGGCGTTTGGTCTGCTTGATCTCGAGCTCGTCCTCTTCGGACAGGAACGACTTCTCGGCCAGCTCCTGGAGGCGGGCCTCGGCTCGCTGATGGTCCTCGACCAGGGCGCGGAACTCCGGGTTCTCGGCCATCAGCTCCTGGATGAACGGCTCGTCGATATCCGGCATGTGATCGGCCTCCTTATGCCCGTGCGGGCGTCAGCGGTTTCGTGCTGGGGCGGGCGCGGCTCGCTGCGCGCGCGAGTGTCGCGTCTCGTGGGGCTCAAGGGTCGCAGATGGGTCGCGGTGGGCGGCATTGGAAGCGCCGGCGCGCCTACGACCGTATCACTCGCCCGGCAGCCCTTCAAGAAGACCGTCACGCCGGGGTTGCTGGCCGCTCAGCGCCCGCCGGCGGCGGGGCGGGCCGACGGTGGGCGCAGGTAGAGCGGCTCGATCAGCAGCGCCGGATCCCAGCGCTCGAGCCGTGCCGCGGCCGTCGCCGCGGCGCCGGCCAGCGAGGCTGGCTCGATCGCCGCCAGCGCGCTCTCGCCGACCGCCGCCGCGCTGGCGCCGAAGCCGATGAGGCGCTCGCCGCCGAGCGCCGCCAGCTCGGCCGCCGCCACCACCCGGGCGGGCGACAGCGCCCGCGGCGGCGACTGCGAGCGGAACGGCTGGGCGAACCACTCGCCGCGCAGGGCGTCGACCACCGCCACCACCGTCGAGCCGTCGCCCGGCCCCAGCTCGGCCAGCACCTCGAGCGTCGACAGGGCCGCCGCCGGCAGCCGCAGCGCCTGGTGCAGGGCCAGGACCGTCGCCAGGCCGACACGCAGGCCGGTGAAGCTGCCCGGACCGCGCAGCGCCACCACCCCGCCCAGCTCGGCCCGCGCCACGCCGCCCGCGACCAGCACGCCGTCGATCATCGCCAGCAGCCGGGCCGACGAGCGATCGATGCGCTCGGTCTCTTCGGCCAGCAGTCGATCGCCGGCGGCGAGCGCCACGCTCACTACCGGCGAGCCGGCGTCGACCGCCAGCAGCGGCGCGCCCGCCGGCGGTCCGCCGCTCACCGCGGCCCTCCGCCGGCGCCGCCGGAGGAGCCTTCGGGGGCCGGGCTATACTGCCGCGGATGCCCAAAAGCGCGCAGCTGACCCCCATGCTGCGCCACTACCTCGAGCTCAAGGCCGAGCATCCGGACGCGCTCCTGTTCTACCGGATGGGCGACTTCTACGAGCTGTTCTTCGAGGACGCCGAGCGCGCGGCGCCGATCCTCGAGGTGACGCTCACCGCCCGCCAGCGCGGCACCGAGAGCGAGGCGCCGATGTGCGGCGTGCCTCATCACGCGCTCGAAGTCTACCTCGCGAAGGCGGTGCGGGCCGGGCTCAAGGTGGCGATCTGCGACCAGGTCGAGGACCCGGCCAAGGCCAAGGGCCTGGTCAAGCGCGAGGTGACCCGGGTGGTGACGCCGGGCACGCTGTCGGAGCCGGAGCTGTTGGAGGCCGACGAGGACAACTACCTGGCGGCGGTGGTGTGGGAGGAGCCGACGTCGGCCGCCGCTTTCCTCGACATCTCCACCGGCAGCTTCTTCGTGCGCCGCTGGAACGACGCCGGCGAGGCGCTCGACGACCTGCGGCTCCACCAGCCGCGCGAGCTGCTCACCGCCGGCGGGTCGCTGCCGGCGGAGCTGGCCGGCTGGGCCGAGCGGCGCGGCGTCTGCGTCAGCGAGCTGGAAGCCGCCGAGCGCCCGGACAACGCGCTGGCCGGCGCGGTGCTCGAGCGCCAGCTCGGCACCGCTACCCTGCGCGGCTTCGGCCTCGAGCGCGGTGAGCCCGGGGTGCGCGCGGCGGCGGCGGCGGTGGAGTACGCGCGGCGCACGCAACAGAGCGAGCTGCGCCACGTGCGCCAGCTCGCCGTGCGGCAGACGTCGAGCAGCCTGTGGCTGGACGCCACCACCCTGGCCAACCTCGAGGTGTTCGCCGCCCAGCGCGGCGGCGACCGCCGCGCGACGCTGCTGGGAGTGCTCGACCGGACGGTGTCGCCGGGCGGCGGACGGCTGCTGCGCGCCTGGCTCAAGCAGCCGCTGCGCGAGCCGGCGGCGATCGAGCGGCGGCTGGACGCGGTGGCCGAGCTGGTCGACGAGCCGCGGCGGCGCGGCGCGGTGCGTGAGCAGCTGCGCGGCGTGGGCGACCCCGAGCGGCTGGTCGGCCGCGCGGTGCTCGGACGGATGTCGCCGCGCGAGGCGGCCACCCTGCGCGCCTGTCTGACGGCGGCGCCCGAGCTGCAGGCGCGGCTTGCCGACGCCTCCGCCGAGCTGCTGCGGCGCATCGCCGCCGCCGATCCGCTGTCCGACCTGCTGGGCGAGCTCGAGCGCCGGCTGGCCGACGAGCCGCCGGCCGCCGTCAAGGAGGGCGGCATCATCCGCCAGGGAGTGGACGACGAGCTGGACCGGGTTCGCTCGCTGGCACGCGACGGCAAGCGCCACATCCTGGCGCTCGAGCAGAAGGAGCGCGAGCGCACCGGGATCGGCTCGCTCAAGATCCGCTTCAACAAGGTGTTCGGCTACTACCTCGAGGTCACCAAGGCCAACCAGCACCTGGTGCCCGAGGACTACGTGCGCAAGCAGACGCTGGCCAACGCCGAGCGCTACATCACGCCCGAGCTCAAGCAGCTCGAGGAGACCATCCTGACCGCCGAGCAGGACCAGCTGGAGATCGAGGCGCGGCTGTTCGGCGAACTGGTCGGGGAGCTGGCGGCGGAGAGCGAGCGGCTCGGCGCGCTGGCGCGCGAGCTGGCGGCGGCCGACGTGCTGGCGGCGCTGGCCGAGACCGCCGCCCGTCACCGCTACGCCCGGCCGCGCATGCGGCCCGCCGGCGAGCCGATCACGATCCGCGACGGGCGCCACCCGGTGGTCGAGCGGGTGAGCAGCGAGCCGTTCGTGCCGAACGACGTCGAGCTCGATTCCGACACCGCCCAGATCGTGGTGCTCACCGGGCCCAACATGGGCGGCAAGTCGACCTACCTGCGGCAGGTGGCGCTGACCTGCCTGATGGCGCAGGCCGGCAGCTTCGTGCCGGCGGCGTCGGCCGAGCTGGGCGTGGTGGACCGGATCTTCACCCGCGTCGGCGCCAGCGACGACCTGACCCGTGGCGAGTCCACCTTCATGGTGGAGATGATCGAGACCGCCCGCATCCTGCACCAGAGCAGCTCCGAGAGCCTGGTTATCCTCGACGAGGTGGGGCGCGGCACGGCGACCTTCGACGGCCTGTCGCTGGCCTGGGCGGTGGTCGAGTTCCTGCACGAGCAGCGGCGCCCCAAGACCCTGTTCGCCACCCACTACCACGAGCTGACCGAGCTGGCCGCCCTGCTGCCACGGGTGGTCAACCGCACCATGGCGGTCAAGGAGTGGGAGGGTCAGATCGTCTTCCTGCGGCGGGTGGTCAACGGCAGCGCCGACAAGTCGTACGGTCTGCACGTGGCGCGGCTGGCGGGGATCCCCGAGTCGGTGATCGAGCGGGCGGCCGAGGTCCTGGCCAACCTCGAGGCGGCCGAGTACGACCTGTCGGGCCGGCCGCGGCTGGCGCGCGGCCACGCTCCGGACGCCGCGCCCGATCAGCTGACGCTGTTCGCGCCACCCGAGCAGGTGGTGGCGTCGATCCTGGCCGAGCTCGACGTCGAGCGGCTATCGCCGCTGGCGGCGCTCAACCTGCTGCAGGCGCTCAAGTCCCGGCTGGGTGGCGGCTGAGCGGCGCGCTGGCGCCCTGCCACGCGGCCCGCCGGCGGGCGCTCAGAACGGGATGTCGTCGTCTTCGGGCGCCGCCGGAGCCTCCGGCTCGCGCTGCTGTCCGCGCGGCTCGCCTTCGAAGCCGCCGCGCGAGCTGAGCATCTGGAAGTTGTCGCACACCACCTCGGTGCGGTAGCGCTTCTCGCCGCTCTGGCGGTCCTCCCAGGAGCGGGTCTGCAGCCGGCCTTCGACGAAGATCTGCTTGCCCTTGGTCAGGTACTGCCCGGCGATCTCGGCCAGCCGCCCCCAGCAGACGATGTTGTGCCATTCGGTCTGCTCCTGGCGGTTGCCTTCGCGGTCCTTCCAGCGCCGGTTGGTGGCGAGAGTGAACGAGGCGACGGGCTGGCCCGAGGTGGTGGAGCGCAGCTCTGGGTCGCGCCCGAGGTTGCCGATCAGGAAGACTTTGTTCACCATGTAGCGGATTCTCCAGCGGGGACGCGGGTTGTGGGAAGCGCGGGCTCCAAACGGGGGAAGGGTAAGCTATCACAGCGGTCCGGCGCCGTCGGTGCGCGGCGCCGGCAACGGTAGAGACGGATTCGGTGCGTCTGATCTTGCAGCGGGTTGCGCGCGCGGCGGTGCGGGTGGGGGACGAGCTGGTGGGCGAGATCGGCCGCGGCGTGCTGGTCTACGTCGGCGTCGAGCGCGGTGACGGAGCGGCCGAGGCCGACCGCGCGGCCGCCAAGCTGGCCGGCCTGCGGCTGTTCGAGGACGAGACCGGCAAGATGAACCTCGACCTGGCGGCGGTCGGCGGGGCGGTGCTGCTGGTGTCGCAGTTCACGCTCGCCGCCTCGCTGGCGCGCGGCCGGCGGCCGTCGTTCGACCGCGCGGCGGCGCCCGAGGCCGCCGAGCCGCTGATCCGGCGGCTGGCCGCCGAGCTCGAGAGGCGCGGTCTGCCGGTGGCCGGCGGCCGGTTCGGCGCGCACATGGCGGTCGAGTCGATCAACGACGGGCCGGTGACCTTCGTCCTCGACCTGCCGGGCGGCGCCGAGCGGTAGGCCGGCGCGCGCTAACCCGCCACCGCCAGCCCGGACAGCGGCACCGGGATGAAGCTCAGCACCAGGATCGCCAGCGCCAGCAGCGCGAGCAGCCGGCGGCGGCGGCCGACGTCGCGGTACGGGTCGTAGACCGGTGGGTGACGCAGCCCGAGCACCAGGATCACCAGGCTCCATAGCAGCCAGCCGGGCCACAGCCAGCCGAGCGCCAGCAGCGCCACCCACAGCACCGGCGCCAGGCGGCGGTGGAGGCCGCCGGTGACGGCGTACAGCAGGTGGCCGCCGTCGAGCTGGCCGAGCGGCAGCAGGTTGAGCGCCGTCGCCAGCAAGCCGACCCAGGCCGCGAGGGCGAACGGGTGCAGGTCGAGCGTGTAGCCGGGCGCCAGCGGCCCGTGCAGCGCCAGGGTGGCGAGGCGGATCGCCAGGCACCGCCCGGGGACCAGCAGCAGCAGCTCGGGCTCGCCCGCCGGCGGCGCCGGAACCGGTACCGGTTGCGACCAGGCGATGCCCAGCCAGAGGAACGGCAGCAGCGCGGCGAATCCGGCCAGCGGCCCGGCGACGCCGATGTCGAACAGCTGCCGGCGGTCGCGCACCGGCGCCCCGATACGGATGAAGGCGCCCAGCGTGCCGAGGCCGAACGGCACCGGCAGGAAGTAGGGCGGGCTCACCGGATACCGGTAGTGCCGGCAGGCGAAGTAGTGACCGAGCTCGTGGCACAGCAGGATGGCGAGGGTGGGCAGCGAGAGCGCCAGGCCGGTGGCCAGCAGGTTGGGATCGGACCAGACGGTGCGCACCGTGCGCCAGGCCAGGAACAGCGGTAGCTCGGTGACGGCGTCGGTGCGCGTCGCCAGATAGACCACCGCTCCCACGGTGGTGGTGGAGAACAGGGTGGCGCCGAACAGCAGCACCGCCAGCGGCCAGCGCCAGCGCGGCACCGGCGGCGGCGCGCCGTGCGCGAGCTCCGGTCTCACCGGCTGGCCGCTGCCGGCTGCCCCGACCTTCTCACCCATCCGCTGGGTCGCGCATCTTCGGACACCGACCGCAGCTCGCCGAGCGGCTCGGTGAGAAGGTCAGCCTAGATCTGCTTGAGGCCCTTGCCGGGCTTGAAGCGCACCGTCTTGCCGGGGGCGATCACGACCTCGACGCCGGTCTTGGGGTTGCGCCCCACGCCGCGCTTGCGGTTGCGGACCTGGAAGACGCCGAAGCCGCGCAGCTCGATCCGCTTGCCGTCACCGAGCGCCGTCTTCATCGCGTCGAGGATCGACTCGACCGCGCGCGCCGCCTTGACTCTGGACACATCCGAGGCTTCCGCCACCCGGTTGACGAGGTCGGCCTTGATCATGGTCTGCGACAAGGGACCGCGAATCTAGCAACCGTCCCCCGGGGTGTCAACGCGAGGCGCCGGGCCGAGCGCAGCGGGTGCGCGCGCGGCCGGGCGGGCTCAGGGTAGTCAGTGTCGGGCAACTCCGGCTCCCTTCACAGTTTCTGCAGCTTGCGCCGCATGATCAGCATCTCGAAGGCGATGGCCGCTTTGGCGGTGACCCGCTGGATCTGCTGCACCTCCAGCCCGTCGAGACCCAGCGAGTCGCGGTCGCCATATGCCGCCATCACCAGCCGCTTGCGGACCCGTACCGGGAAGACCGCACACTCGGTGTCGAGCGACCCGTTCCAGCAGGCCACCAGCCGCTCGTGCGCCGGCATCGGCGGCAGCGTGCCGAGGAAGAACTCGCCGCCCTGGCGCAGGTTGAGGAAGATCGAGGGCTCGTCGAAGCCGGCCTTCCAGTTGCGCAGCGCGTATGCGTCGAGCGCCGGCGAGCGCCCCAGCCAGCCGCGCGCCGCCTTGCCGTCGACGCGGAACAGCACCACCCGCAGGAACTCCTGCCCCAGGAAGCCGAGCAGGGCGCGGCCGACCTCGTCCGCCGAACTGGCCGCCTGAAGCGCTGCCTGCACACCCTCGAGCGACAGCGGCTTGACCACATCTGCCGCCGGCTGGCGACGCAGCGCCGCCTTCTCCTCCGGCGACAGCGGCACGCTCACCTGCCGATCGGCCGCCGCCGGTGCCGGCGCCGGCTCGGCGGTCACGGAGCTCGAGCTGGAGGCGGCGACGGGGGCCGGTGCTGGTGCCTGCCGAGCGGCCGGCGGTGACGAGGGTCGCGGCTGCGCGGGGCGTTCCGCGGCAGGCGTCGCCGCGGTGCCCTGGCGCAGCCGGTCGCGCGAGCGGTCGAGCCGCTCCAGCAGGTGGCTGAGGCGCGCCGGACAGCCCCTGCCGTAATACCGCTCCAGGGCCTCGAAGATCCGCACCTCGTTGGCGATGTGGACGCGCGCCTGCTTGCCGAGAACGAACGACAGCTCGTCGAGGGTGCCGAGGTCCGGCAGGCCTCGCATCGCCACGTCGACGTGACTTCGGGCCTGGCGGAAAGGTACGGCGACGTGGCGCACGGCGACCTTGGACGGCATCAAGCCGATCACCTCTGCCGGGATCGCCCGCAGCTCCTCGATGGCGGCGGCCGGCGCCCCGGCCTGCTCGCCCAGGAGTTTGGCCAGCAGGTCCTCCGACACCGCCTCGAGCTCCAGCAGCGCGGTGCCGAGCCGCCCACCGAGCTCCCGCTGGCGGTGCAGCGCCGCCTCCAGCTGCTCCTGCGAGATCCAGCCGCGCTCGAGCAGGAGCTGACCGATCGCCTCCATCTCTGGTACGTCCCTCGGTGTCTGGTGCGTAAGTGCCTGGTATGTAACTACTTATCAGCCGATCGATGATTATAGGGAGCGGCGGTTGGGTTGTAAAGCCGAAGCCGGCGCTGCTATGGTGAGGCGGTGAACCGGGCTCGCCGCTGGGCGCTTCTAGCCGTCACCGCGGCCCTCGTCGCCGGGCCGGCGCTGGGATCCGACGGCGATGCGGCGTACGAGTTCGCGCTGGCCAAGCTGCTGGCGGCCGAGGGGTCGTGGCGCGAGGCCGCGGAGGCTTTCGCCCGCGCAGCCGGCGAGCAGCCCGGCGACCCGTACGTGCACGTCGACTACGCGGCGTTCCTGCTGCAGCTCGGACGGCGCACGGCGGCGCTCGAGCAGGCCGAGATGGCGCACAGGCTGGCGCCGGAGGACCCCGATGTGCTGGCGGTGTTCGCCCGCGCACAGCTGGCGGCGGCCGACGGTGACGAGACCGCCGTGGAGCTGGCGCGCGAGGCCTACGAGACGCTGCGCCGGGTGCGGCCGGAGGACCTGCAGAGCCTGGTCGCTCTCGGGCGGCTGTACCTGGAGGGCGGCGATCCGGATGAGGCAGCTGCTGTGCTCGGCGAGGCGCTGGCGCAGCGTCCCGGCAACGGCTGGCTGCTGTCGCTGCGCGTCGAGGCGCTGCTGCGTGCCGACCGTCCGGCCGAGGCCGAGCCGCTGCTGGCAGAGCTGCTGCGCGTGGAGCCGGGCGAGGCGCGCGCCCGGCTGACGCTGGCGGAGCTGCAGCAGAAGCGCGGCGATGCCGACGCCGCCGCCGCCACGCTGGCGGCGGCGCCGCCCGAGGTGATGGCCGACGTCGACTACCGCCGGCGGCTGGGCTTCGCCCTCTACCGCGCCGGCGATCTGGTGCGGGCGCTCGAGCTGGCGGACGGTGTGCTGGTTGAGGAGGCTGGCGACTTCGGCGGGCTATACCTCAAGAGCCTTGTGCTGGCCGCCGAAGGCCGGCACCGGCAGGCCTCGAGCCTGCTCCAGGAGCTCGTGTCGCGGCGGCCCGAGAGCCTCGAGCTGGCGCTGCTCACCGCGCGCGTGCTGGAGCGCCAGCAGGCGGTCGACGAGGCCCGTGAGCTGCTGGCCAGGGTCGCCGAGCGGCTGCGCGCCGCCGGCTCCGAGGAGGAGGCCGAGCTGGCCGACTACGAGACCCTCAACCTGCTGTCGCGCGCCGGCCGTTGGCAGGAGCTGCTGGCCGCCACCGGCGGCTGGCTCGAGCGCGCCGCCGATCCGTCGCTCGACCTCGAGCTGCTGCACCTCGATACCCTGGCGCGGCTGGGCCGGGGGGACGAGGCGCTGGCCCGGCTGGCGGCGCTCCAGGCGTCGGAGCTGACGGCGACGCGGCGGCTGGCCAAGGAGGCCGAGCTGCTGTTCGCGCTCGACCGCAACGACGAAGCCCGCCAGCGCCTCGAGCGGCTGCGGCGGAGGGCCGAGCCCGAGGGGCGGCTGTCGGCGGCCCGCCTGTTCCACGGCCGCGAGCAGTACGCCGAGGTGATCCCGATCCTCGAGGCGCTCGAGCCGCCCGAGAACGAGTCGATCCAGGTGCTGTTCTGGCTCGGCGCGGCATACGAGCGCACCGGACGGCACGAACCGGCGGAGCGGGCGTTCCGCCGCCTGCTCGAGCTGGACGAGAGCTTCGCCCCCGCCCTCAACTACCTCGGCTACATGTGGGCCGAGCTGGGCCAGAACCTCGACGAGGCGCTCGGCCTGATCCAGCGCGCGGTGGCCATGGAGCCTGACAACGGCGCTTACGTCGACTCGCTGGGCTGGGTCAAGTTCCGGTTGGGCGAGTACGAGCAGGCGCGCGATCTGCTCGAGCGCGCCGCGCGGTTGATCCCCGAGGACGCGGTGATCTACGAGCACCTGGGCGACGTCTACCTGGCGGTCGGCCAGCCGGCCGAGGCGCGGCGCCACTACGAGCGGGCGCTGTCGCTCGACGGCGAGAACGCCGACGCGGTGAGCGGTAAGCTCGACCGCCTGCGCCGGCAGCTCTGAGCCGCGGGACGTCGATGCGGGCGCGCGCCTGGCTGGTGGCCTGCGGTGCCGCGCTGGCGGCGGGCTGCACGGCGCTGCCGGCGCCGCGACCGGTGCCGCCGCCGGCTGCCGGGACGCCGGCCAACCCCGCAGCGGCCGAGGCGCGGCAGCGGCTTTACCGCGTGCAGTACGACGGCCCCGCGGGGCACGGCGGCCTGCGGCTGGTGTTGCGGTTGGCGGCGCCGGAGCGGTTCCAGATCGCCGCCTCGGACAGCCTGGGCCGGGCTGTCTGGAGCCTCGATCACGCGCCCGGCACGGCGGCCCTGGTGGACCACCGCGAGCGGCTGTACTGCGTCACCGACAGCGATCTGCGGATGCCCGAGGTGGCGCTGGCACCGCTGCCGCTGACCGCCTTGCCGCGGGTCCTCGCCGGCCGGCTGCCGGTGCCGCCGCCGGCCGGCACCGATCCGGCCGAACCCGACTGGCGGGACGGCCAGGGCCGCCGCTGGACGGCACGGCTGGAGGAGAGCGAGCCGGCGAGCTGGACGCTGTGGGAGGAGGGCGAGCCCCGGCTGTGGTGGCTGCGGCAGCCGCGCGGCGGCATCCTGTCGCACCGCGACGGTTCGCAGTTCCGCTGGCGTGGGGTGGTGGACGAGCCGCTGGCAGGCGGCTCCCTGACGCCGTTCACGCCGCCCGACGGCTACGAGCGGGGCGCCTGCGTGGACGGCTCCGGCGCGCCCGGTTCGCCGCCGGGCGACGAGGTTGGCGTGTAGTATCCTGAACCGGCGGCAGTCAGATCAGCAGCGGCCGCCCAAGTCGGCGGCCCCGAAGCCGGACCGGGGCCGCCGTCCCGCAACCACCGCGCGCCTGGGAAGCCCGTCGAGCGAGTCCACCTCCGCACCCGATCGCAGCGCACAGGCCGAGCCGCGACCAGCGGCTCCCGGGCAGAGCCGATAGGGGAGACAGACCCGATGGAAATCACCGAGATCAAGGTCTTCGCGGTCGACGAGGAGAAGCTCAAGGCGTTCGTCTCGATCGTCCTCGACGGCTGTTTCATGGTCAACGACATCAAGCTGATCCAGGGCAAGGACGGTCTGTTCATCAGCATGCCCAGCCGGCGCAAGAAGAACGGCCGGTTCAAGGACATCGCCCACCCGCTCAACAACGAGACCCGCCAGATGATGGAGGAGCGGATCGTGGCCGAGTACCGGCAGGTGGTCGGCGGCGAGGTCGCCGGCCCGCGGCCGATCGAGCCGAGCCGTCCGGCCCAGCCCGCGGCGTCTGCCGCCGAGCCGGTCCATCGCCGCACCGCCGTCAGCGCGCCGCCTCCGGCAGAGACCGCGGCAGGGGGCGGAGCGTCCGGCGGCGGCGTCGACGAGCCCGCCGAGGTGCCGGCCGAGGCCGCCGAGCAGGCCCCCGCCCCCGAACCGGAGCCGGCGGCCGACGACAAGAGCCTCGAGGAGATCGCCGAGGCCCACCTCAAGGACTCCTACTGGACCACCTAGGCCGCACCGGCTCGGGTGGACCTGCAGCAACCGACCGAGGCTCGGACCCCCCGAGCCGACCCCTGGGGCGTCGCCAAGTGGTCTAAGGCACCGGACTTTGGATCCGGCATTCGGAGGTTCGAATCCTCCCGCCCCAGCCAAGTACGGGCGAGTTTTCCAGGTAGTCGGAGCGGTTGGCCACATCGAGTCGCTGGACCGGGAGGCGTCGCGGATGGGTGTGTGCCCCACCTCATCAAGATGTGGATCGCACGGCATCTGCAGGGGGAGCGCTCGGCGGTTGCGTCCTGGGCGAAAGCGGGGGAGGCGACTACGCGGGCTTGGCGGCTGTATAGGATCGGAGTCGGCTACTGGAAGGAACAGATGGCGGGCGTGGACGAAGACCTCTTCGTGATCCACACGAAGGGCACTGATTCTCAGGGGCGGAAGCTGCCATCGGAGGTCTTCGACTGGATCGAGGGGTGGTGCGGCTCGGTCGGTCTTCGGGTGGTCGGCTACGAGGATTGGGAGTGGGACCCACCGCACGAGCCACCGCCGGATGCGCTGGGCTTGGTCCCGAGCCCCACGGAGGACCCATGGCTCCACCTGCCGATCATCGACACGGATTCTCTTCGCGGCTACTGGAGGGCCTGCGACGTCCTCGTGATCGTTGAGAGCGGTCCGCTGGTGCGTCATTCGGCTGGGGTGTCGATAGAGCTCAAGGAGCTCCTGCGGTGGGTTCCGGAGCAGCCGCCGCCGGCCGTCGCGGTGGCGATCACGCTCGGCGACTCTCCGACGGAGGAGGTGGCAGCTCTCGCTCGCAGCTGGATCCGGCTCGATTCAGCGAGGGATCTCTCGGTCGGCTCACTGATCGCCGTTGCCTGGCTCGTGTCGCGGCTGCAGCGGAGCGGCTCGGCGGGGCTCGAGATCCTGAATGAGGCGGGACGAAGCAGCAGCCTTGTCGAGGACCTCGGGTGGTTCGGTCCGGACTGGCGAGCTCTGCCGGTGGACGAGGTGGCTACAAGGGCTCCCATCGAGTCGTGGTGGTCGGAGGTCACTGCGCTCGACGCGTTCATGAAGGGCCGGGCGCACGGTGCCCTCTCTGCGGCCTGGCTGGCTCTGACCGGTGCGGTAGAAGCGGAATCGGGATTGCGCCCGTCGGGTGAATCGCACGGCTGAGCGCTCGGGGCTCGGGGCTTGCCCCGGCCTCTCGGGTGTCTGCCCCGCTCTAGAGGTGCCCCGCTCTAGAGGTGCCACCGAACTCGGCCCTCTAGAGGTGCCACCGAACTCGGAGGGAGCTGCCCTCTAGAGGTGCCACCGAACTCGGAGGGAGCCCGCTCTAGAGGTGCCACCGAACTCGGAGGGAGCTCGGATGTCGGGCCGCCGGAGAGCTCGGTTGTGAGCGTACCGTGGTCAGATGCAGAAGCGGCTCAGGCGGGAGTTGCGGTACTTCGGGTGAAGAGCTGGCGGCGGTGCGTCTTCCGCTCCTCGGGCCGCGCCGCTCCCTAGCGCTTGGCCGGGTTGGTTAGAGCTCGGGGCTCGGGGTCAGGCGGTGACGAGCGTCGGCCGCCCGCGATTGAACGGCAGCCTGGGTGGGAAGCACCCCATCGGGAACTCGAGGCCCACCAGCCCACGCCGGAGCGCCTCGGCCGCCTGCCGGTAGGCGACTCGGAACTCGTAGTAGGCGAGCTCGAGACATTTCCTGACCTCCCAGCGCTGGGCGTGGAAGCGCGGTGCGGGGGAGCGCTGGCTCGAGATCGGCCGGTCGTGGGGATTCTGCTTGAGGATCCGGCGCTTGCCGAGGACCGTTCGCTGCCGCTCGCGCAGGGTCTTGCGGGTCTCGGCCTCGATCTCCCGAACCAGCCGGTGGATGCGCTCGCGGGCCTCAACGGGTTCCAAGTCCTTCCAGACCGGTAGCGGCGCGAGACGGAAGCTCTCGTCCTCGGCGAATTCGTACTTCGACGGCCGCTCGCCGCGCCGGCGGGCGTCGTACTCCCGCGTGCGATCGAACCACAGGCCGGTGATCGGCTCGCCGGTCAAGAGAGCGTGGACGGAAGTCGCTCCGGGCCAATCCTCGGGCTTGCGAACCAGAAGCTCCTTGCACCCCTGGCTCAGGATGTAGCGTAGGCGGGCGACCTGATCGTCTTCGTCGTCGCTGACGACGATGGCGCGGTAGCGACGCCCCCAGAAGCGCTCGCGCCAGCGGTGGAGCCGGCCGGCCTCCCTGGCGAGGTTGCCGTTGACGTAGGCCATGAAGCCGGCGAGCTCGTAGGCGTTGGCGGGCTGAAGCAGCAGGTGGGCGTGGTTTGAGAGGTAGACGAAGGCGCAGACTCGGACGCGGTAGCGGCAGGCGGCGCGGGCGAGGATGCCGTAGACGATCGTGTTCAGCTC
>JBFGNS010000054.1:0-25176 GCA_041574955.1 Thermoanaerobaculia bacterium | reverse complement strand
GGGGCGGCGGCCAAGCAACCCCGAGCCCGCCGACCACGTAGTTAGGAGCGGAGGAGGTCGCTCGCCGATGAAGACGTTTCTGCTGTGGCTGCTGCTGCTCGTCGTCTGCTGGCCCGCCGCGCTGCTGGCGCTGCTGCTCTACCCGGTGGTCTGGCTGCTGCTGCTGCCGCTCCGGCTGCTCGGCATCGCGGTCGACGCCGTGTTCGACTTCCTGCGCGCGGTGCTCACCCTGCCCGGTCGCCTGCTGCGCGGTCCCGGCAGCGCCTGAACCGAGCCTCGGTCCGGCGCTCCGGTCCGCGGCCCGATGGGCGCGCCCGCGCCGGCTCGGGCTAGCTGCTCAGGAAGCCGCGCGTCAGGTAGTCGGACAGCAGCAGCCCGACCAGGATCGCCAGCCACAGGAAGCCGGCGACGACGGTGATCTTGGTCAACCGGCTCGAGTGGCGGACGTGCATGAAGTAGAGCACCACCAGGGTCGCCTTGGTCACCGCGATGGCCATCGCGACGAGGTCGTTCAACGGACCGAGGTGGAGGTAGGCGACGCCGACGGTGATCGCCGTGCCGACCATCAGGGCCAGGAAGACCAGGATGTAGACGCGGATCGGGGTGACGTGCTCGGCCACGGCTCAGGCTCCGGCGTTGCGCCCCAGCAGATAGAGCAGCGGGAACAGGAAGATCCAGACGATGTCCACGAAGTGCCAGTACAACCCCATCCCCTCGACCAGGTTGTGGTTCTCGGGGCTGAACACGCCCCGCCAGGCGAGCCACGCCAGCACCAGCAGCATGCCGATGCCGATGATCATGTGCAGGGCGTGCAGCCCGGTCATCAGGAAGTAGAGGTTGAAGAACATCTCCACCGATGCGGCCGGCTCCGGGCCGGGCCACTCGAAGCCGGGGCCGGGGAACAGGTGGTGCTCGAACTTGGCCCGGTACTCGATCACCTTGACGCCCAGGAACACCAGGCCGAGCGCGATGGTGAGCAGGATGTACAGCGCGGTCAGCTTGCGCCTGCCGACCTGCGCCGCCCACACCGCCAGCGCCATCGTCAGGCTCGAGCCGATCAGCACCGCGGTGTTGAACGCTCCGAGCGTGACGTCGAGCTCGTGGCTGCCTGCCACGAAGCCGTCGTGGTTGTACCAGCGGTAGAGGATGTAGGCCGCGAACAGGCCGCCGAAGAACATGATCTCGGTGACCAGGAAGATCCACATCCCCAGGAACGAGGCCTCGCGCTGTTGCTCGAGCGAGTCGAACTGGTGGTCGAGGCCCCAGGCGCGGGTGGTGGTTTCGGAGCTCATGGGCGTTGCCGGTGGGTCGGGTTCGGTCGAGTTGCGGGCGCGGCGTTTCACGCGACCTTCTGGTCGCCGGGCCGCACGGTGTAGTCGTAGGCTTCGTGGTCGACCGTCGGGCTGTCGACGAAGTTGAAGGTCGGCGGCGGCGACGGCGTCTGCCATTCCAGCCCGACCGCGCCCCACGGGTTGGAGGAGGCGCGCTTGCCGTAGCGCATCGACCAGATGAAGTAGACCATCGGGATCAGGTAGCCCACGCCGAGCACCGTGGCGCCGGCCGAGGACATCACGTTGAGCACCTGGAACTCCTCGGGGTAGGCGTGGTAGCGGCGCGGCATGCCCAGGTAGCCGAGCACGAACTGCGGGAAGAAGGTCAGGTTGAAGCCGACGAACACCATCAGCGCCGACAGCTTGGACCAGAACGCCGGGTAGAGCCGGCCGGTGATCTTGGGCCACCAGAAGTGCATGCCGCCGAGATACGCCATGATCGCGCCGCCCACCATGATGTAGTGGAAGTGCGCCACCACGAAGTAGGTGTCATGGACGTGGATGTCGATCCCCAGGGTGGCCAGCATCACTCCGGTCAGACCGCCGATGGTGAACAGGCCGATGAAGCCGAGGGCGTACAGCATCGGTGTGTCCCACGAGATCGAGCCCTGGTACAGGGTGGCGGTCCAGTTGAACACCTTGACCGCCGACGGCACCGCTACCAGCATCGACAGCACCGAGAACACCACGCCGGCGTAGACCGACTGGCTGGAGAGGAACATGTGGTGGCCCCACACCAGGAAGCCGAGCACCGCGATGGCGATCGAGGAGAAGGCGATGAGCTTGTAGCCGAAGACGCGTTTGCGGGAGAACGCCGTCACCAGCTCACTGATCACGCCCATTGCCGGCAGCACCATGATGTAGACGGCGGGGTGGGAGTAGAACCAGAACAGGTGCTGGAACAGCACCGGGTCGCCGCCCAGCGCGGGATCGAAGATGCCGATGTGGAACAGCCGCTCGGCGGCCACCAGCAGAATGGTGATGGCCAGCACCGGCGTGCCCAGGATCTGGATCAGGCTGGTGGCGTAGTGCGCCCACACGAACAGCGGCAGCCGGAACCAGGTCAGCCCCGGCGCCCGCATGCGGTGGATGGTGACGACGAAGTTGAGGCCGGTGAGGATCGACGAGAAGCCGAGGATGAAGATCCCCAGCGCGGTGGCGATGACGTAGGTGTTCGAGAAGGTGGTGGAGAACGGCGTGTAGAACGTCCAGCCGGTGTCGACGCCGCCGTTGAGCATCGCCCACAGCGCGAAGCCGCCGCCGATCATGTAGATGTACCAGCTCGCCAGGTTGAGCTTGGGGAACGCCAGGTCCTTGGCCCCGATCATCAGCGGGATCAGGAAGTTCCCCAGCACCGCCGGGATCGACGGGATGAGGAAGAAGAAGATCATCATCACGCCGTGCATGGTGAACAGCCGGTTGTAGGTGTCGGGCTGTACCAGGTCGCCGGCCGGGGTGGCCAGCTCGAGCCGGATCAGCACCGCCATGGCACCGCCGAGGAAGAAGAACAGCGTGATGCCGATCAGGTACAGGATGCCGATCCGCTTGTGGTCCTTGGTCAGCAGCCACGACTTGAGGCCGACCGTGGCGTTCAGGTAGTTGAGGCTCCGCAGCCCCTGGCGCTCGCTCATGGCGCGCTTCCTCCGTGGCCTTCCTCTGCCGGCTCGAGGCCCTTGATGTAGAGCAGCAGCTGGATCAGCTCCTCTTCGCTGATCTGGCCCTGGTAGGTGGGCATCAACGGCTGGTAGCCGGCGACGATGCTGGCGCCGGGGTTCAGGATCGACTGCCGCAGGTAGTCGTCGTCTGCGATCACGGTGCGACCGTCGGCCAGCTCGACCTCGCTGCCGGCAAGGCCGGCGAGGAGCGGCGCGCGCGCCGCCGAGTCGGGGTAGTGGCAGGTGTTGCAGACGTGCTTGGCGAACAGCTCCTCGCCGCTCAGCACCCGGTCCTCGACCGGCGACGCCTCGGACAGCCAGGCCTGGTAGTCCTGCGGCTCCATGACGTACACCGTGCCCCCCATACGCGAGTGCTCGGCGCCACAGTACTCGGCGCAGAACAGGTGGTAGGCGCCGGGCTTGGTGGCCTCGAACCAGACCCGCGTGTAGCGGCCCGGCACCACGTCGGCTTTGACCCGGAACGCCGGCACGAAGAAGGAGTGGATGACGTCCTCCGAGGTCATGGTGATGACGATCGGCTGCCCCACCGGCACATGCAGGTCGTTGATCTCGCGGCGGCCCTGCGGGTGCTGGAACTTCCACATCCACTGCTTGCCGACGGCGAAGTACTCGACCGCGTCGGCGGGCGGGCGCATGGCGGCGAAGTAGACCTTGGCGCCCCAGCCGAACATCACCAGCAGGATGCCCAGCGGGATCACCGACCAGGCGATCTCGAGCCAGGTGATGGTCTTCTCCGGCTGGCCGACGTCGTCGGCGTGGCGGCGGCGGTAGCGCACCGCGAAGTAGAGGATCAGCACCGCGATGAGCAGCGAGAACACCACCGCCACCGCGACGCCAAACAGGTAGATGCCGTCCACCTGTCCGGCGAGGGTGGAGGCGCTGTCAGGGAACAGCGGCAGGTCTTCCCACATGCTCGGCTGCTGCTGGCTCACGCTCGTCCCTCCGCTCCTGCCAGCCCCTTCCGGCCACGCCGCTCGCGGCGCAGCATCAACAGCACGAACGCCGCCAGCAGCCCGACGGTGATCGCGCCGCCGGCGCGCACCAGGTTCATGGTGGCGGCGCTGTAGCGGCCGATCGTCGGGTCGTAGCGGAAGCAGAACAGCAGGATTTCGTCAACCACATTGCCGATCTGGCCGTCCGCTGCCTCGACCAGGCCCAGGCGCAGGTCGCGCGGCGGGTACTCGACGCCGTAGAGGGTGCGCGCCACCTGCCCCTCGGGGGTGAGCAGCACCAGGCCGGCGGCGTGGGCGAACTCGCCGCTCGACTCATCGTAGTCATAGCGGAAGCCGATTGCCTGGGTGAGCGCGGCGATCGCCTCCGCCTCGCCGGTCAGGAAGTGCAAGCCGTCGGCGGCACCGGGGCGGTCGTAGCGCTCGAGCGTCGCGGCCTTGCGCGCCGCCGCCATCGCCGTGGTCTCCGCCGGATCGATGCTGAACACCACCACCTCGAAGTCGCGGCCGGCGTCGAGCTGCATCGCCCGCAAGGTGGTGGTGAGGCCGTTGAGCACCATGCCGCACAGCATCGGGCAGTCGTAGTAGACGGGCACCAGGATCGCCGGCCGCCCGGCCGTCAGCGCGGCCAGCTCGACCGGCTCGCCGTCGGCGTCGCGGAAGGCCAGGTCGAGCGGCACCGGCTCGCCCAGCCGCTGCTCGAAGCCGACCTTCTGGAGCGGCCCGGGCAGCTCGCTCGCGGGCACCACGCCACCGGTGGCGCCGGCCGCCGCGGGCAGCAGCAGCGCCAGCGCGGCGGTGGCGGTCAGCGCAGGCTTCATGGCGCGTCCTCCTCGGCTGGCGCCGCTGGCGGGGCGGCGCGCGCGCCGGACGCCGCCAGCTCCATCGCTCGCTCGATCGGGATGCGGGCGATGCCAGCGGTCTCGTCCACCCAGCCCCAGCTCGCCAACTCGGCCGCCTGGGCCGCCGCCAGCTCGGCCATCTCGCCGTTGGGGTCGGCCTGCAGCCGCGGTGCCGGTGGCTCGTACGGCCGGCGGGCCTCGGGCAACATCGGCGGCGGCGGGTCGGCAGCCGTCAGACGGCTCCTCAGCCCGTCCGACAGCCACCACATGGCGACGGCGGCCACCACCATCAGGGCGACCAGCCCGACCGCGAAGCCGACGATCCCCTTGACGCTGATCTCGTGATCCAGCGCTTCGGCGCCGTTTTGCGGCTGCCGGTCACTCATCGGCCAGCGCCTCCTTGAGATACGGCTCGAACTTCGGCAGCAGCGGGCGCTTGGCGAGCTGGCCGAAATAGACCGCCAGCCAAAGCCCGCCGAGCGCCACCAGGGTCGCCAGGTCCAGCCAGTGGAAGTGCAGCCCGTGGCTCTCGCCGTGCGCGAACGCTGGCGCGGCCTGCCAGTAGAGGTCGAACCAGCGCATCGCCAGCAGCAGGCCGGCGACCATCGCCAGCCGGCGGGCGTCGCGCTTGATGTCGCGCGACAGCAGCAGCACGAACGGCAGCAGGAAGTGACCGAGGGCGAGGAAGATCGACAGGTACTTCCAGCCGCCCTCGACGCGCGCCAGGTAGAAGGTCACCTCCTCGGGCAGATCGCCCGACCAGATGATGATCAGCTGCGACAGCTGGAAGTAGGTCCACAGCATGACGAACGCCAGCAGCAGCTTGCCGTAGTCGTGGAAGTGGCGGGCCTGGAACTGGCCCTGGAGCGGCGGCCGGCCGGCGAGGAAGAGCGCCACCAGGATGATGAAGGCGAACGCCGACACCGCGTGGCCGCCGATGAAGCTCACCCCCCACAGGCTCGAGTACCAGTGCGGGTCGAGCGACATCAGCCAGTCGACCGAGGCGAAGGTGGCGGCCAGGCAGTACAGCCCGAGCGCCGGCGCGGCGATCATCCGCATGCGGCGGAACTGCCGGTCGCCGGCCTCCTCGTCCTGGCGCAGCGACATGCGGTTGAGCAGCCACAGCGGCAGCCCCCAGATGGCGAAGTACGCCACCGCCCGCCAGATGAAGCCCGAGCGGTTCAGGTACCACCCCTTGGCCGCGATCAGCGGGTCGGCGGCGGCCTCCGGCCGCGCCCAGGAGTAGATCTCGCTCATGCCGAGGACGATCGGTACGAAGGCGATCGCCAGCAGCGGCAGGGTGCGGGTGGCGGCGCCCAGCGCGCGGCGGATCATCAGCCCCCAGCCGCCGCGGGTCAGCTGGTGGAGCAGCGCCACCGCGTAGCAGCCCAGCGCGATGCCCAGCCAGAACAGCCAGGCCACCAGGTAGGAGCGGAAGAACTGGGTTCGGTCGAGGTAGAAGCCCACCGCCGACGCGGCGATGCCGACCACCGCCGCCGCCCACGCCCGCGAGCGCAGCCGGGAGAGCCCCTCGGGGGGCGAGAAGGCGACGCTCATTCGGTCTCTCCCACAGGCGCCGGGGCCGCCGGCCGGGGAGCGGCCGCCGCGCCGTCCAGCCGCGCCCGCTCGCTCTCGTCGAGCAGCTCGACCGGCGCCCGGCGGCTGAGCTGCAGCGCCCGCACGTAGGCCACGACCGCCCAGCGGTCGTCCGGCTCGAGCTGGGCGGCGTAGCTCGACATCTGGCCGAAACCGTTGGTCATGACGTCGTAGAAGTAGCCGTCCTGCACCTGGATCAGGCGGTCCTGGTGGAAGCTCTGCGGGCGCTTGAAGCCGCGCTGCACGATCATGCCCTGGCCGTCGCCGTTGGCGCCGTGGCAGGGCGAGCAGAAGATCTGGAACCGCTCGCGACCGCGCTCCAGAAACGCCCGGTCCACCGCCAGCGGGATCTCGGCCACGAAGCTGCCGTCGGCCTCCAGCCCGCGGAAGCGCCGGATGTCCTCGCGCAGCAGGCCGCGCGCCACGGTGCCCGCCACCGGCCGGCGCGAGGCGGCGCCGTCGGCGAACACCGCGCTGGCCTCGAACGGCTCGTACTTGGGCTGGTCGTGCATGTCCTGGCGGCAGCCGGCCGCCGCCAGCACCAGCACCGCCGCCGCCAGGCGCAGGCGGCGCTCAGCGCTCGACATCGCTCACCTCCACCGCCTCCAGGCCCTCGAGGAAGCGCCGCGTGTCCCGGTAGTCGAAGCGCGGGTCGAAGCTCGCCAGCAGCAGGAAATAGCGGTCGCGCGACGCTTCGCCGAACCGCTGGACGTTGAACACCGGGTGGTAGGGCTGCGGCAGCCCGTTGAGCACGAACATTCCGAGCACCGCGGCGAAAGCGGCGAACAGGATGGTGGTCTCGAACGCCGGCACGATGAACGCCACCCACGAGTTGAGCGGCCGGCCGCCGATGTTCATCGGGTAGGCGATCGCCGACGCCCAGTACTGGAACAGGAAGCCGCCGATCGCGCCAATCAGGCCGCCGCCGAGCACGATCATCGGCAGCCGCGACTTGTGGTGGCCGATCGCCTCCCACACCTCCTCGATCGGGTACGGCGTGTAGGCGTCGAGCTTGCTGTAGCCGGCCTCGCGCGCCAGCTCGCAGGCGCGGATCAGCTTGCGTGGCGAGTCGAACTCGGCCATCAGCCCGTACAGCCCGCCGTCCGGCGCTCCGCCGTGTGGCGCGCTCATCCTCCGCCTCCCTTGTCCTTGGCCTCCGGCAGGATGGTACGCATCTCGAAGATCGAGATCATCGGCAGGAAGCGGATGAACAGGAACATCAGCGCCAGGAACAGGCCGAGGGTGCCGACAAAGGTCGCCCAGTCCCACAGCGTGCCCGAGTAGGTGCCCCACGACGACGGCAGGAAGTCGCGCGACAGGCTGGTCACCACGATCACGTAGCGCTCCAGCCACATGCCGACGTTGACGAACATGGCGACGATGAACAGCATCCAGGGGGTCGAGCGGATCTTGCGGATCCAGACCATCTGCGGCGCCAGCACGTTGGTCAGGATGAGCGCCCACCAGTGCAGCTTGTACGGCCCGCCGATGCGGTTGAGGATCATGAACTCCTCGTACTGGTTGCCGCTGTAGAACGCCATGAAGATCTCGACTATGTAGCCGTAGGCCACGATCAGGCCGGTGGCCAGCATCACCTTGGCCATGTTCTGCAGGTGCCGCAGGGTGATGAAGTCCTCTAGCCGGAACAGCCGCCTGAGCGGGATGGCCAGCGTCAGCACCATGGCGAAGCCGGCGAAGATGGCGCCCGCCACGAAATAGGGCGGGAAGATGGTGGCGTGCCAGCCCGGAATCTGGCCGACCGCGAAGTCGAAGCTGACCACCGTGTGGACCGAGACCACCAGCGGCGTGGCCAGGCCGGCGAGCAGCAGGTAGGCGACCTCGTAGTTGTGCCAGTGCACCGCGGAGCCGCGCCAGCCCATGGCCAGGAAGCCGTAGCCGATCTTCTTCCACAGCCGGCGCGAGCGGTCGCGCAGCGTGGCCAGGTCGGGGATCAGGCCGACGTACCAGAACAGCAGCGACACCGTGGCGTAGGTGGAGACCGCGAACACGTCCCAGATCAGCGGGCTGCGGAACTGCGGCCACAGCTGCATGGTGTTGGGGTACGGCAGCAGCCAGTACGCCAGCCACGGGCGGCCGACGTGGATCAGCGGGAAGACGCCGGCGCACGCCACCGCGAACAGGGTCATCGCCTCGGCGAACCGGTTGATCGAGGTGCGCCACTCCTGACGCAGGAGCAGCAGGATGGCCGAGATCAGGGTGCCGGCGTGACCGATGCCGATCCACCACACGAAGTTGATGATGGCGAAGCCCCAGCCCACGGGGATGTTGACGCCCCAGATGCCGATGCCCTCGAACACCAGCTTGGTGAGGGCATGGAGCAGCACCAGGGTGAGCAGGAACGAGACGCCGAAGGCGGCCCACCACCAGCGCGGTGCCCGCTTGAGGACGATCGAGCTGATGTGGTCGGTCACCGACCCCGAGGTGTGGCCGGGGGCGACGATCGGCTGCTTGCCCAGGACCTCGCTCACGCTTCGTCCTCGAGTTCCGGATCGGGGTTGGTGATCTTGGCCAGGTAGCTGGTGCGCGGCCGTGTGCCGAGCTCGCTCAGCAGCGCGTAGTTGGTCGGCTCGTCCTTCCAGCGCGACACCTCGGACTGCGGGTCGTTGATGTCGCCGAACACGATGGCGCGGCTTGGGCAGACCTGCTGGCAGGCGGTCCGGATCTCGCCGTCACGGATCGAGCGCTGCTCGCGCTTGGCCTCGCCGCGCGCGTAGTTGATGCGCTGCACGCAGTAGGTGCACTTCTCCATGACCCCGCGTGTGCGCACCGTTACGTCCGGGTTGCGCAGCAGCTTGAGCACCGGCGTGTCGGTGTCGTTGTACTTGAAGAAGTTGAACCGCCGCACCTTGTACGGGCAGTTGTTGGAGCAGTAGCGGGTCCCGACGCAGCGGTTGTAGACCATGTCGTTGAGACCCTCGTCGCTGTGCACGGTGGCGGCCACCGGGCACACCACCTCGCACGGCGCCTGCTCGCAGTGCATGCACATCACCGGCTGGTGGTGCACCGTCGGGTCCTCCAGCTCGCCCTGGTAGTAGCGGTCGACGCGGATCCAGTGCATTTCGCGCCCCGCCGCCACCTGCTGCTTGCCGACCACCGGGATGTTGTTCTCCGCCTGGCAGGCCAGCACGCAGGCGTTGCAGCCGGTGCACGCCGCCAGGTCGACGGCCAGCCCCCAGGCGTGACCGTCGTACTCCCAGTCGGGGTGCAGCGACAGGTCGCCCGGGCCGTGCTCGGCGTGGTGCACGAAATCGGGCTCGTGCAGGAACTCCTCGAGGGTGCCGACCCGCACCAGGTGGCGCCGCTCGGCCTCGCGCCCTTCCAGGTTGGAGCCCTGGATCGGATCGGGTCCGAGGTTGTGGTGCATCTGGGTGGAGGCCAGCGGCCGGCGCCGTCCGGTGGCGGTGATCGTCGCGCCGGCGGCGCGCCACGGCGTGGCTGCGGTGCGCAGCAGATGGGCGTTGACACCGGTGCCGGTGCCCACCCGGCCGGCGGCCTTGCGGCCGTATCCGAGGTGCAGCGTGACCGCGCCGTCGGGATGCCCCGGCTGCACCCACACCGGCGCCTCCAGGCTGCGTCCGTCGACCGTCAGCGTCACCTCGTCCTCGCTCGCCAGACCGAGACGCGCCGCCAGCGCCGGCGACACCAGCAGCGCGTTGTCCCAGGTCAGCTTGGTCAGCGGCTTGGGGCACTCCTGCAGCCAGGCGTTGTTCGCCCAGCTGCCGTCCCACACCGTCGGGTCGGGCCGGAAGAGCAGCTCGAGATCGGTGGCGGGCTCGGCGGCGAGGGCGGTGGCAGCGGCCGTGGCGGCAGCGGCGTCGAGCACGGCGGAGCGGGGCTCGAAGGCGGTGCCGGCGATCACTCCGTCGTGCAGGCAGCGGCGCCAGAACGGCTCGAACGGCCCGTCCGCCGGCGCCAGCGCGCGGCAGCCGTCCCGCACCAGCTCGCGGTCGTCGCGCTCCTGGTCGTCGGCCAGCGCCGCGACCAGCTCGAGCGCCGACTTGCCGCCGTACAGCGGTTCGATCAGCGGCTGCTGCAGGCTGACGGTGCCGTCGAAGGCGCGCGCGTCGCCCCAGCTCTCGAGGTAGTGAGCCGCGGGCACGTGCCACTGGCTGAACTCCGCCGTCTCGTCGCGGTAGAGGCCTAGATGGACGCGCCGCGGCACCTGGTAGAGCGCCTCGAGGATCCCGGCGTCGGCCGGCGCGTCGTAGACCGGGTTGACGCCGAGCGCCAGCAGCAGGTCGACCTCGCCGGCGCGCATCGCCGTCAGCAGCTCTTCGAACGACTCGGCCATCGGCGCCTCGCCGCCGGCCACCGGGGCGGTGTAGTCGACGGTGCGGCCGACGTTGCCGAGCTGCTGGTTGATGGCGTGCACCAGGGTGTGGACTGCCGCCGGCGCGCAGTCGCCCGCCACCACCAGCCCCTGGCCCCGATGGCGCCGCAGCGCGTCGGCTGCCGCCCGCGCCCAGGCGATCTCGCGTGCCCCGAGGGCGCCGCCGGCGTCGGCGCCGGCCACCCCGACCTCGGCGGCCAGCGCCACCGCCAGCAGGCCGAGCGTCCTGGCGGTGACCGGCAGGCGGTGGTCGGCCATGGTGCCGGTGGCGGTGGGCGAGCTCTCGGCGGCGTAGAAACGGCTCATCGAGTCGCTGCCACGGCGCACCCGGCGGCGGTCGGCGAACTGTCGCGCGTAGCGCAGGGCGCCCGGACCGGCGGTGAGGAAGTCGGTGTCGAGGCCGACGACGACCCGCGCCCGGGCGAGGTCGTAGCGCGCCTCGAGCGGCTCGCCGAAAGCCGCCCGGCTGCCCTCGCGGGCGGCGTCGCGGTGCGCCGGCTCCCACTGGTGCCAGCGCGCCGCCGGGTAGCGCTCGAGCAGGCGGCCGATGGCGGCCGTGAGGCTGGGAGAGCTGACCGGCGGGGTGAGGACCCGGATCCGGGCGCCGGCGGGACCGGCTGCGAGCGCCGCCAGCGCCTTGCGCGCGTCGGCCAGGAACGCCTGCCAGGTGGAGATGCGGCCGAGGTGGGTGACGGTCTGCGAGCGCTCGGGGTCGTACAGCGTCAGGACCGAGGCCTGGGCGAACAGGTCGGTGGCGCCCAGGCTGGCGGGGTGGTCGGGGTTGCCCTCGAGCTTGGTCGGCCGTCCCATGTGGCTCTCGGCGAGCAGCCCGGTGGCGTAGCCGCCCTGGACCAGCGAGGTGGCGAAGTAGAGCGGCTTGCCCGGCACCAGCGACTCGGGCTGCTCGACGTACGGCACGATCGATTCGAGCGGCTGACGGGTGCATGCCGTCAGCCCGCCGAGGGCGAGCGATGCTCCCATCAGCTGCAGGAACCGGCGCCGGTCGACGCCTGCCGGCAGCTCGGACGCCTGGCGCGGGAACTCGCGGTGCAGCAGCTCCTCGAACTCGGGGGTGGCCGCCAGCTCTTCGAGGCTGCGCCAGTACTCCGGCCCGCGCCGCCCGGCCAGGCGGCGCTGGACGTCGGCCACCGACAGCCGACCGGTGTCGGCGGCCGGCGGCGGAGCGGAGGTCGGGTCGTGGACGGTCATCGCGCGGGGCTCAACGGTGGCAGGCGGAACAGCTCAGCTTCGACTGGATGCCGTACTCCTCGACCAGCCGAGCGCCCAGCGCCTGCTGGTCGTCGGCCTGCCAGCTCGCGTTGAACAGCTCGGATCGCGGCCGCACGTGGCGCTCCGGGTTGCGGTGGCAGTCGAGGCACCACTCCATCTGGAGCGACGCCTGCTGGTAGACCAGCGGCATGCGATCGACCCGGCCGTGGCAGGAGACGCAGCCGATGCCCTTGGCGAGGTGGACCGAGTGGTCGAAATAGACGTAGTCCGGCAGGTCGTGCACCCGCGACCAGGCGATCGGCGTGCCGGTGGCGAAGCTGGCGCGTACCGGTTCGAGCATCGGGCTGTCGTTCCAGATCAGCTTGTGGCAGTTGATGCAGGTGGCAGTGGGCGGCATGCCGGCGAACGCCGCCTCCTCGACCGAGGTGTGGCAGTAGCGGCAGTCGATCCCCAGGCCGGTGACGTGGTGGTCGTGGCTGAACGGCACCGGCTGGGCCAGCGTCACGCCTTGGCCGGTGTTGTAGGCCGAGCGGTCGAGCACCATGAACACCCACACCAGGAAGGCGACGATGAAGACCGCCCCGTAGATGCTCGTCTTGGCGACGGTGTTGGTGCTGCGCTTGAAGATCTGGGCCATTGACGTGGCAGGCCCCCGTCTCGCGGCATGCCGCGAAATCGAATCCGTCTTGGGGGGTCGTGGCCCGCTCCCGGGTCAGCGAGGCCGCCCGAAGCTTATTCGTTGGCGCCCGCCTGTCAAGTTGCAGGGCGGCGCGGGCAGCTCGCCAGCGGCTACTGGGTCCTGGCGCCGCTGGGATAGCGGATGAAGAAGCCGTCCAGCCAGACGATGTCCTCGTCGTAGCGGCTGGAGGTGAACGGCCCCAGCGTGTACGGCTCGCCGGTCGGGCCGACCAGGCCGTCCCGGCCGCGCGAGCGCACGCCCATCACCCGAGCGCTCAGCGGATTGCCGGACCAGGCGTAGTCGAACGGGTGTCCCCAGCCGTCGTTGGTCGGCACGTCGCGGATGTAGAAGAACTCGGTGTCATCGAACAGCACGTCGAGCAGCTCGTCGGCCGTCAGCTTTTCGCTCAGGGTCGAGAAGGTGAAGGTCTGGCTGCTGCCGGCGCCCGCCGCCGACACCTCGTCGGTGAGCCAGGAGAACCAGGCCTCGCCGGTGGCCTTGATCTGGGCGACGGTGGCGCGCTGCTTGGCCTTCTGCAGCGCGTCCAGCAGGTTGGGTATCAGGATAGTGGCGATCACGCCGATCACCGCCACCACGATGAGCAGCTCGATCAGGGTGAAGCCACGCGCTTCGTCTGTTCGCTCGTCTCTCGCCACGCCGATAGCCTCTACGGCGGTTCCCCCCTCGGCTCCCGAGTGTGGAGCAGATGTCGTGCCAGCTGAAAAGGCAGTATTGACGGACTGTTCTCGCGCCGGGGTGACAAAGGGTGGCACCCGGCGGACGGGTTTCGCCGGCCGCCGCCGTTTCCGGTAAGCTGCCGAGCCGTGGCGCAAGACCCGACAGGCCCGGCCCGGGACGCGGCCGAGCCCCAGGATGCCGCCGAGGCCGGGGCCAGCCCGCTGCGCGCCTTCCTCGGCCTGTTCGTCGTGCCGCTGCTGGTGGTGCTGGTGTGCGTCGGGGTGTTCGTCGGCTTCGGCTGGATCGCCTACGACCGTCAGACCACTAGCGACTACCTCGACGACCTGCGGTCGTCGTGGAAGCCGCGGCGGGCGCAGGCGGCCTACGAGCTGTCCAAGATCCTGGTGGCGGACCCGTCGGCGCTCGACGACGAGCCGGGCGCGCGGGAGGAGCTGCGCAGCCTGTTTCGCGAGGTCGAGGACGTCTCCATCCGGCGCTACCTGGCGCTGATCCTCGGGTACACGGGAGATCGCGAGGCGCTCGGGCTGCTGGTCGAGGCGGCCGACGGCGACGACCCCGAGATGAGGATCTACGCGCTGTGGGCACTCGGCAAGATCGGCGATCCGGGTGCTCGCCAGCCGCTGGTCGCGGCGCTGGCCGACGCCGACCCGGGACTGCGCAAGACGGCGGCCTTCGCGCTGGGCGAGCTGGGGGACCGCTCGCTGGCGCCCGAGCTGCGGCCGGTGCTCGAGGATCCGGTGGCCGACGTACGGTGGAACGCGGCGCTGGCGCTGGCTCGGCTGGGGGATGCCGCCGCCGTGCCGGTGCTGCGCGAGATGCTCGATCGGCGGCTGACGGCCCAGGTGCCCGAGATCCGGACGGAGCAGCAGGAAGAGGTGATGGTGAGCGCCATCAGGGCGCTCAGCGCGCTCGGCAGCGACGATCTGGGCCCGCTGCTGGACCGGCTGGCCGAGGACGACCCCAGCCTCAAGGTGCGGCAGGCGGCGATCGAGGCGCGGCGCGCCCGGGGCGAAGAGCGGCCTTGACAGGCTCGGGCGGTTGAACTAGAAACTGCACCACGCACGGCAGGCGCTGCGGCGCAAGCAGGATCGAGGGTCATGACTGACGACAGCGGAGATCGCCAGCCTGAAGCGAAGCCTCCCGCCGCGGCCAACAAGGTCGCGGGCCAGCCGGGTCAGGAGCTCACCCGCCGGGGCTTCTTCTCCTGGGCGGCGGTGGCGTGGGTCGGCTTCACCGCCGCCATCGGCGGCTGCATGACCGCCTTCGGGCGCTTCATGTACCCCAACGTGCTGTACGAGCCGCCGACCAACTTCAAGGTCGGGGTGCCGGACGACTTCCCGCCCGGCCTGGTGGACGAGCGGTTCAAGGAGTCCAACGGGGTGTGGGTGGTCAACCAAGAGGGCCGGCTGTTCGCATTGATCGCGATCTGCACCCATCTCGGCTGCCCGCCCAACTGGCTCGAGGCGCAGAACAAGTTCAAGTGCCCGTGCCACGGCAGCGGCTATTACAAGAACGGCATCAACTTCGAAGGGCCGACGCCGCGGCCGCTGGAGCGCGCCGCCATCTACATCGACCCCAGCGACGGCCAGATCGTCGTCGACAAGGCGCAGAAGTACCAGTGGGAGCTGGGGCAGTGGGACGACCCCAACTCCTACATCGCCATAGCCTAGGGCCGGACTGCGGGGGATCATGCTGAAGAAGCTGCAGAAGGGGATCGTCAAGTCGCAGGTGTGGAAGTCGGTCTTCCGGGTCGGCATCCCCACCGACAACCGCAAGCGCGCCATGGCGATGCTCGGCAACGTGGCGCTGCACCTGCACCCGATCAAGGTCAAGAAGTCCGGGCTGCGGATGAGCTACACCTGGTGCATGGGTGGCACTTCGTTCTTCCTCTTCCTGGTCGAGACCATCACCGGCCTGTTGCTGATGTTCTACTACCGGCCGACCGTCGAGTACGCCTACTTCGACATGGTCGATCTGCGCGAGGTGGCGGCGTTCGGCATCATGCGCGAGCTCCACCGCTGGGGCGCGCACGCCATGGTGATCGCGGTCTGGCTGCACATGTTCCGCGTCTTCATGACCGGCTCGTACAAGCCGCCGCGGGAGTTCAACTGGAACGTCGGCGTGATCCTGCTGGTGCTGACCCTGCTGCTGTCGTTCACCGGCTACCTGCTGCCCTGGGACCAGCTGGCGATCTGGGCGATCACCGTCGGCTCGAACATGGCGCGGGCGACGCCGCTGCTGGGGCACGAGGGCCCGGGCGCCGCGCTGCTCGAGCTGGGCGGCACGCAGCTGATCCACGTCGGCAGCGACGCGCGGTTCGCGCTGATCGCCGGCCGCACCATCGGCGGCGGCACCCTGATCCGTTTCTACGTGCTGCACTGCGTGGGGATCCCGCTGGTCGCTGCCTGGCTGATGGCGGTGCACTTCTGGCGCGTGCGCCGCGACGGCGGCATCTCGGGCCCCATGTAGGCGACGCCGATGGAAGCGATCAAAGGCCTCATCAACTTCCTGTCGTACCCGCAGTGGTCGTTCACGCTGTCGCTGGTCGGCTTCGTGGCGATCTTCTGGACACGCAAGCTGTGGACGCGTGCCGGCGGCTGGCTGATGCTGGCCGTCGGCACGGCGTTCTTCCTGGTCAGCCTGCTCGACGCCAACTTCCGGTTGATCGTGACCAAGCCGGACAACGTGCCGATCGTGATGATGGTCTTCCTGGTCGGCTACTTCGCCTGGCTGGCGATGAACAAAGCGCTGGCCAACGACCGGGCGCTCGAGCGCGGCGAGCCCACCTTCGAGCAGAGCGAGGTCGAGGACAAGGTGTTCACCTGGCCCGACCTGGTGTTCTCCGAGTTCATTTGCATGGTGGTGCTGACCGTGGTGCTGGTGGTCTGGTCGATCGCCCTGCAGGCGCCGCTCGAAGAGCCGGCCAACACCTCGGTGGCGCCCAACCCGTCGAAGGCGCCATGGTACTTCCTCGGCCTGCAGGAGATGCTGGTCTACTTCGACCCGTGGATGGCGGGAGTGGTGCTGCCCGGGCTGATCATCATCGGCCTGATGGCGATTCCCTACATCGACACCAACCCGCGCGGCAACGGCTACTTCACCTTCAAGGAGCGCAGGGCCGAGATCGTGGCCTTCATGTTCGGCTACCTGGTGCTGTGGATCGAGCTGATCGTCATCGGCACCTTCCTGCGCGGCCCCAACTGGAACTTCTTCGGCCCTTACGAGTACTGGGACATCAACAAGATCGAGCCGCTGGTCAACGTCGACCTGTCCGAGCTGATCTGGATCAAGCTGCTCGGCTACGGCCTGCCGTCGCACTGGCTGCCGCGTGAGATCTTCGGCATCCTGCTGCTCGGCGCCTACTTTGTCGCGCTGCCGGTGCTGCTCGCCAAGCGCGGCATCTGCAAGACCTGGTACGAGAAGATGGGGCCGGCGCGCTACTACATCGGCATCTCGCTGCTGCTGGTGATGATGCTGCTGCCGATCAAGATGTACTGCCGCTGGATGTTCAACCTCAAGTACTTCGTCCACATCCAGGAGTTCTTCTTCAACATCTGACCATGGCGACTCCTCCCAAGCCGACGCCCGACCGTCACTACGACTTCCGCCGCATGAACGTGGTGTTCGCTTGGAGCTCGGTGGCTCTGCTGCTGGTCACCGTGTGGATGGTGTGGGCGGACTACGCCCAGCCGTGGAAACGGCTGCAGAACGAGTTCCGCGAGCTCGAGCGCCAGTCGCTGTTGCGCCAGGCGGAGGAGGCCCGGCAGAGCCTGAACGACAACGAGATCTCGGAGCTGCGGCAGGAGATCGCCGGCGAGGAGGAGAAGCTGGCCGCCCAGCGTGAGGAGATCTCCACTCTGGAGAGCGACGAGGCGGCCTTCGGCCGGTCGCTGTACGCCGCCGACGCCGAGGCCCGCTCGGTCAAGTCGCTGCTCGACACCGCCCGCTACGCCTTCGACCAGGCGGTGCAGAGCGGCGATCAGCGGCTGATCGAGAAGACCCGCGCCGAGGTCGACCGTCTCAACGCCGCGCTGCGCGAGCGCCGCAAGGAGGTGGAGGAGCTCACCGGCCAGCGCGACTTCGTGCGTCAGGGGCTGGCCGACAAGCGTGCCGGGCTGAAGGAGGCCGAGGAGAGGCTGACGGCTCTGCGCCGCGGCCTCGATTCGCTCGAGCAGCAGGTCGCCAACCTCGACAAGCGAATCGACTACTTCCTGCTCAACGCGCCGCTGCTCGACTTCCTGCAGCCCGATCTCAAGGTGGAGCAGGTGATGCTGTCGGGTCTGTACAACGACATCAACTTCACCAACGTCGACCGGGTGGACCGCTGCGTCACCTGCCACGTGGCGGCCAACCGCGTCGGCTTCGACGGTGAGGAGTGGCAGCCGCCGTTCCGCAGTCACCCGCGCTTCGACATGTTCGTGTCGGCCACGTCGCCGCACCCCTACACCCGCTTCGGCTGCACCACCTGCCACGCCGGGCTCGACCGCTCGACCCACTTCGCGCGCTCCGGACACAGCCCGGTCGACGAGGAGCAGAAGAAGCGGTGGCAGAAGGAGTGGGACTGGGAGAAGCAGCCGTATCTCGAGACGCCGATCCTGCCGGCCGGTTACTCGGAAGCCGGCTGTGTCGGCTGCCACGCCGACGAGATCTGGACGCCCGGCGCCGCCCAGCTGGAGGCCGGGCGCGAGCTGATCAACAGGATGGGCTGCTACGTCTGCCACAAGATCGACTACCCGGCGTTCAGCGACCTGCCGCGGCCGGGGCCCAGCCTGGCGCGGGTGGCGGGCAAGGTGGATCCGGCCTGGGCCTACCGCTGGATCGAGGCGCCACGCGACTTCCGGCCGACCAGCTGGATGCCCCACTTCTTCTTCCAGAAGAACACCACGACGCCCGCCAACCTGGAACGCCAGAAGGCCGAGATAGCCGCCGTCGTCGCCTACATCTGGGACCGCTCCGAGGCCCCCGACTACCCGCCGGCGCCGCCGGGCGACGCCGAGCGCGGCGCCGAGCTGTTCGAGACCGTCGGCTGCACCGGCTGCCACGTGCGCGACGCGGAGGTCACGCGCGACGACTTCTTCCCGCAGATCAACCGTCTGCACGGCCCGAACCTGGTGCGGCTGGGCAGCAAGGTCGAGGCCGGCTGGCTGTACGCCTGGCTCAAGGACCCCAAGCAGTACAACCCGGACACCCGCATGCCGAGCCTGCGGCTGACCGACGTCGAGGCCGCCGACCTCACCGCCTTCCTGATGTCGAGCCGTGACCCCGAGTACGAGAACCTGGAGATGCCGCCGATCGATGCCGCGATCCGCGATCAGCTGGTGCTCGGCTACCTGCAGAACCGCATGACGATCGAGCAGAGCGAGGCGCGGCTGGAGGAGATGAGCCCGCGCCAGCGGGACGTGTTGCTGGGCGGCGAGACCATCCAGAAGTACGGCTGCTGGGGGTGCCACGAGCTGGAAGGTTTCGAGGAGGCCAAGCCGATCGGCGTCGAGCTCACCGAGGAGGGCTCGAAGCCGCTGCACCAGTTCGACTTCGGCCACGTCCACGACGTGCCGCACACGCGCCACGACTGGGTCATCACCAAGATGCTCGATCCGCGCATCTGGGACGAGGGCAAGGAGGCGGTCAAGACCTACGACGAGCTCTACCGCATGCCCAACTTCGGTATGTCGGAGCGCGAGGCGCGGGCGGTGACGACCAGCGTGCTCGGCTTCACCAAGGAGGGGGTGATCGGTGAGCGCCGCGCCGGCCAGTCGTCGCGCGCGGCGCAGGTGGCGCGCGGCCGCAAGCTGATCACCGAGTACAACTGCCAGGGCTGCCACCTGGTGGAGGGGCGCGGGCACGCCATCCGCACATCGATCGAGGACGTCGGGCTGCTGCCGCCCAACCTGGCGGCCCAGGGCGCGCGGGTGCAGGCCGACTGGCTGTTCGGCTACCTGCACGACCCCGGCGCGGTGCGGCTGCGGCCGTGGCTGGGCGTGCGCATGCCGAGCTTCGAGTTCAGCGACGAGCAGGTGAACACCCTGGTCTCCTACTTCGAGGCGCGCGAGGAGCGGGCCACCTTCCTGTCGCCCCCCGAGCGCCCCGACCGGCGGCGGCTGGTGGTGGGCGAGGTGGCGTTCAACATGTTCCAGTGCGCCAAGTGTCACCCGGCCGGACCGGCGGCGACCTCTGCGGCGGGCGCCGGCACCGCCGAGCTGGCGCCCTCCCTGCTGCTGGCGCGTCAGCGGCTGCGCCACGACTGGGTGCCCGACTGGATCCTCGACCCGCAGAGCTGGATCCCCGGCACCAACATGCCGATGAACTTCCCCAAGGCCAACGACGGCAGCTTCCAGTCGCCGATCACCGCCGCCATCGACGCCCCGATGTTCTCCGCCGAGAAGCGCCGGCTGATGCAGCAGTTCTCGTCCGAGCAGGAGCTCCGGACGTATCTCGCCGATGCCCACCAGGTGGCCTCCGCCCTGCGCGACCACCTGTGGTGGAATCTGCCCCGCTAGCCGCGGCCGGTCGGCGTGAGATAATGCCGCGGCCGGCCGTTCGGCCGGCTCTCTTCCAAAACCAAGGAGGTTCGATTCGATGAACAAGAAGGCTCTTTCTCTGGTGCTGGCCCTGGCGTCGGTGGCACTGCTCGTGGCTTGCGGCGGCGGCGAGGAACCGGCGCCTTCGGCCGACGCCCCCGCCTCGGCCGCCGCCCCGGCGGCCGCGCCGGCGGGCAACGCCACCATCACCGGCACCGTCACCTACGCCAACGGCGACCCCGATACCGCCATCCGGATGGACGCCGACCCGATTTGCAAGGGTCTGCACTCCGGGGACACCTACACCGAGAAGGTGGTGGCCCAGGACGGCCGGCTGGCCAACGTGTTCGTCTACGTCAAGGAGGGGCTGAGCGGCAAGCACCAGGCGCCGGCCGAGGCCCACGTGCTGGACCAGAAGGGCTGCCAGTACTCGCCGCACGTGTCGGGCGTCATGGTCGGGCAGAAGCTGGTGGTCCGCAACTCCGATCCCACCCTGCACAACGTCCACGCCCTGCCGACTGCCAACCCCGAGTTCAACCAGGGGCAGCCGTTCCAGGGCATGGAGCTCGAGAAGACGTTCCAGAACCCTGAGGTGATGGTGCGGTTCAAGTGCGACGTCCACCCCTGGATGTCGTCCTACATGGGCGTCCTGAACCACCCGTTCTTTGCCGTCAGCGGCGCCGACGGGTCGTTCGAGCTCAAGGGGCTGCCGGCCGGCAGCTATGTGCTCGAGGCGTGGCACGAGGAGTTCGGAACCAAGACCGCGAACGTCACCGTCGAGGCGGACGGCACCGCCGAGGCGACGTTCGACTTCTCGCCGGCGGCCTGAGGCCGGCGGTCAGCGGACGGCGGCGGCCGGGTGCCTTCCCGGCCGCCGGCGACGCTGCTCTTTGCGGTAGACTCGCGGCCGCCCCGCGGGTCGGGGAGGTCTACATGTCCAGCGGCCGCATCCAGATCGTCAACGGTCGCGGTCTGCACCGCTTCGCCCTGCTGCTCGCCGGCTGCGTGGTGGTGCTGATCGGCGCCGGCGCGCTGGTCACCAGCAAGCAGGCCGGCCTGGCGGTGCCCGACTGGCCGCTGTCGTACGGCAGCCTCAACCCCCCGCGCTGGTGGCAGATCGAGAACGTGCGCGCCGAGCACGGTCACCGGCTGATCGCCGGCACCGTGGCGCTGCTGACGATGCTGCTGGCGTGGCGGTTCCGCCGCCGCGAGGCGCGCCGTTGGGTGCGTCGACTGGCCTACCTGGCGGTGGCGGCGGTGCTCGTCCAGGCGCTGCTCGGCGGCATCACGGTGCTGCTGTTCCTGCCGCTGCCGGTGTCGGTCGCACACGCCGGCCTGGCGCAGCTGTTCTTCTGCCTGGTCGTGACCCTGGCGGTGGTGACCGCTCCCGCCTGGCAGCGCGCCGACTTCGCCCTGCAGCACGCCGCCGCCCGGCGGCGGCTGGCGCGCCTGGCAACCGCTCTGACCGGTGGCATCTACCTGCAGGTGCTCGTCGGCGCCGTCATGCGCCACAGCGGCGCCGGTCTCGCGATCCCCGACTTCCCGCTGGCGTTCGGCCGCCTGGTGCCGCCGCGGTTCGACTTCGGCATCGCGGTCCACTACCTCCACCGGCTGAACGCGCTGGTGGTGCTGGTGGGGGTCGCCCTGACCGTGGCGCTGGTGGTGCGCCGGTTCCGGCGGGAGCGCACCCTGCTGCTGCCGGCGGCGGCGCTGGCGCTGCTGGTGGTGGCGCAGGTGAGCCTGGGCGCGGCGGTGGTGCTGACCGGCAAGAGCGTGCTGCCCAACACCGCCCACGTGGCGGTGGGCGCGCTGCTGCTGGCGTCGAGCCTGGTGCTGACGCTGTACGGGTGGCACGGTGTGCAGGTGCTCGGGCAGGGTGCCGCGCACGACTCCCGCGGGCAGCGCGTCGAGTCGCTGGCGCTCAACGAGGTGCCGTCGTGAGGACGCCGGCGGTTGCCGGCAGCGGTGCACCGGGGGTCACGCTGGCCGCCGCCGACCTGGTCGAGCTGACCAAGCCACGCATCACCCTGATGGTGGTGCTGACCGCCGGCATCGGCCTGCTGCTGGCGGCCGGCGGCGCGCCGCCGGCGCTGCTGGTGCTCGCCACCCTTACCGGCACCGGCTTGGTGTCGGCCGGCGGTTCGACGCTCAACCACGTGCTGGAGCGTGACACCGACCGGCTGATGCGGCGCACCGCCAACCGGCCGCTGGCGGCCGGCCGCATGGCGCCCGACACGGCGCTGGCGTTCGGTCTGGTGCTCACCGTGGTCGGCCTGCTGGTGCTGGCGCTGGCGATCAACCTGCTCAGCGCGCTGCTCGGTGCGGTGGCGTTCAGCGGCTACGTCTTCGTCTACACCCCGCTCAAGCGGGTGACGTCGCTGGCCACCGTGGTCGGCGCGGTACCCGGAGCCCTGCCGCCGATGATGGGCTGGGTGGCGGTCAGCGGCCGGATCGAGGCCGGCGCCTGGGTGCTGTTCGGCATCCTGTTCCTGTGGCAGCTGCCGCACTTCCTGGCCATCGCCTGGATGTACCGCGACGACTACAGTCGGGCGGGCCTGCCGGTCTTCACCACCGGCGACTCCGGCGGCAACCGCACGGCGCGGCAGATGCTGCTGTGGGCGGCGGCCCTCGTTCCGGTGAGCCTGCTGCCGTCGGCGCTCGGGCTCACCGGTGCCACCTATTTCGTCGGTGCGCTGGTGCTCGGCCTCGGCCTGCTGGCGGCCTGTCTCGGTTTCTCGCTCAGCCATTCGAGTCACGCGGCGCGGCGGTTGCTGCTGGCGTCGGTGGTCTATCTGCCGGCGGTGCTGGCGATCATGGTCCTCGACCGGTTCGCGTGAGGCGGTGCTCGCGCGGCCGGGACTGCGGTCTGTTAGCCTCGGGCGGCGCGGCCTGTCCACCCCTTCAGGGAGTCTTCCGTGATGAACCATGACACTCGTGGCAAGGCGCTGCTGATCGCTGGTGTGGTCCTCCTGGTGGTCTCTCTGGCGGCCGACCAGATCGGTGTCGGCGGCTTTCCGGGCTTTGGCTGGAAGCAGATCACCGGCACGGTGGTCGGCCTTGGTCTGACGGTGGCGGGCGTCCTCGGCCTCACCCGCAAGAGCTGACGCCGGGCGGGCGGCTGCTGCCCGTTCCTGGAGGCCCATGACCGACTACTCCAGCAGGTACCGAACCCTCGACACCGAGGTGGTCCACGCCGGCTCGCCGCATCCGCGGGTCGAGGGCGCGGTGGTCACGCCGGTGTTCCAGTCGGCCAACTACCTGATGGCCGACGAGACCTCGTACGACGCGGTGCGCTACATCCGGCTGAGCAACTCGCCGAACCACTACAGCCTGCAGGCGCGGCTGGCCGCGATCGAATCCGGCGAGGCGGCGCTGGTCACCGCCAGCGGCATGGCGGCGATCACCGCCGCGGTGCTCGCCCACGCCGGCAGCGGCGACCACGTGCTGACCCAGAAGACCCTCTACGGCGGCACCCAGAACTTCCTCGATCAGGACGGCCCGCGGCTCGGGTTGAGCCACACCGCGATCGACCTGGCGGACCCCGAGCGCCCGGACAGCTGGCAGAAGGCGCTGCGCCCGAACAGCCGGATGCTGCTGGTCGAGTCGATCTCCAACCCGTTGATGGAGGTCGGCGACCTCGCGGCGGCGGTGGAGTTCGCCCGCGCCCACGCCCTGGTGACCGTGATCGACAACACCTTCGCCTCGCCGGTCAACTTCCGGCCGCTCGAGGCCGGCTTCGACCTGGTGGTGCACAGCGCCACCAAGTACCTCAACGGGCACAGCGACATCGTCGCCGGCGTGGTGGTGGGTAGCGCCGACAAGGTGGAGCCGGTGCGCCAGCTGCTGCTGCATCTCGGCGGGTCGCTCGATCCGCACGCCTGCTTCCTTTTCGAGCGCGGCCTGAAGACGCTGGTGTTGAGGGTCGAGCGGCAGAACGCTACCGCCCAGCGGCTGGCCGAGTTCCTCGCCGGCCGGCCGGAGATCCGGCGGGTCAACTACCCGGGACTGCCCGCCGATCCTTCGCACCCGTTCGCGGCGAAGCTGTTCGGCGGCTTCGGCGGCATGCTGTCGTTCTACACCGGCGATGCCGCGCTCGCCGAGCGGCTGCTCGAGCGGCTGCACATCCCGATCCACGCCGCCTCGCTCGGCGGCGTCGAGAGCCTGGTGGTGCGGCCCGCCCGCGCCTCCCACCTGGGGCTCGATGCCGACGGCCGCCAGCGGCTCGGCATCACCGACGACCTGATCCGGGTGTCGGTGGGGATCGAGAGCGCCGATGAGCTGATCGAAGACTTCGCCCGGGCGCTCGACGGCTGAGCGCCGCAGCCGGGCGGCTCAGCGGTGCCGGCGGTCGCCGGCCGCCGGCCGGTCGGGCACTGCCGCTGGCCGCTCGTGCCCGGCGGTCGCCGGGGCCGGGGCTCGAGACACGGCGTCCGCCGAACCCGGCGCGGCGCCGCCGCCCGGCGGGTCGGTCACCGGCGGCGCCGCCGCGGCGATCCGCTGGGCGGCGCCGGCACCGGTGGGCTCCACGATCCGGGTCAGCCGGTTCGGCTCGAGCGGCCCGGTGGTCTGGCGCAGGCCGCTTGGCCACCGGATACGGGCCCTGACCGGCCCGCGGTGCTCGCCCAGCCCGAAGTGCAGTCGGTGGGAGTCCTGGGCGCGGCCGCGGTAGGCCAGCAGGCGGCTGCCGAGCAGCCGGCCAGCGTCGTCGAGAAGGTCGACCCGCGCGCCGACCGCGTCGCGGTTGGAGCGCGTGCCCACCAGCTCCAGCATCACCGCGGCGCCCACCGCCGGCGTCCGGTTCAGCAGCATCCGGTAGGGACCCCGGTTGCTGGGGGTCAGGTGCGAGCCGTTGGTGAGGAACAGGTCGGGGCGGGCGTCGCCGTCGGCGAAGCCGAAGACGAGCTCGCCGGCGCGGTAGATCTCGGCGCCCGGATTGGGTAGCGGATGCGCGTCGAAGGCGAAGCCGCCGCAGTTCATCAGTACCACGCTGTCGCCGTTGAGCGCGCCCTGCTGGCCGCCGCGGGCCAAGGCGATGTCCAGCCAGCCGTTGTTGTCGAGGTCGACCAGCGCCGCCGACGTGGTCCAGTGGGAGTGCTCGAGCTGCGGCAGCGGAACCGGCTCGAAGCCTCCGCCGCCCAGGTTGCGCAGCAGCACGTCGCTGGTGCGCTCGAACTCGGCCTTTTCGAGCTCCTCTCCCCGAACGTCGTCGATCGACTCGCTCGAGATGATCCCGACCAGGTGGTCGCCGGGCTCCGCATAGCGCAGCGCGACGTGCCACCGGCCGGTCGCCGGCTCGTGCCACAG